>NZ_CABTXF010000033.1 GCF_902488755.1 uncultured Murdochiella sp. | reverse complement strand
TGAGCATTTTTTTCGTGCTCAATCTCTTGTTGATGATCGGCTTTCTGTATGCGAAACGCGGATCGGCTGTGGCCGCCGGTATTTTGCTCTTTCTTATTATGTCTGCCGAAGCGGTGGGCGGGTATTATGTTTGGTCCTCCATTCGTACCCTCGATTATGTATCGCAGAAGCCGAACAATCCCGGTGAAGAAAGTGCGGAAACGCCGGATGTTCCGTTAACGCAGGCAGAACTCGTCAAACCCTTCCATGTCTTTCTCAGTGGAAAAGATACCAACGGTTCGATCGATACGACTTCGCGAAGCGATGTCAATATGATTTTAACGGTCAATCCGGCAACCCATTCTGTACACATTACAACGATTCCGCGTGATGCGTACATGCGTATTGCTGGAAAAGGAGAGAATCAGTACGATAAGCTGACGCATTCGGGCAACTTCGGTGTGCAGACTTCGGAAGAAACCCTCGAAAACTTTTTCGGTATTAAAATCAAATATCACGTCGTGGTAAATTTTGACTCGATTGTGGATATCGTTGATGTGCTCGATGGAGTAGATGTGGATAATTCGGAGGCCTTTGAAGCGCAAGGATACCAATTTAACAGGGGAAGAATCCATTTGGATGGCAAACAGACCTTAGCCTTTGCGAGAGAGCGATATGGTTTAGGAGATGGGGAGTTGGCGCGTGGCAGAAACCATGTGCGCATCATGAAAGCACTGATTGAACGTGTGTCCTCTCCGTCCATATTAATGAATTACCCGTCGCTCCTGCAGGTTATTGCAAAAGAGGTTTCGACCAACATGCCTCGTCAGACCATGGTCGATTACATCAATTACCAGGTGGAGAACAATCGGAAATGGATGGTTACTTCGTCACAGCTTCAGGGTTTTGGAATGATGGGATTACCCTCGTATCAGATGCCGGATTCATCGCTGTTTATGTTCTTGCCCAGTCAGGAAAGCAAACGCGATATTCTCAAGACAATGCAATACGTTATTGACGGGAAGGCTGTTCCGACGGCATCACCTAAAACCTATTCGCTGCAGGAGGAGGATTATGCCGACCTTCCGGTATACAATATCTCTGATTACATGAACGGTCGCGCTTCTACGCCCGATAACGATTATGATGTAACCGAAGAGCCCAATGATTCTCCGTCCTCCGCGAGGGAGAACACGGAAATAGAAAATGGCTCACCTTCGGTAGAAAGTGAATCGTCCGGAACGGATGACAACTCTGCAGAGGGTTCCTCTCCAGTGGATACGGAAGAATCGACTGAGAGGACGGAGTAAACGCAGTGGTTGCGATATGAAACGCAGTTGCTCTCTTTGCGTTTTATCGCAGATAGCCTCTATTTTATGGTATACTGGAAAACACGGGGATGCCCGGTTTCGACAGGGGAATGGAAAAAGGAGAAGCGAGCCGTCAGGCAGATGACGTTAATCAGGCGAAACCAATAACTGCTAACGACAACGAATTAGCTTACGCAGCCTAACCATGGCTGCCGGTCCTCCGGCTGGACCCGTAACAGACGGACTGACCTCAATCATTTCGGGAAACTTCCTGCGCTAAGCTTTGCCCGCAGGTTGGATTCATGAAGCTACCGAATGCTATCGTTTGTTTATTTCACCGGTCATTCGGGAAACAACCGAAATAAACTGCGCTCGGAGAAACTCGTTCGGATGTTCTCTTGGACGAGGGTTCGATTCCCTCCATCTCCATAGTAGTGAAATGCCCGCCCTTGGTTTTTCAAGGAAACGGGCATTTTTTTCGTTATCTACTTTTATCAGTCTTCTTCACTATTGCCATCAATTCAACTTTTATTTAACATTTCGTGTTTGAAATAAGTAGTCAAGGGGTAATTTAAAATCGAAAGGGGAAATCCTTTTCATCCCTTTAAGCGTTGATCTACCACTACTGTTGAGAGGAGGAAATTATGAAAAGAATAGTGACCGTATTTTTAGCCGTTGTCATGTTGTTGTTCCCGAAATTTGCTAACGCAAGTGGATGTAGTACGAATGCAACCAGAGGAGTCAAGTGTGAGTATGTCCAAACGTATCATGAATCAATACTATCTAGAAACCAGGAAATTCAGTATACGCATATGGTCTATCCAGGCACGGTTCCCTCAACAGTTAAGGAGGAGGTGACACTTACCTCTTCGTTATCCTTAACTTCAGGAGGTAGTGTTGGTGTCGATTTTATGTTAGCAAGAAGTAATGTGGATTTTGAGTTAAGTAGTATAAAGTCTACTTCTTATGAAGAAACAATAATTTGGGGTCCGATTCCGCCTGGACAGAAATGTACACTTAGAGCAGGAAAAGTAATGATTACCGTGAAGGGCACGAAAGAAACAACATTTGAGGATTGCCATCACACGTCGGAGTCTACGACACTTAGGGGAACTACAGCGACGTGGCATGATTCGATTTAGAAAGTGATTGAGGTATCATTATGAAGGACGAGCTTGTCAACACTTTGCGTTATTGGACGTTCCTCTTTTTCCTACTGCTGTTAACGGCTTGTACCGCACAGAATTCGCCAAAAGAAAAGGAATCGATGAACGCTACAAAGTCGGAGACGGTGCCCGATTCATCAGAGGAAAGCCGCATTCTTGGACGTGGCGACGGATGGCTGGAAGATATGACTTTCTATCGCAGTCAGGAGGCATTTCCCCTATACGTTGTCGGAGAGCAGTATCGTCTTGATATAAGACTGGACTGGGAAGATACAGTTTATCCCGTGGATTTGTCAATGTTCAAATCCCAACAGATCTATGCTATGGTCTCTTTCGACGGCATCATTCCTTTTAGGATGCAAGAAACAAAAAACACGGTTTTTCCCATATCGGCGGATAACGGATCTATGCCGAGGACGATTTCCTTCTCTGTGTCTTCGGATAGGAAGGCATTTGACGAAGACAATGAAGCGATACTCCAGGAGTTTATTCATGGCAAACGGGATCGCCTGAATGCAAGTGTGTATTTGTTTGCGCCGGATGGTTATGGCATTCAGGTTATAGCCGGCATTCTTCTTCCTGAGAATATTTTGACGGGGACGAATACCGTACACGCGAAGACCATAGCAAATGCGGTTCCGGGTGGCGATGCGCCTATTCATGTTTGTCTCCTCGAGGAAAACGGAGAGAGATTCTTTGATGTCCAATTCGATTATGGAGATGAGATTGCGTCGGACGTTCAAGGGGATTACTATCTTCAAATGAACGCTTCCGGACGATTTCCTTACTGTGCAACGAGTGGGGAACAGGTGCAAAAGGTACCGTTGATAGAAGCAAATACGGGAACGGGAAGTTTACAAACAGATAAAGAAAAGCATTATTCTTTTCCGTTGGATAAAGTGTTGACCGAAGAACAGCGCTCGCGTTTGGAAGGTTTCTTAGCCCATCCGGATAGATTGGGGTTTCCGCTGTTCCTATCCCTTCATGACCAGTTCGGACGTATTCGCAACAAAGCGACGGTATATATCACCCCTGCACAATAAAGAGGGGGAGTCGGGTAGAGTGTTTACGTTTGCTTCTCAAAAAAAAAGCGCAGGGCACGAAAACAGATCAGACGTTTTCGTGCCCTGCGTTTTTCCTATTATAGTACGTTGCAAACACCGGGAGCGGCATCGTTTCCATCGTCGTTAGAAGCGTCCGCTATCAGATGTTCCCTCATATACTGGATAATATCCTCCGACTCATAGAGGGCTTTGCCATCAATGAAAAGGCAAGGAACCTGATTTTTTCCGCCGCGTGTAATCAGGTCTTCCTTATTTTTGGGATCTTCTACGATATCCTTCATTTCGATTCCTTGGATAGCATTCTTCTTCATGAACGTCATCACTTTTTGGCAAAAGGGGCAGGCGTTCTTTTTGTACAGTTCATACGTTGGCATATTTTCCTCCTATTTTTGGTGTTGCGTAAGGAAACGCGTGAGAAATTCGATATACTTTTTTTACCCGAAAAAGAAGAAAGGTAACGAAAGTGCTGCATCGTATGCGTTGGTAAATCGAATAGGATGGGGCTTTTTTCGGAAGAATACTTAGAAAACGTTAGCCGAAGCGCACTTTCCTTCAGTGCAGGGAATGGTTGGTCATGCTAAAATAATAGACATCAGGGACTGGTAAAAAGGAGGGGGCATGACGGTATATATCGGGATTGATCTTGGCGGAACAACTGCCAAATTTGGGCTTTTTGATGCGAAAGGCCACTTGTGTACATCGGTTTCCATTCCCACCGGAAAGGAAAAAGAACAGAATGTTCTCATTCATGAAATGGCGGTGCGTTTACGGACGCTGCTTGCGGAAGAAAATCTTGCAGAATCGGAATTAGGTGGAATCGGGATCGGCGTGCCCGGACCGGTGGTCGGTCATACCATTGTGAACGGTTGCGTTAATCTCCGTTGGGGCGTTGTTCCCCTCGTAGAAGTTTTTCGTGAACAGGAAGGGTTTACCTGCCCCATTATTGTGGAAAATGACGCAGATGTCGCGGCGTTGGGCGAGGTTTGGCAAGGTGCGGCATCCGATAAAAGCTCGATTGTCTTTGTCATCATTGGAACAGGCATTGGCGGTGGCATCGTTTTGAACAATCAGATTCTGTCCGGTACACATGGTGCAGGCGGAGAAATCGGTCATATGCCGGTACTTACTGAACCCCTCGGCTTTTCCTGCGGATGTGGCGGACATTATTGTTTAGAGCAGGTATGTTCGGCACCGAATATTTTACGTTATGCCGGAGAATTGCTCGCGCAATCTGACACCCCTTCTTCTCTTCGCCCCTATAACGGCGGATATGATACGCGCGCAATTTTCCGTGGAGCAGCAAACGGCGATGCGATTTGCCAGCAAGTCGTCAACCGTGTTACAGATGTCTTGGGCAGAGGACTCGCCATTCTCGGATCGTCTATTGACCCCGAATGCTTTGTCATTGGTGGAGGTGTCAGCAATGCCGGTGACGTATTGATGAATCCTCTTCGGGAGGCGTATCGCCGTTATGCATTTTTTGCCACGCGCGAAACGCCCATTGTACGGGCAACGCTTGGCAATAAAGCCGGAATGATCGGCGCGGCACGTTTGGTGTTTCCATTGGAGGTGGAGGCGTGATCGACCTCTATGCGTCGCGTTTTCCGGAAGATGCCTGGAGAGGACTGGTTGATGCCCTCCAAGACAGTCTCTCGCACGGACATCGTGCCTATCTGGTGGTACCTTCTCAATTTACGGTTGAAGCCGAGCAGGCGCTTTTTGAAGCGCTTGACACAAAGGTGCTCATGCAGGCACAGGTCAAGAGCTTTCATTCGTTAGTTCGCGATATTTTACAGGAAGGAAGCGGTTTACGTACTCCGCTTGTCACAGAAGAAGGACGACGTATGCTGGTTCGTCTTCTTCTTGAGGAGAACAAAGATAAGCGACGTGTTTTCACACCCGGAACAATGGGAACTGACCTTTGTCAGGCATTTGTTCGTCAATTGCGTGAATGGAAAGAGTACGGCGTTTCTCCCGATACGGTGGAAGAAAAAGCAAATACTCTTCCGGAAGGAGACCGAACACGTCAGAAATTGTTGGAAATGGCGCAGATTTACCGCGCTTACGAGGAGACGCTGGGCACCATCCGTTTCGATAGCGATGATGAATTGACTTGGGCGTTTCAACAGCTTTCCTCGCTTTCTGTTTTTGATGGGGTGGATTTTTTCTTTGATCGCTTTCACTCGCTTTCCAAACGGGAAGCCGATGCTGTGCGCGCTTTAGTGGACTGTGGTCATGCGGTACATTTCACCATGACCTTAGATCCGCAAATGGCGAAAATGATTGTTTCTGCGCCGGAAATGATGCCCTATACCGTACAGGATACGCTCCTTTCTGACTCTGTCGAGGATGCGGCGGCGTTTTCCCTGAGCGCTCGCTTTGTTAGACAGCTTTCCGCCCTTTCGTCTCTTCGCCTTCATGCTATTTCAAAAACGAGTGTTCCTTCAACAGAGGTATTTTTCCAAACAGATGCTTCTACAGCTAATCGCCTACAGAGAAGGCTGGACGGCAGAGCACACGAAGAGCAGGATAGGGAAAACGGCGGGACGCTTTCTCTGCGTAGCGCGGTGGATATTGGTGCGCGGTCGGTGTTCAGCCTTCATCCACCGAAGGAACGGTCGGAAAAGACCACGGTGTCTGCGCCCATCACTTTCGTCCGGTATCGCAATAGTGTACAGGAAGTAGAAGGCGTAATCGTAGAAATCAAAAAGCGTATGCAGCAGGAAGGAGCGAAGGAGAATGACTTTGCGCTTTTCCTGACCGATTCGGAAGAATATGCTCCTTTACTTAAGCGTGCCCTTCAACGGGAAGGTCTGCGCTTTTTTTACGATGAAATCAAAGAAGTGAACTATCATCCGCTGCTGCGCACCATTCGTGCGTTGCTTCTCTTAAGTGAGAAGGGACCAAGACCGGAGACTATGCTATCTCTCGTAAAAGCGGGTCTGCTGGGCATAGAAGAAGAGGATATCGAGAGTTATCAACGCTATTTGGAACAACGGAATATTCGCTATCGGATGGTGGAAGATGAACGTTATTTTCTTTTTATCGACAAAGACCTTCGTCTGGAGGAAA
Organism: uncultured Murdochiella sp.; assembly: GCF_902488755.1. Classification (GTDB taxonomy): domain Bacteria; phylum Bacillota; class Clostridia; order Tissierellales; family Peptoniphilaceae; genus Murdochiella. The sequence goes on along the minus strand of NZ_CABTXF010000033.1, from coordinate 7,380 downwards.
AGGAACGCGAACGAAGAACGCAAGAAGCGGATACGGCAAGACGGGTGAATCGAAAGATTCTCGATTATTTTTATTCGTTTAACAAACGTATGCAGAACGGGAAAACTGTCCGCGATTTTGCTAAGGCGTTAGTGTATGCTTTGCGCACGCCGGAAACAGCGGAAGCCTTGTTTCACTATGAGGAAAAACTTCGTAAAGAAGGGGAGGAAGAGCGGCTCGCTCTGCATCGCCAGATTTGGGATGCCATTATGACGCGTCTTGAGGAAATGGTGAATCTGTTTGCAGAGCGTGAAATGGATTGCCACGACTTTGCCGCGCTCTGTGAAGAAGGACTTTCCGGCATTTCTTTAGGAGTAATTCCTCCGTTTGCCGATCAAATTTTTGTGGGCGATCTTTTGCGTTCTCGTCTTCGCCCTCGTCCATACGTCTTTATCGTAGGCGTGAGCGATGCCTATTTGCCGGGGGTGCGAAAGGAAGATGCGCTTCTTAGCGAAGAGGAAAAAGCATTGCTTTCAGAGAATAATGCGCTGTTGCCTTCTACGAACCGTTTTGCGCTGGAAGAGGAAAGATTGAATTTCTATTCGGTTCTTCACCAGGCAAGCGTGCATTTAACCTTATCCTCTGCTATGCAGAATCAGGCGAATGAATCCATGAATCCCAGTCCGTGGATGTTGCGTATGAAGAAGGCGCTGCACCAGCCCATGAAGATCGTGGATGCTTTTTCCTTTTCGGAAATGCTTTATTCGAAAGGGCTTTTGTTGATGGGATTACCGGCGATTTTACAGGATGCGGATGTTCCGGCATCAAAGAAAGAAAATGTACATGCGCTTTTGGAAAGAATGCGCGTATTGCCGGCATATCGGGAAATGGCGGAGGCGATTATAGAAAGCGGAATGGAGGAAGAGCGAAAGCCTTTAGCGGTCTCTCTCGTACAGCAACTCTATCCGGCAAATACACTCAGCGCTTCGCAACTGGAGGATTTTGCGCGCTGTCCGTATCATTATTTTTTGCGCTATGGTCTGCGCGTGGAAGAAGAACGCCCGTTTCGTGTGAATGCGCCGGACATGGGCAATCTTCTTCATGCTGCGGTAGATCGGTGGACGACGTACATTACCCCGTTTCTTGCGAAGAACACATTACCATCATTTTCGGCATCGGAAGAGGCGATACGAAAAGAAGGTGCGAATGTTTTAGTAGAGACCATGGATTCGATAAAACGCCGGGATCCCAGAAATGCGTTTTTCCTTCGTATGGCAGAAAAGACGCTGATGGAAAGTCATGCCCGTATTTTTGACCATGTGGAGAACAGTGCTATAAAGTCCATTTTTCATGAGTATCCGTTCGGTCCAAACCAAGTGCTTCCCGGACTGCTTTTGACGCAATTTCCGCGAAAGGTTGTTCTTCGTGGGCGCATAGATCGTTTGGATGTCCTAAAGGATTCGCAAGAAACGTATGTGGAAGTACTGGACTATAAGACCGGCTCTACGTCGTTTTCGTTATCCGAAATACTGGGAGGTGTTCATTTACAGCTTCCTCTTTATTTGCGCATTGCGGAGGAAATCGGCAAGCCTTTTGGTGCGTTTTATTTCCCTTTGCGTGCGCCGAAGGCAAAGGATGCCGATGAGAAGGAGACGGAACGTTCAGGATGGGATAAAGATCTTCAGCTGGATGGCTTTTTGCGCAGTGATTCCGTCGCTACCCGTTTTGATACGCGCTTAGAAGACAACGGTAAGGAATCGGCGTATGCCCTGTACGGACGTAAAATAAAGGAGTGGACAGCACGGGATAACGTATTACAGCCAAACGAAGTAGATCATTTATTGGATACGGCGTTGACGCTTGCCCGTTCGCTTACCGATTCCCGTGAACAAGGTGCGATTGCTGCACGCCCATTGTTTATTCGGGGGGCAAAAAAAGTTTGTTTCTCCGGCTGTGCGTATTGTCCGTTCCAGGCGATCTGTCGATTTGAGAAGCGACGCCACTACAATAAGCAGCGATTTATGGAAGAAACGAGCTGGACCACCTGGAAAGAACAGGTTCGACGAGAGAAACAGGACGAGATGGATAGAAATGACACAGAGCAGAAGGGAGGGGAATAATGAAGTTTACAGAGGAACAAGAGAAAGCCCTTCTCTCCGGACGTAAAAATCGCATCGTTTCGGCTCAGGCGGGGGCAGGAAAAACAGGCGTTCTTGTCGAACGTATCCGTCGCCAAATTGTAGAAGAGCATATCGGGATAAACGAAATGCTCATTGTCACCTTTACCAAAAAAGCGGCAGGAGAAATGCGGGCGCGTATTCGTCAAGCATTGCAGGAAGAAGTCCAGAAAGCCGATGGCGATCGCGCCTGGCTTTTTATGCAGATCAATCAGCTTTCCTCCGCGAATATTCAAACGCTTCATGCTTTTTGTCTGGAAGTTTTACAGCGCAATTTTGACCGTTTAGATCGCGATCCGAATCTTCATATTCTTTCCGGACGAAGACTCGCCGCCCTGCGCGAAGAAGAACTGGACGCAACCCTTCTTGCCGCTTATCAACAACAACCACAGGACACCTCTGTTTTGGGATTTGCGGTTACTCCGCAAGAAGTGACCGCTTTTTTGGAAAACTATGCCGACAGCAATCGCTTAGGCGACAGGGAAATCCGTAATCTTATCCTGCAATGGGATGCCCTGTCGCTCAGTCAACCGGATCCGAAAAAATGGATAAGAGAGACACTTACCAAGTTAACGACAGAAGAAACTAAGCAAAGCATCTGTCATGGCGTGCTCCAGTCGTTAGTCTTTCCGCGTGTTTTTGCTATCGAACGGCTGCTTCGTCAAATGGAAGAAGAACCATGGACGGCGCTTCCCGAAGAAGCCTCTGTTTTTTTCGCCGGTGAAAGGGCAGCGCTTCGCCAGATGCTTTTTCGGACGGCAGAGGGAGAGAGAGGTCCATTGCATCTTTCTGTTTTGGAAGAGGAACAGCTTGCTGCGTCTTGGGGCAAATCCCTGTCCTTTTCTTTTGCTCGTCTTCCTTCCGTAACCGAGAAGGCGCATGGTGCGGAAGCAGTGGCGTGCAAAGAAATACTGAAAAATCTACGAAATCAAGTAAAAAAGGAATGGGAAAAATTGCTTGGGGCATTTGCTTTGTATGATCCAAAGCGCATTGCGGAGGAACAAGAGGATCTTTTTCATGCCCTGCGTCCGCTTGTTGCGCTGGCGTGGAGCTTTTCCAAGCATTTTCGTGAAGCAAAAGAAGAACAAAACGGCGTGGATTTTTCGGATGTAGAGCACCAACTGCTTTCCCTTCTTGCATTGCCGGATGTGGTAAAGGAACTCAAAGCGCAGTATCGTCTGATTTTCTTTGATGAGTACCAAGATGCCAACGCCATTCAGGAAGCGATTATTTCCGCGTTGTCTACCGGCGATAATCTGTTTTTTGTCGGCGATACCAAACAATCCATCTACGGTTTTCGGCAGGCGTTGCCGGAAAATTTTGTACGCCGCTATGAAACCTATCGTGCTTCGGAGCAAGATGAAGCCATTGATCTAACGCTCAACTTTCGCAGTGAACCGGAGATTTTGGATTTTCTTAATCTTCTCTTTTCGCCGCTGATGACCAGAGAGCGAGGTGGTGTAGATTATGCGACAGCGGGGCATTTGGCACGGACGAATCGTCCATACTCCGGTAAAGGTAAAGTGACGCTTTGTGTTCTTCAGGATGCGGAAGAAGAGGACAAACCAGAAGAAAAAACACATAGCTATTTAGACGACATTTCATCGGAAGCATTCTATGTTGCCCATGCCATTGCCGAACACATAAAAAACGGAGGACAGTATCGCGATTGCGCAATTCTATCGCGTACGAATGCACGGCTTTATGATTATCATATGGTGTTGCACCATTATGGCATTCCTTTCTATATGGAAACGCAGACGCAGGAAGACGAGGAACTTTCGCTTCTATTGGCGAAAAATTTGCTGCGTTTTCTTGATAATCGCGCACACGATATAGCTCTCCTTTCCACGCTTCTTTCCTGCATCGGGGGATTTACCGAAGAGGAGATGGCACGTATTCGCATTGCTCATCCGGAAGGTCCCTTTTATGAGGCACTATTGTCGTCGAATACAAAGGAGGATTTGGCGCTTGCGGAAAAGCAGGAGCATTTTTTCGCCAAACGACGGATATGGCGGCAATGGTATACGGAGATGCCATTAGCGGAATGGGTGACAAGAGTGTTTACCGAGAGTGGTCTTTTGGCATATTGCAGTGCTCTTCCTGACGGCGAGCGGCGACAGCAAAATCTGATGACGTTGGTGCGTATGGCGGAGGAATGGGAGCGTAAAGAAAGCGGTGACTTGACGAGCTTTCTCGCCTATATCGACCAAAAGGCGGAAAATGGGGAAGACACAAAACCGGCGGAGGCATTATCGGAAGAGGATGATGTTGTGCGCCTAATGAGCATCCATAAAGCCAAAGGTCTGCAATTTCCGGTCGTTTTTTTGGTAAACATGGAGAGAGAATTTACGACACCGGCAGAAAAGGATTGGCTGGTGCAAGATAGCACTGTAGGAACAGCGCTATGCCTTCGAGAAATCGACCAAGACACGGGAGAGGGAAAGCAGCGAAAGACGATTCTGCAGCGCCTCATTGTGGAAGCCATTCGTCAACGGGAACGGGCGGAAGAAGTGCGCATTCTCTATGTTGCGATGACACGCGCGATTGAGGAATTGATTATTGTAGGCGGGCTAAAAGAAAAGGAACCCTTGCCGAATACGAGTACTTTTGCTTTGGAGGACGCTCTCGACAGGGGAAAAAGTCCATTATCTTGGATTCTACATGTGCTTTCTGCAAGCGACCCGACAGATCCGGCACGTCAGAAACTGTATTTTATACACACGTCCGGCAAGATGTATCGCAAACCGCTTATATTACCGGCAGCGAGCAAACGAAGGGAAACCATTTCCGTCCCCGAAGCATTGGCAATAGTAGAGGATCTTGCCAAGAAGACGAATGACGCACCGCAGCCGCTTAAAATGACGGTTTCCCAGTTAGCAAAGAAAAACCAGATTTTAGACAGTCATTTCCAGGACTGGCCGTGGCTGCCCTCCACGAAGCCGGATGCGCAACAGGAAGAACAGACACTTCCTCCTTTACCGGCTTTTCTTTCAGAAGAACAGGAAGCGGATGCGGCAACGATCGGTACGTTGCTGCACAGAGCACTGCAGAATCTTCCCCTTCAGTCCTATACCGATGAATCTATGCGCAAAGCGCTGGATGCCATGGAAAAACGCGCTTTGTTCACTGAACAGGAGCGCGCTTGGTTAGAGGAAGGATTGCTACGGCAGTTTTTTGATAGTCCGCTCGGTCAGGCAGTGATTGCAAGACGGGATGTCGTTGAGCGGGAGCGTAGCTTTACGATGCGTATACCGTATGGTGAAGGGGAAATTGCCGTGGATGGGCAAATAGACCTTTTTGTTCCCTTGGAGGATCGACTGATATTGGTGGATTTCAAGTCGGATCGCCATCCCCATCCTGAACGCTATCGCGAGCAGCTTATGTTATACGCGAAGGCTTTGGAGCTTGCTTATCATAAGCCAGTTGCGGGGGCATATCTTTATTGGATTCGCCTCGGACGAGTCGATAAATTGTTTGGGAAAAAAGATTAGTGAATTTCCATTCCGCCGTTAATGCCCAAAATTTGTCCGGTAATGGCACAGGCTTCTTCTGCTGCGAGATGGGAGACCCAGAGGGCGATTTCCTTCGGGTGAAGCGGACGGGCAAGCGGAATATCGGCGATGATTTCTCGGACAGTATCTTCTCCAAGAGAAGAAAGCATCTCCGTATCCACTACGCCGGGAGAGACGGCATTCACGGTAATGCCGGAGTAGATGAGTTCTTTTGCCGATGCCTTGGTGAACGCGTCTACGGCTCCTTTGGTAGCGGAATACAGTACTTCACAGGAAGCCCCAACCTGCCCCCACATGCTGGAAATGTTAATGATGCGGCCCCATTTTTTAGCAATCATAGCGGGCAACGCTCGTCGGGTACAATAGAACATACCGTTGACGTTTGTGGCAAAGACGTTTTGCCACTCGGTATCGGTGATGTCCTGTAGCTGTCCGTATACGGCTATGCCGGCATTATTAACAAGAATATCGATCGGGGAAAAGTGTTCTTCCGCCTGGGAAAACAGTCGGTTTACCTCGATAGAGTGGGATATATCGGCTTGGACCACGAGCGTTTTTGCACCGTATTTTTGGCAGAGGGTGGCTGTTTCCTTTGCTTCGATTTCGCGCGTGTGATAATGAAGCACCAATCTCGTTTCAGGACGGGCAAGCGCCAGCGCACATGCACGACCAATGCCTCGTGATGCGCCGGTAATCAAAATGGTATGCGATGTCATTTTTACCTCCACCTCTATTTTCTCTCGTATAGGGGTATGATACCATGGAAAAATCATCGCATGGACGATACGAATCTATGAATGCAAAGAAAGCCATTGCTTTTTTGTAGTAGGGAAGAAGAGGAAAGACATGAAAGTCGTTTTTGGCAATATCCTGTATGCTTTGGGGAAGGGAATCGATCTGTTATTCTCTGGATTGATTTTTTTATTGGAATTTTCGGTTCATCTTGTGGAACGCATTCGCGCTTTTTTTGCGCCTTTAGTGAGCTGTATGGCGGCACTGCTATTTTCCATGCCCGTCTTTTTCTTTTTTATTCCTATTGTGCGTCTTCCTGTCTGGGTGTGGCTGATTTTCCTCATTTTAGTGGTGTTCCCCCTTTTAGGACGCGGATTTGTCTCTATGCTGGAATACGGAAAATATGTGCTTACGGAATACCTCTATGATCTTTCGGATGATTTGCGGAAAGGGAAATCCGCCAGCCGTAATTTTTCGAGCTATGGCGCGGCCTATCGCCGCAAGCTGTGGGAAGAAGAAGTGAAAAAACGCGAAGAGGCGCAGCAGCGCGAAAAAGAGAAGTGGGATCGCATTTTTAATGAATATTTTCGTCAAGGCGGCTTTTACTATTATTCCGATGGACAATACGATCCACGAACGGGTGGCTATACCGGTTTTGGCGGACAGCAATACGGCGGTCAGGGCTATGGTGGCACGCAGGGCGGACAGGGGCAAAAAACATGGGCAGGCGCAAATCCTATGGAACAGTTTCGCTCCACGTATGAGAAGAGTTGCAGTGTGTTAGGCATTTCAACAGATACGACCGAATACGAAGTAAAACTGGCATACCGTAAATTGGCAAAAAAGTATCATCCAGATGTCAATAGCGATCCGAAAGCGACGACTAAATTTCAGGAAATCAATGCAGCGTATGAGTTTCTCTCGAAAGAGAATATTGAGCGTTACAAAAAATACAGCTGATTTTTGGGCGACCGCGG
>NZ_CABTXF010000032.1 GCF_902488755.1 uncultured Murdochiella sp. | reverse complement strand
TTTTTCAAGAAGAAGACGGCATACGAAGATGCTCATAGATTGAGTTTTCTGTCAGAAGGTGCGCCAATCGAATGCCTTCTTCCCGTTCGGGAAGGATGACTTTCATCGCGCCCATGCGATGCAAAATGCGCCCATGGCGCGAATCCTTTGCTTTTGCTATTACTGTGGGAATGTTCTTTTCTCGGCAAATCGTCGTTGCCATAATAGAAGATTCAAAGTCACCACTCATCGCGATGATTGCTACGTCCACATCCTTGAGTCCAATGCCATCCAACGCACCGTCCTGTGTCACATCCGCCTGCACCGCTACCGTAACCTCTTCCGCCAGCTCATTCACCACCTCCGCCGAAGCATCCACTGCCAGCACTTCCATGCCCTGCTTAGATAACTCCAACGCTAAACTGCTGCCAAAGCGGCCACAGCCAATCACGGCATACGATTTTTTCTTCTTATCCATTTTTTCTCCTATCCCACCAAGAGATGTTCCTGCGCTAAACGATTGTTTCTGTGTCGTGCTTTGGGAATAAGCGCATGAAGCAGTGTTAATGGTCCCAACTTCCCATACAACATCGTGAGCGCGACAATCATCTTTCCGCTCACGCTCAAATTAGGCGTAACATTCTGTGTCAATCCAACCGTGCCGAAAGCAGAGATGCTCTCAAACAGCAAATTGCCAAGCGGCAACGTTCGTTCCGTCATACTCAGTAAAAACAATGCTAAAGCATTCCAAAGCGTCGCCAAAGCAAACAAAACAAAGGCGCTATGTATCACGTCTTTCGCAATGGTGCGTCGAAACATCGAAACATCGCGTGAAGAGCGAAGTGCGCTTACGAGTCCTAAAAGTAGAGCGACCATGGTCGTCGTCTTTAGCCCTCCCGCAGTTCCGGCAGGAGATCCACCGATAAACATAAGAAGAATACTGCTTAAACTTCCGGCTTGCGTCATCTTTTCCTGCGCAAAGGTATAAAAACCTGCTGTTCTGGTCGTCACCGACTGAAAAAAAGCATTTAGTGCTTTTTGTGGCATAGAAAGCATACCCAGCGTTTCCGGATTATGGGCTTCCGTCAACAAAATCAGAAGTGTTCCCCCAACCAAAAGAACTGCCGTTGCGGATAAAACAATTTTTGCATGGAGGTGGAGACGTTCCCCCTTGTGCGCTCGCCAGAGATCTAAGTATACGGTATAGCCGAGACCGGAAAGAATGATCAGCAGCGAAATCGTCAATACGATTAACGGGTCGTTCTGATACGGAACAAGGCTTTCCGCCCCTAAAAGGTCAAAGCCGGCATTGCAGAATGAAGAAACGGCATGAAACACTGAAAACCAGGCTCCTTTTACCGCGCCGAATTGCGGTATAAAACGAAGGGCAAGAAAGAATGCACCGATTCCTTCTATCACAAATGTCGCAAGAAGAATGAATTTGATGAGACGAACCATGCCCGTCAATTCGTTTTGATTCTTTTCTTCCATAAGACGCTTTCGATCCATAATGGAAAAACGTTGATTGGTCAGCAATCCGAATATTGCCACAAACGTCATGATGCCCAGTCCGCCAATCTGGATAAGGGAAAGAAGAACCACTTGTCCAAACACACTCCAGTGTTGCGCAGTAACCACGGGAGAAAGTCCCGTCACGCACACCGCAGACGTCGCCGTAAAGAAAGCATCCGAAAGGGAGATGCTTTTTCCCACCTGCTGGGAAAGTGGCAGCATCAACAAAAACATCCCTATGCAGATGACCCCTATATACCCCAGCAAAAAATATAACGGCGTATTGCCTTTAAGTTTGTCTAATAGCGTTTTTTTCGGTTGTCGTAAACGATCGACCATGCACTTTCCTTTCCCGACAAGCCGAGGTTTATCCGCCTGCCGACACACGCTTCTTATTATAACGCACTCTTTGTTTTGGTGCTTGACCAAAGGGACAAGGTAATGTATACTACCTTCGGATCAAGAAGAGCTCCCACTCTCACCGACCGCCAACGGTTGTTCGGTTATTTCTGAAGACAAATTCACTGGAATTTGCGTGTAAGAGTGGGCTTTGCCCGCTTTTTTTATGTTCAACAGGAGGTGCACTATTAAGGAACTGGCAATTAACGAGCAAATCCGCGCCAAAGAAGTCCGTTTGATCGACGCCGAAGGCGAACAGTTGGGCATCATGTCTATTCAGGATGCCGACGCCAAGGCGGAAGAAGAACATCTGGATTTGGTGCTGATTTCGCCGAATGCGAATCCGCCCGTCTGTCGATTGATGGACTATGGTAAGTATCGCTACGACACGCTCAAAAAGCAAAAGGAACAGCGAAAGAATCAAAAAAACAGCGAAACCAGAGAAATCCGCATGAGCCCGCGTATTGATGATCATGATTTGGAAACAAAATCGAAAAAAATCTATGAGATTCTAGATGCCGGCGATAAAGTCAAAATCAGCGTCCGTTTTCGTGGTCGCGAATTAGGACATACCGAGCAGGGACGTGAAGTTTTAGAACGCCTGTTCGCCTTAGTGCAGGATGTTGGACAAATGGATCAAAGTCCGAAAATGGAAGGCCGCAGCATGGTCATGCTGGTAGAGCCGAAAACAGAAAGTTAAGGAGCGATCATGAAAGCAAAAATGAAAACCCATCGCGGTTCAGCCAAGCGTTTTAAGCGCACCGGATCAGGTCAATTAAAGCGCTTTTTCGCCGGAAAAAGCCACATGACCGGTAAATATACCGGTAAACGCATCCGTCATTTGCGTCAGTCGTCCGTCGTCAGCAAGAGTGATATGAAGCGCATCGACAAGATGCTGCCGCGTTAAAGGAGGCACGAACCATGGCACGTGTAAAAGGTGGCGTAAACGCCAAAAAAACACATAAAAAAGTCTTAAACCAAGCGAAAGGCTATTTCGGAGCAAAATCCAAGCTCTATCGCGTGGCAAAACAAGCCGTTATTAAATCGCTGCAGTATTCCTATATCGGACGCAAACAGCGTAAACGCCAGTTCCGTCAGTTGTGGATTGCCCGTATTAACGCGGCTTGCCGCGAAAATGGCACGAATTATTCGACCTTTATGAACGGACTGAAGAAGCAGAACATCAATATTAATCGCAAAATGCTCTCCGAAATGGCGATTCACCAACCGGAAGATTTCAAAGCGCTGCTGGATCAAGTAAAATAGTTCTTAGTGAAAAAGAACACCTCCCTGCATCGGAGAGGTGTTCTTTTTTTTGCTTTTTCTTATTTGCACAAATAGAAATAAAATAAATCAGGCGTTCTCCTCGCAAGAAAACGCTTGATCTTCTTCGAGCGATACGCTCTTTAGCGTTTCCATCTTTCCATGACCTCGCAGGTAAAGTAATTTCTGTGTCAAGAGAGCGATAAGAAATACAGAAATGCCAAAAAGAACAATAGTACCGCCCGGTTTCCAACCTAAATAGTAGGAAGCGATCAAGCCAAAGAGTACCATGACGACACCACAGAACATGGAAGAAAAGACGGCTTGCCGATAGCTTTTTGCAAAAAGAAGCGCCGTAGCAACCGGTAAAATCATGAGAGAGGAAACCATTAATGCCCCAATTGTACGCGCGGCCATCGCAATCGCAATGGCTAAGATGGCTGTAAACAAATTATCCATGCGCTGTATGGGAAGACCCGTTAAACGCGCACCGTGCGCATCTACACTCACATAAAGTAACGGATAGTACAGTGTAAAGAATAGCGCCAATACCACTATGCTGATGACGATGCTTATCCACATTTCTTCCGACCGAATGGTAACAATCGAGCCAAAGAGATACGTTTCAAATTTCATCGTCGTAGGTACCACATCTGACAATACGGAGGCAAGACCAACGCCGATGGACATGACCATCGCCGTCGCCAGATCGCCGCTCTTCGGAAAGCGGTGGCGCACAAGCTCAATCGCAAACGCACCAAGAATCGTCACGACAATAGAGCCAACTAAAGGTGAAAAACCCAACAGCAAACCGAAGCCGATACCGGCTAATGAAGAATGCGATAACGCATCGCCTATCGTTGAGGTTCTTCGATTAACCACAATCACGCCCATGAGCGGAATAATGAAGCCAAGCAAAATGCCGATAATCATGGCGCGCTGCATGAAGGCATAATTTAGCATAAAGGTACCTCCTCAAGTCGATGATGCGAAACACGTGCCAGTCGAGTCCAATGACTCTTCCCTACGTCCATTTCATGCGTAACCAAAAGAATCGTAATGCCGTGAACCTGGTTCATGTGATGTAAGGTCTGGTAAAGCTGTACCTTGCTTTCCTGATCCAGTGCCGCTGTCGGTTCATCAAAAAGCAACACGTCCGGCTGATCCACCAGCGCTTTCGCAATCAATACCCTCTGTTTTTGTCCACCGGAGAGATCATGAAAATTACGATCCGCATACGATAGCATTCCTAAATGTCGCAAAGAAGCGGAAACTTTTTCCTTCTCTTCTGCTTTTAGAAAAAAACGGGGCACAATGGATCGCGTCAAGCCAAGCGACACCATCTCCTCGCAGCTAATGGGAAAGGTCATCCCACTTGCCGAACTCATCTGTGGCACGTAGGCAATACGAGACAGTGCTCTTCTCTGTATGCCCCTTTCGCCAAAAAAGAACAGTTCCCCTGCGTCAGGAGAAAGCTCCCCCGTCAGCAGCCGGAGAAGGGTACTCTTCCCTTCTCCGTTGGCGCCGACAATACCGACAAAGTCACCGGAATGCACACAAAAGGTGACATCCTCTAAAATCAGCTCCTGTGCATATCGAAATTGCACATGTTCCAGCCGATATACTTCCTGCATTATTTTCCTCCGAACGAATCGACAATGGCTTCTAAATTCCATTGCATGAAGGTAAAGTAATTCTCCCCTTTTGCACGATCCTCCATCGATTCGGCTTCCAGCGTATAAAGTGGCGCAGTTTTGGCGCCGATCTCCATTGCGACCGTTTGCGCCTCTTTATCATCGCCATAGGCTTCGTAAAATACGGTTTTGATCGCTTCTTTCTTTGCCAAATCAATGATTTCGGCAATCTTTTTTGCATTGGGTTGTCCGTCGGCGAGCATTCCTTCCAGCCCAATCTGCTTAAGTCCATAGGCATCAAAAAGGTAGCCGAAAGCCTCGTGCGGAACAATCACGCTACGCCCACTATATGGTTTTAATTTTTCCGCATAATCGCGCTCAAGAGCTGCGAACTTTTCTTGCAAGACTTTGTAATTGGCATCGTAGGTTTCTTTGCCCTCTGGGTCAGCTGCCACAAGCGTATCATAAATATTCTTTGCCTGAACCGCCGCTGCTTTCGGATTTAGCCAATAATGCGGATCATATTCACCATGGTGATGGTCATGCTCCTCGTTTTTCTCATGATCGGCTTCGTCATGATCGTGCTCATCCCCCTCTTCGTGGTCGTCGTGCCCCACTTCCTCATGGTCATGCTCTTCTTCCCCTTTACGCAAGGCTACTCCATCGGATAAATCTACGGTTTTGACATTTCCTGTTAGAGAGGCTTGCACATCCGGAAGCCAACTTTCCAATCCGGCTCCATTCACTAGAAAAAGATCCGCTTCATTAATTTGTGTAAGCAATTGCGGTGTCGGTTCCCAGTGATGCGCATCGGCATCCCCTTCCACCAAGTCGACAACTTCAACCCGGTCTTTTCCGATTGCCTTAGTAAAATCATAGATGGCATCTGTCGAAGCTATCACGCGAAGCGCGACCGCTTTGTTTTCCTTCTTTTCTGCCAAACCCATGGAAGAAGAACCAACCTCATCGGAAACATTTTTCGGCGTATCGTCTGCGGGTGTGTTTTGGCAGGCGGATAGACTTACCAATGCGCTTAATGAAATGGCGGCTATACGCAGCGCACGGCGTTTTTTATTATCTTTATTTTGGTTCATATTTTCTCCTTCTTCAATGCCCGGTTGACAAGTCACCGGTTATTTTATAGTTGACCGTCATAAACAAACGGCCCATTCTTAGTATACAAAACGATGCAACCCCTCTTGAGGGGTTGCATCGTTTTTCTAAAGACACGTAATTTCAATGGAACGCTGTGACGCAATTTATGCACGCGTTTTGATCTGCTCCGCAATCCACGTCATAAACTCTTCCCAACGGTACAACGTCGTTTCTTTCTCGCCATGAATGCGTACGTTTACGCTATGATCCGCCATTTCTTTGTCGCCCACCACAATCTGCAAGAAGGATTTTTCGATTTGCGCATCACGGATTTTTTTGCTGAGCGTCTCTTCACGCAAATCTACGTGCACGCGAACACCAATAGATGTCAATTCTTTTGCCATCTGCTGTGCATAAGCACCATGTGCCTCAAGATTTACCGGAATGAGTTCCACCTGAATCGGTGCCAGCCACAGCGGGAAATTGCCGGCAAACTGTTCAATCAGAATACCGATGAAACGCTCAATAGAGCCGTAAATTACACGATGAATGAGAACCGGTCTATGTTTCTCGCCGTCCTTACCGATATATTCGGCATGAAAGCGCTGCGGCAATTGAAAGTCCAATTGAATGGTGGCACATTGCCAAGTACGACCCAGTACGTCTTCAATCTTGAAGTCAATCTTGGGACCATAGAAGGCTCCGTCTCCCTCGTTGATTTCATAGGGTTTTCCCATGGAATCGAGTGCGTTCATCAAGCCTGCCGTAGCAATTTCCCAATCCTCATCGGAGCCCATCGAGTCTTCAGGGCGCGTGGAAATTTCCATGCTATAACGGAATCCGAGCTTGGAATAGACTCCATCAATGAGGCGGACAATGCGTCGAATCTCATCTTCAATCATGTCCGGAGCAAGAAAGATGTGGGCATCATCTTGCGTAAAATTACGCACCCGGAAAAGACCATGAAGAGCACCCGAAAGCTCATGGCGATGGACATTGCCCAGCTCCGCATACCGTATCGGCAACTCGCGATAGGAATGCGGCTTTGCATTATACACCAGCATCGCACCTGGGCAGTTCATGGGTTTGATGGCATAATCCTCGTCATCAATCTTTGTCGTATACATATTCTCGCGATAGTGATCCCAGTGACCGGACGTTTCCCAGAGCTTTCGGTTAAGAATCGTCGGCGTGGAGATCTCTTCGTATCCCGCCTCGCGATGAATCTCGCGCCAATAGTCCAACAGCGCATTTTTCAGACGCATACCATTGGGCAGAAAGAACGGAAAACCGGGACCTTCCTCCATGAGCGCGAAAATTTCCATTTCTTTGCCAATCTTACGATGATCCCGTTTTTTTGCTTCTTCAATACGCTCAAGATGTTCGGTAAGCATAGACTGTTTTGGAAAGCTGGTACCGTAAATGCGCGTAAGCATCTTATTGTGTTCATCCCCACGCCAATATGCTCCCGCAAGGCTCGTGAGGGTAAAGGCTTTAATGACACCAAAGTCCATAAGGTGCGGTCCTGCACAAAGATCCATCCAATCGCCCTGGCGATAAAAAGAGATTTCCGCGTCTTCAGGAAGATCGCGAATCAACTCGACTTTATACGGTTCCTGCTGTTTTTCAAAATAGGCGATGGCTTCTTCTCGCGTTTTCAGAAGCCGTTCGATTTCCGGCTTTTCCTGAATAATCTTTTTCATCTCCGCTTCGATTTTCGGCAAATCTTCTTCCGTAAGAACCGTGTCGCCGAAATCGATATCGTAATAAAAGCCTTCTTTGATCGCCGGACCGATGGCGAGCTTTGCCTCAGGATACAGGCGTTTCACCGCCTCTGCCAGCACATGCGAAGTAGAATGACGGAAAGCAAGTCTACCGTAGTCGTCTTCAAACGTGCAAATGGCAAGTTGGTCGCCCTCATGCAATATAGTGCGCAGGTCTGCACCCTTTCCATTGATTTCCGCTGCGAGAGCTTTACGCGCTAATCCGGCGCTGATCACTTTTGCCGCATCATACGCGCTTGCGCCCTCCTGCAATGCAAGGGTGCTGCCATCCTTGGTCATAATTTTCATTCGTTCCCCCTTCCGCTTGCTTCGGCCATCTTGGTGATCGCTTCAGCAAGTGTCATCGTTGCTTGTTCTCCACTTTGCATATCCTTAAGGCTCACGACACCGGCTTCTCGCTCGCTCTCTCCAATAATCAGAACGTAACGCACGCCGATGGCATCCGCATAAGAGAATTTCTTTTTCATTCTTCCCGATTCGGTATACAGTTGCACGCGGATGTTCGCTTCACGCAACGCACGCACGCATTCCAAGGAGAAATCCAATTCCGCATCACTCATTGGCAACACCAGGGTTTGGATATATTCGCCTTTTTTCGGCTGAATGAGGTTCGCCTCGCGCAGCTGATAGAATAGACGTGTTACTCCTATGGAAATACCGACGCCCGGCATTTTTAACTTCGTGAAGTTGGAAGCTAAATCATCGTAGCGACCGCCGGAAGCAACAGAACCGATGGATTCATACCCTTCTATAAAGGTTTCATACACTACGCCCGTATAGTAATCCAGTCCGCGTGTGATGGATAAATCGAGGACGATGGCTTCTTTCGGCATACCGAAACCCTGCATTCCCTTCATAATGAGCTGAAGATCCGCCCAACCTTGCTTAAACTGTTCTGCGCCGGGCGCATCCGGTGCAAGCGACTGATTATAGGCTTCGAGTCGCTCTTCTGCCGAACGTTCATCTGTCAACCCGATGAAGCGGAAAATTTCTTCCTGCTGCTGTTGATTCACGCCACTCATCTCCAACAAATCGCCAACGGCATCGGCGCCAATTTTAGCGAGCTTATCGATGGCGTGAAGGACTTCCTGCGCATCGCGGATTCCGATGGAGGCAAAGAACCCATTGAGCATTCCGCGATGATTGATGTGAATGTGTACGCCGGGAATCCCCAAAGCACGGAATACTTCGTAGATCACCGCCGGACATTCAGCATCATTAACGACCGAAAGTTCATCGAGACCGATAACGTCCACATCGGCTTGATAGAATTCACGATACCGTCCTTTTTGGTTACGCTCTCCGCGATACACTTTACCGATGTGATAACGTCGAAATGGAAAGGACAGTTCAGAAGAATGCTGTGCTACATAACGCGCCAGCGGAACGGTTAAATCAAAGCGCAACGATTGATCAACCGAATTCTCGCCCTTTTCAATGTGGTAGATCTGTTTTGTTGTCTCGCCGCCACCTTTCGCAAAAAGAATCTCATTTTTTTCGATTGCCGGTGTATCCAAAGGCCAGTATCCGTAATGCTGATACGTTTTTTCGATGGCTTGCTTGACACGTTCAAACAGCACCTGCTCTTCGGGCAAAAGCTCCATAAATCCCGCCATAATACTCGGTTGAATCATTGTGACCTCCTTTTTTCGTCTTTCGCTTATTGTACAACGACCGGGAATAAAAAAACAGAGTGCTGAAACCAGCACTCTGTTTTGCCGAATTGCTTCGGCATTTTAAGGCGACACCCAGATTTGAACTGGGGGTGAAGGTGTTGCAGACCTCTGCCTTACCACTTGGCTATGTCGCCACAAAACGAATCACGTGGAAGAGATTGTATCACGCCGAAGAGCATCCTGCAAGAAAAGATTCCCCTCGTCCACAGAATGCGGACGAGGGGAGGCATTTCTTATTTCCAGAAATCCAGTTTGCTGTCGTCCAAACCAATGCTCTTGGCTTGGAATACCGGATTCTTACCCTCTTTCTTCTGTTTCTCGTAGTCTTTCAACGCAGCAATAGCCGTCTTGCTGAGGATAAAGATGGCAGGCAGGTTGATTAATGCCATAACGCCCATGAGCAAGTCGCCCAAATCCCAAGCATAGGTCGATTTCTGCGCTGCGCCGAGGAAAATGACCAAAACCGCGATAATACGATACACGATCATGAAGTTTTTGCTCGGTTTTTTGCCTTGCACGTATGCTAAGTTGTTATCAACATAGAAGAGGTTTCCGATGAGCGTCGTAAATGCGAACAACGCCAGCGAGAAAGTAATGAAGGGAGCACCGAATTTTCCAAGGAAGGTAGCAACCGCTTCTTGTACATACGGAGCACCATCGAGTGCTTCCGCCGGCTCAACGCCAGAGCTTAAGCACATGAATGCCGTAGCTGAGCAGATTAACAGCGTATCAATAAATACGGAGAGCATCTGCACCAAACCCTGCTTTACCGGATGGCTAACGCTGGCAGCCGCTGCCGCATTCGGTGCGGAACCGATACCGGCTTCATTGGAATACAAGCCGCGCTTTACGCCATACATCAGACTGGAACCGGCAATGCCGCCAAAAATGGCCTTGAAATTGAATGCGTCAGAGAAGATGCGACCAAAAACGGTAGGCATATAGCCGATGTTCTTGATAATCATGATAAGCGATACAAGAACGAAGATAATGCCCATAATCGGAACTAAGGTAGAGGTGAACTGAATGATGCGCTTACCGCCACCGAAGATGCAGTATGCGGTAATCAGTGCCAACACGCCACCGATAATCCAGGGAGTAACCTCTTTATTGTAAAAACTGTACGCGGAAAAGCTCGTCTGCAAGTTAAACGCCGCAAGCATATTGAAACCTACAGCATAGGTAGCAATCAGAGAAATGGCAAAAATCACGCCAAGCGTACGACTGTGAAGCGCCGACTCAATGTAATACGCCGGACCGCCATAACTTCCCCCATCGGGATCTTTGCGCTTATAAATCTGCGCCAACGTGGATTCAACAAAAGCGGAAGCACCGCCAATGATAGCGACAATCCACATCCAGAAAATAGCACCGTAACCGCCTAAGCATAACGCGCTGGATACGCCGACGATGTTGCCGGTGCCGACACGGGATGCGGTAGATACCATCAACGCTTGAAAAGAGGAAACCGAATCTTTGTCCGCCGGTTTTTCCTTTACCACATTGATGGCTTCTTTGAACATTCTTCCCTGCAGGAAGCCGGTCCGGATAGTGAAATACAAACCGATGCCAAGCAGCAAGATGATAAGTATTGGATAGTAGAGAACGCCGTTGATACTTCCTATAACGCCAAATAATTTATCCAGCATAGTTTTCTCCTTGTCAATTCATAAGTTCAATAAATGTGCAGGTTTAACAACGTGGAAAGCCGTTCCAGCATACGAACGCCAACATAGGAATTGCCGTGTTTATCGAGTCTCGGACTAAATACACCAATGCCATAACCCGATCGCGTCGCTGCCACGATACCGCCGCCCACACCGCTTTTTGCGGGCATACCCACTAAAAGCGCAAATTCACCGGCATAATCATATGTTCCGCATGTCGCCATGACCGTGCGCAGGATTGCCGCGTTTTCAGCGGAAAGAACCTGCTCTCCCTGCGCGTTTTTCCCATTATGCGCCAACACGCTGCCGATAACAGCCAAATCCAGCGAGTTGACCAACAGGGAACAGGCGCGAAAATAAGCGTTTAACAGGTCTTCCACGTTCTGCGTAGTGGAAATAATACCGTCATTGAGCAGCATGTAGGTCAATGCGCGGTTGGCATATGCAGAATTGCTCTCCGAAAGATAAATAGCATGACAATAATCGAGGTCCTTTCGGCCAACCACTTCGCGGGTACGTTCCCGTATCTTCTCAAAAGTATTCTCATGGTACTTTTGCATCAATAAAGAAGTGGCCACAATGGCACCGGCATTGATAAACGGATTGACGGGAATATTATGATGGCTTAATTCCAGTTCCAAAATGCTGTTGAACGGCTTTGAGGAGGGCGTTACCCCGATGAACTGGCGAACGTAATCCGGATCATACGTCTCTAACACGCAAAGATAAATAATAATTTTCGCAATACTCTGTGCCGAGAACTTATAACGATCGTCGCCGACAGAATACACGGCATTTTCAGGGCTGATAAGGGTCGCTCCCACCAACTCCGGATTCTGCTTGGCAAGCTCCGGAATATAGTCTGCCACCTTTCCCTGATCGGTATACTCCCGACCGTAATGATACGCTTCCAGTAGTGCGCCTTGGATATCCATTTCTATACCTCCTTTCTAAAACAGATTTGGTGAAGCAGAGCACTTTTTTTCGTTGTCACTCTAAAAATGAGTATACAATAAACGTTTTCAGTTGAAAAGAAGAGATGCACGCAAAGAAAAATTCGTATATCATTACAGAGAGATGAATCGTTTTTCAAAACGGTCAAAAAACAGGAGGTAGCCATGAACATTGCAAAGCGCGTTAAGGAATTACCGGTATCCCCTACTCGACGTTACTTAGGCATGGCAAAAGCAGCAGAAGAACGTGGCGTAAAGGTTATTCGCCTGAGCATTGGGCAACCGGATTTGCCCACCCCACGAGAATATTTTGAAGCGCTAAAGCAGATTCCGGAAGGCACCGTGCGCTATCCCAATGCAACGGGAATCGAGGAAATGCGTAAAGCGCAGCAGGCGTACTATGCCCGATATGGGATTCAATACGCCGCAGACGATATTTTCGTCACCGGTGGCGCTATGGAAGGGATCCGGTTTGCGATAACCGCTACCTGTAATCCTGACGATGCCATGCTGCTCATCGAGCCGTTTTATACCAACTATCAAATGATAACGCATCTTTTCGGCGTACATGTTCGTGCCGTCACCGCGCGTGCAGAGGATAATTATACGATTCCGGACGAATCCGCATTTGAAGCGCAGTACGACAAAAGCGTGCGTGCGATTTTGCTTTCTAACCCCTGTAATCCTAACGGTCGCGTCTATCGACGCGAAGAACTGGAAACCATCGTTCACTTTGCCAAGAAACACGACCTGGTTGTCATTTCAGATGAAGTCTATCGCGAATTTAACTTTACGCCTCACCCATTCATCTCCCTATATGAATTTGAAGAGATTCGCGACCAGCTTATTCTGTTGGACAGTGCCTCTAAAAAATATGCTGCCTGTGGCACACGTATCGGTACGGCGGCGACTTATAATACCGAATTAAAACAGGCTTTTGCTAAACTCTGTCAGATGAATCTCGGTGTTTCCGCCTCCGAACAGAGTGCTGTCGCCGCGCTTAGCCGCATTGATGAACGCTACCATGAAGGAGTACGCGAAATCTATCGCGTGCGCCGTGAAGCCATGCTTGAGGTTTTCCGTGAGATGCCTGAAATCCGCTATTCCGAGCCGGAAGGCGCCTTTTATTCGCTGGTGAAATTGCCGGTAGACAATGCGGAAAAGTTTATTCAATGGTTGCTCAACGATTTCTCCGTGGACGGAGAAACCGTCTTGGTTACGCCTGCCGCGGACTTCTACTATACACCGGGACTCGGTGACGATGAAATCCGCATCTCCTATTGCGTAGAAAAAGACGACTTGGTGCGCGCACTCCGCATCATTCAAAAGGGCTTAGCCGTTTATCCGGGGCGAAAATAACATCGTCACTGATCAACGAAAATAAACTCTCATCATCGTTCTGCAGAGAAAAAAGAGGTAACGCTCATCTTGCAGCAGAAAAAAAGGTCTGCTATAATGCTTACAATTTTGGGCTAAGGAACGCTCGGGGCAACCCGGGCGTTCGTACAGAATGGAGAGAGTATGGAACACACGATACATACGGATGAAACGAAATCCAAAAACGTAATGCCCGGAGAAATTGCCATTTGGGATATTCGCACCATGGCGCTGCCTACTCGGCTTTTGCTGGGACTGCAACACTTGTTCGCTATGTTTGGAGCGACGATTCTCGTCCCCTTGCTTACCGGACTCGATATTTCCACCACATTATTAATGGCCGGACTCGGTACCCTTCTGTTTCATTTCATCACAAAGGGACGTGTTCCGGCTTTTCTTGGCTCTTCTTTCGCCTTTCTGGGCGGTTATGCCGCAGTCGCTCCCCTCGTGAATGGACAACCGAATACGGCAATGCTCCCCTATGCCGGAGGTGGTGTTTTTGCTGCAGGACTGGTCTACGTCGTTCTTGCGTTCTTCATCTATCGCTTCGGCGTGGAACGGGTAATGCGCTTCTTCCCACCTGTCGTGACCGGTCCGATTATCATTTCCATCGGACTGACATTGGCGCCATCCGCTATCGGTAACGCATCCACCGACTGGTCTCTGGCCATTATCGCTATTGCCACCATTATCTTTTTCAACATTTGGGGCAAGGGGATGCTTCGTATCATTCCTCTTATTCTTGCGGTTCTCGTATGCCGCCTTCTTCTTGAA
>NZ_CABTXF010000031.1 GCF_902488755.1 uncultured Murdochiella sp. | reverse complement strand
TGTTTGCCAGGGTTAGCAGCGCTATTTTGCCCCTGGCAAATGAGAAAAAAAGTCATTAGCCAGGGTCGAATACCAGGAAACCACCCCTGGCAAACGCTAAAAAGTGACGTTAGCCAGGGTCGCACATCATGAAGCCACCCCTGGCAGCGCGCCGAAAATGTTGTTTGCCAGGGTCATCGGTGTCTTTTTGCCCCTGGCAAACGCCAAAAAAAGTCATTAGCCAGGGTCGAACACCATGAAACCGCCCCTGGTAGCGCGCCGAAAATGTTGTTTGCCAGGGTTAGCTGCGCCTTTATGCCCCTGGCATACGCTAAAAAAAGCCATTAGCCAGGGTCAGCGGCGTCCATTTGTCCCCGGCAAACGGTAAAAAACAACATTTTCCAGGGTCGAATACCAGGAAATCGCCCCGGCAAATGCCCAAAAAAGTTATTAGCCAGGGTCGTATACCATGAAACCGCGCCCAACAAACGCCGAAACTACCCTTTATCGGCGACATACACATGTAAGACATCCATTAACCATCCAATGATGAAATTTCCACCCTTCTCAATACAAGGAAAAACAATTGACTCGTTTGCACGACGCAAACTACATTCTTTGGTAACTGAAATTCACAAAGCAAAGAAAAAAAAACAACAACAAGTTGCAATATCTATATCGAAAAAGGAAAGGGCAAAAACAATGGAACACGATTGTGCTATTAGGAAGGAAAACAAGGCCTTCCGATATCGAGCGGCAGCCATTATCGTCGAAGACAATTGCGTATTGTTTGCAGGAAATGAAACAGATGATTATTTCTACTCTGTAGGCGGAGCGGTCCACATGGGCGAGACTGCCGAAGAAGCGGTGAAAAGAGAAGTTTTGGAAGAGACGGGCGTTTCCTATGAAGTAGATCATCTGGCCGTGATCCATGAGAACTTTTTCATGGGAAGCTCCGGCTTGAAAGGGGTCGAGTGCCATGAGCTTGCCTTCTATTATGTGATGAAACCTATGGGAAAAAGGGTGGTTACAAGTCAAAGCCGCACCATGTCCGGGGTAAAAGAGACGATGCATTGGATACCGATGGATGAACTGGATAACGTTAAGGCGTATCCATCGTTTATGAAAGAATTTCTTCAAACACAGCATACAGGCGTTGTGCATATCATTACGGATGAAAGGGTGTAATTTTCGTTTTAGAGGAAAGAATAAGATACTTTAGACGATCATGTTATTCTACGTTGCTTGTGGCAACGACCTTTCGTTCCCATAATGAGGATAACAACAAAAGAAATGGGGTTATCTTAATGCTTAGTGAGAACATTCGATCGATAAGAAAAGCGAAAGGGCTGTCACAAGAAGAGTTTGCCATTAAGCTGTATGTGGTAAGACAGACCGTGTCTAAATGGGAGAGGGGCTTATCGGTTCCGGACTCCGAAATGTTGCTCCATATTGCAGAGATACTTGAAACACCGGTGAGCGTTTTACTCGGGGAAACGCAGACAGAGACAGAGATACCGCTTAATGATTGGAACGCCATTTCCGAAAAATTGGAGGTCATCAACCTGCAGCTGGCACGAGAAAAGGAGACAAAACGAAAAGTTTTACACGGACTGTTTATCGCAATATGTGCTCTCCTTGTAGTCATCACTGCCGTTCTGATTGCGCAAGACAGCTCCTATTTGGGATGGGATTTTCATGATCCAGAAACGGCAGTCGTCGGCACATTCTTTCATGCGTTTGAATGGCTCTTTGTGCGATTGGCTCCGGTCGCTTTTCTTGGTGCGGTTATGGGGATAATATTAACGAGACCGAGAAAGTAACGACGTTGGCATAGAGTGCTTTTATTTCCGGTTGGACGCTTTGGGAAAATCGAAGCAGCCAACCGGAAACAAGAGTCGTCAAAATAGAAAGAATCATTTAGACATAGGCGTGTAGAAACTCCTGAATCGCCAGATAGACGGCACCGAGAATCACCGAGCGGTGATGAAAAACGGAGGGGATGATTTCTATATTTTGTTTGTAGGTGGTGGTGGTCATCTCGGTGAGCATTTGCGTGTAGGAGGCGATATGGTAGGCGAGGTCGCTGTTAATCACGATTTGCTCCGGCGCTATGGTTTTCATAATATGATTCATTAATAGCGCCATATATTTGAGGTCGCGCTGAATGGTTTGTTCGGCGCAAACATTTCCTTTTTTATATTCGTGGATAAGATCCGTAATCGTGGTGATGGGCGTGCGCGCAAGGCTGTTGTAGTAGGAGAGAGTGGCTCCTTCCGAGCAATATTGTTCAAAGCAACCCTGATTGCCGCAGTTGCAAGGTTTTCCGTCAGGGACGATTACGGCATGTCCGATTTCACCGGCATATCCGTTTGCTCCTTGCAGGAGACGTCCGTCGATAATGATTCCTGCGCCAAGACCGCTGCCGACGTTTACCGCTACGAGGTTTTGCACGGGTGAATTGTATGCCTCACATAGGGCGGAGGCATTGGATTCATTGACCAGATGCACCGGAAGCGAAGGATACTGCGTCGAAACGGCGTGAAAAAGATCAAATTTGTATATATCGTAATTGGGGGTAAAACGAATCTTTTTTTTGTCTACAATGCCATGAATAGAGAAGGCAACCCCAAGTAGACCGCCTTTATAGGACTTTGCCGGCGATAGCTGCGCATCGATGATTTTCGAGATGTATGGCATCACGTTTTCTTTCGTCACATTAACGAGCTGTTCTCCATAATCGATGATATTTAATTGTAAGTCACACAAGGCATAGGTAATTTTATTCGGCGCCAGATCGATGCCCAAACAGAGACCATATTGATAATTGATTTCCAAATAGATGGGCTTGCGTCCCCCTTTCGTCGTCGAATCGCCTGTGCCGTTTTCGCGGATGATCGCACGATCCAGCAACTGATTGGTGTACTCCGAGATGGACGACTTGTTTAGCCGTAGTTTTTTGGTCAGTTCAGAACGAGAGATGTTGGGATGCTTATAAATTGTCGTTAAAATTTCTACTGCATTGGGTACGCGTTCAGTCATCGATTCCTCCAACCGGATTATTTCCGGATCGCATCCGACGTATTCTTGACAACACAAAACACAGAGTTTATTATTGAGTTAGTTCGGAAACCGGAATAACTAAAAACAAACCTGATTATAGACTAATCCGTTCACAAGCCGTCGTCAAGGAGCGCCTAAGGAGAGGTAGCCATGCAGTCCTATGTTCTTGAAAATGAAAAAATGCGGATTACGGTATTGAATTACGGCGCCCGTATTACGGAAATCTATCATAAAGCGTTGTGCAGAAATCTGGTGCTTGCGTATGCGACGCCCGAAGCGTATCGGAAGGATGTGAACTACCTGTGCGCGACAATCGGACCCAATGCCAACCGTTTGGCACAAGGCGTTTTTTTCCTGAATGGAAAGAAACATCAGTGGGAAAGCAATGACGGAAAAAATAATTTACACAGCGGTGAGTACGGGCTGGATCATGCTGCATGGAAAGGGGCAGTAGAGAAAAATCGTCTGCGCTTTTTTACGACACAAGAAAAACCTTTTCTCTCTGCCTATGAGGCAGTGGTTACCTTGCAGGACGAAACGCTGTCGGTGGAGTATTTTGCTGAACCGGAAGAGCCGGCGCTGTTAAATTTAACGAATCATACGTATTTCCATCTGGATGCGAACGAAACGGTATTGGATTATTCGCTACAGCTCTATGCGGATTGTTATACGCCTTTTGACGAAACCGGCATTCCGACCGGCGAGGTGCGACGGGTAGCAAACAGTTGTTTTGATTTTCGAAAGGTACGAACGTTGCGCGCGGCACTCACTGAAAAGACGCAGGAGCCCGACGGGGGCTATGATCACAATTTCGTCTGCAAGACAGCCGGTTTTTCACCGATGGCGGTTATCGGCACGGATGATCTTACTCTACAGATTTCTTCCACAGCGCCCGCCTTCCAACTCTATACCGCAAATAATTTTATATGGCAGGAAAAACACCGTCCTTTTGCGGCGATTTGCGTTGAGCCGCAATACATCCCCAACAGCATCAATATTCCCTATTTTGCGCAGCCGGTTTACACCAAAGCGCATCCCTTTTACCAGAAAACTGTGTATGCCTTTGCGCAAAAGGCGCATTAATCAAGGAGGAAACCGATGTTTCAAAATCTGGTTGAACGCAGACACACCGATTGTGCCAAGTGGGACGAATTGATTGACAATACGGGCGAAGAGGAAGTTATTTCGTTAACCGTCGCCGACATGGATTTTCGGGTAGCCCCGGAAATTACGCGAGCTATTATTGCTGCGGCAAATCATGGCATTTACGGCTATACAAATGTGAGTGAACGCTATATCGATCTCACCAAACGGTGGATTCAGAAACACTATCACTGGACGCCGGAGAGAGAATGGATTGTGTATTGTCCGCGCATTATCAATGCGCTGTGTCAGATTATTCAAAATTTTACGAACCCGGGCGATTCGATTCTCATTACAACGCCCCTGTATGATCCCATCCAGAGTGCCATTCGCTTGAATGATCGCAAAATCGTTTCCACCTCCCTCGCGAGGGAAGCGGATCGTTATGCGATTGATTTTGATGACTTTGAGAAGAAGCTGCGAAGCGGTGTCAAAGTGTTTATCGCGGTTTCTCCGCACAATCCGACCGGGCGTGTCTGGACCGCGGAGGAAGTACAAAAAATGGTTCGCTTGTGCAAAGAAAATGATGTATTGATTGTTGCCGATGAGATACACGCCGATTTCATTTGGGAAGGGGCTTTTACCAGTTTTGGACAGTTTTGGGATCAATACGACCAAATGTTCATCGGGACATCCGCTTCCAAAACGTTTAATATTCCGGGCATTGAAGCGGCAAGTATGGTGATTAAGAACCAAGCGTTGCGCGAGAAATTCGCGCATTGTCTGCGCAGCGCCGGTTTCCATAATCCGAATTATTTTTGCAATCCCGCCGTGGAAGCTGCCTATGGCGAAGGAGAAGAATGGCTTGCTCTTGTCAAAAACGTAATAAGGGAAAATCGAGAGTTTGCGCTGGCTTTTATCGATCAGGAATGCGCCCCCTGCAAGACGATTCCGGGGGAAGGAACTTTTCTTTTATGGGTGGATTATTCCGCGCTCGGCATTGCCGAAGAGGTTTGGAATGATACGTTGCTTCATGACGGAAAAGTCGCCTGTTCGATGGGCGGAGACTTTGGAGAAGAAGGCCGCGGATTTTTCCGCATCAATCTGGCGCAGCCGCCTGTGATGTTCAAAGAGGCGATGACGCGAATCAAAAAATGTGTGGAGGGTATTCGAAAATGAAGGAAAGAGTAAAAAGAAAGCCGACTGTAGGTCAGGCACTGGTTCCCATTATTGGGATGCTTGTCATACTCGGCATCGGTATCGGACTGTGGGGACTGCCGGCGGAGCCGCTCATTGTTTTGGCGGCGGTTGTTTCGGGTGCGATGGCGATTCACCTCGGCTACAGCTATGATGAAATTATGGCGGAAATTTCCGAGAAAATCGCTAAAGTGTGGGGCGCATTGCTCATTTTAGTCATTGTCGGCTTTATGATTGGCTCGTGGATGCTGGGCGGTACCATCCCCATGCTCATTTATTACGGTCTGAAGCTGATTAGTCCGCAGTATTTAGCACTGACTGCGTTTGTGGTTTCCGCCATCGTCTCGGTGATGACCGGAACTTCTTGGGGTTCCGCAGGCACCATTGGTGTAGCGTTTATGGGCGTTGCCATCGGCATGAATGCCAACTTGCCGTTGGTCGCCGGCGCGGTGGTATCGGGCGCATACTTTGGGGATAAGCTGTCCCCACTCTCCGATACGACGAATCTGGCTTCGGCTGTTTGTGGCGTAGATCTCTATCAGCATGTGTACA
Source organism: uncultured Murdochiella sp. (assembly GCF_902488755.1). Taxonomy (GTDB): domain Bacteria; phylum Bacillota; class Clostridia; order Tissierellales; family Peptoniphilaceae; genus Murdochiella. Next base: position 8,371 of record NZ_CABTXF010000031.1, on the reverse strand, counting down.
ATCAATTGTGGACGACGGGCGCAGCTGCCGTATTATCCTGCATCGTTTATACCATTCTGGGGCATGTGGGAACAACGGCGACCGTAGCCGTTCCCGAAACGGTTCAGCAAATTACCGGAACACTGGATGCTATGTATTCTTGGAATCTGTTTTTCCTCATTCCTCTGCTGATTGTGTTAATTGGCTCCGCTACGCGCAAGCCGACAATTCCCGTGATGCTTGCGGCATCCGCGGTCGCCTTAATCAATGCCGCTGTTTTTCAGGGCGCAAGCCTGCAAAGCATCGTTGAAACGACACTTAACGGATTTAATGTTTCCATGCTGGGCTTTGACGAAGCGGCTGTTTCTCCGGAACTCATCCGTCTGTTACATCGTGGCGGCATGACGGCGATGATGAATACGTTATTGATTGCCGTCTGTGCCATTTCGTTTGCCGGAACCATGACCGTCACCGGTGCATTAGATGTTCTGGTTTCAAAATTGTTGACGAAGATTCACAATACTTTCCAGTTGGTTGGCGCAACTATCCTTACCTGTCTGGTGACGACGGGCGTGACCAGCAATGGTCAGGTATCTATCCTGATGCCGGGAGAAGCGTTCCGTTCCGCTTATATTCAAAGAGGGCTGCATCCCAAAGTACTTTCGCGAACTCTGGAAGATTCAGTAACCTGTACAGAGTGTCTCATTCCATGGACAGCCGCCGGTGCGTATATGGCAACGACGCTGGGCGTTTCGACCTTGAGTTATTTGCCCTTTGCCGTTCTGAATTATACGGGCATGATTTTTGCCTTGATTTGGGCAGGAACAGGCATTGGCATTACGAAAATTGACCCGAAGACGTTTGAAGCGGCAGCAAAAAAATAGAAGCGACGAAAGTAGGCGGAGCGTTATGCGGACTTGATGAAGAAGAAGGAGAGAGAAATGAAATTTTTTGAAACGGTACCAAAGGTTCATTATGAAGGCAGCAAGTCCAGTAATCCGTTTGCTTTCAAATACTATGATGCGGATCGTGTTATCGCCGGCAAAAAGATGAAAGAGCATTTGCGCTTTGCTCTTTCTTGGTGGCACACCATGGTTGCCGGCGGACAGGATCCGTTCGGTGTGAACACCATGGATCGCAGCTATGGGGGAAAAACAGACCCCATGGAATTGGCAAAAGCCAGAGCGGATGCCGCTTTTGATTTCATGGACAAGTTGGGGATTGAGTACTTTTGTTTTCATGATGCCGACCTTGCTCCGGAAGGAAACAGCTTGCAGGATCGCAATGAAAATCTGAAAGAAATGGTCGCGTATGTGAAAAACAAGATGCAGGGCACCCCGATCAAGCTGCTCTGGGGAACGTCCAATTGCTTCTCGAATCCCCGGTTCATGCATGGCGCGGCAACTTCCTGTGCAGCAGACGTCTTTGCCTGGACGGCAACGCAAGTGAAAAATGCATTGGACGCTACGATGGAATTGGGCGGAAAGGGCTATGTATTTTGGGGCGGTCGCGAAGGCTATGAAACGCTTCTCAATACCGACGTGGAGCTGGAACTTGATAATTATGCGCGGATGCTGAAAATGGCGGTTGGCTATGCGCGCGGCAAGGGCTATGACGGTGATTTCTACATCGAACCCAAGCCGAAGGAACCGACGAAGCATCAATATGATTTTGATGTCGCCTCCTGCGTCGCTTTTCTTGAAAAATACGACCTGATGCAAGATTTTCGCATCAATATCGAAGCGAATCATGCGACCCTGGCAGGTCATACCTTCCAGCATGAGTTGCGCATGGCGCGCACCTTCGGCGTTTTCGGTTCAGTCGATGCGAATCAGGGCGATTTGCTGTTGGGATGGGACACCGATCAATTCCCATCCAATGTGTACGATACCACCCTTGCCATGTATGAGATTTTGAAGGCAGGTGGATTCACCAACGGCGGATTGAATTTTGATGCGAAGGTGCGCCGTCCGTCCTTTACGCCGGAAGATATTGCTTACGCTTATATCTTAGGAATGGATTCCTTTGCGTTCGGTCTGATCAAGGCGCAGCAGCTGATGGAAGATGGGCGAATCGAAGAATTTTTAGAGAAAAAATACGCCAGTTATCAAGAAGGCATCGGCGGAAAAATACGCAAGAATGAGACGAATTTTGAAGAATTGGAAACCTATGCTTTGAAGAATGGCGAACCGACACTTTCCAGCGGTCGTCAGGAGTATTTGGAAGGGGTCGTCAATACGATTTTGCTGGACGGAAAAATGGAATAAGCTTTACTCCACTACAGCGGCGAAACTTTTCTACGGTTCGCCGCTGTATGTTTTTTGGGATGGGGTTTTGATAAAGAGAGGTTCTTATGGGATATGTAGGCATTGATCTCGGTACATCTGCAGTAAAAATCAGCTATATCGATGAAGAGGCAAGGATTCTTCGGTCGGTCACCAAAGACTATCCGATTTGCTATCCGGAAGAAGGTTGGGCGGAACAGAATCCGGAGGATTGGTGGAACGCTGTCTGCGAGGGAATGCAGGAGATTACGGATGCAAAAGACTTTTCGGGGTTGGATGCGATAGGACTCGGCGGTCAAATGCATGGTTTGGTTGCCTTAGATGAATATGGGACGGTGATTCGTCCGGCGATTTTATGGAACGATACACGTACCGCAAAAGAAACGGCGATCCTAAACACTGCGTTGGGAAAGGACGTACTGTTAAAAGAAACCGGAAATATTGCCTATGCCGGATTTACTGCGCCGAAGTTGCTATGGATGCGAACGCACGAACCGGAGCAGTTTGCCAAAATCGAACACATTCTACTTCCGAAGGACTATATTCTCTATCGCTTGTCCGGTGCATTTTCCACGGATTACTCGGATGCGTCGGGGACGCTTCTTTTCGATGTTCGTCAACGAAAATGGTCAAAAAGGTTGTGTGACTTCTGCGGTGCGCGTCCTTCGCAGTTGCCTACACTGCATGAAAGCGGAGATTATGTAGGCAAGCTGCGGGAGGAATGGTGTACTTTATGGGGATTGGATAACGCCCCGGAGATTGTTGCCGGAGCAGGAGACAATGCGGCTGCCGCGCTATCGGTCGGGGTTGTTGAAGAAGGAGATTGCAATATTTCGTTGGGCACGAGCGGAACAATTTTTATGCCGACGAATCAGTTTCTCCAGGATGAACGCGCCGGTCTCCATGCGTTTGCCGACGCATCCGGAAAGTTTCATTTGATGGGGTGTACGCTTTCCGCGGCATCCTGCTATAAGTGGTGGATGGGAGGCGTGTTGCAGCGTTCGGAAAGCACGCCTTTATCTAACGAAGAATCTGTGCGGCACCACTCGCTCTATTTCATGCCCTATTTGATGGGCGAGCGTTCGCCTCTTAATGACGAAGATGTTCGCGCCGGTTTTCTCGGACTGTCATCGCGCTCTAATGCGGAACAGATGATTTATGCGATTTATGAGGGGGTCGCTTTTTCTCTTCGAGACTGTATGGCGGTCGCCCAAAATATGGGCGTGACGGTCAAAAAGGCTTCTATCGTCGGTGGCGGCGCACAAAGTCGCATATGGTGTCAAATGATTGCCAATGTGCTGCAGATTCCTATTGCCAAACCGGCAGGCGAATGCGGCCCCGGCTATGGCGCGGCTCTCTTGGCGATGGCGCATAAGGAAGGACGTCCCGTGCGTGAAGTGGCAAAACAATATGCCGCTTTTGAAGACGTATTCACGCCACAGCCGGAGGAAATCCCCTATTATGAGGAAAAATACCGGAAATTTTCTCAGCTTTACCCCTTGCTGAAGGATTTTTATAAAGGCGTATAGCCCGGTAAAAGCAAAGAATATAGATATACTTGTGCATCGGAAAGTCCATGCCTCATAAGAACCGTGCAAAATAGAAACGTAGAAGTTGTGCAGGACGTGTAAAATGAAGAAGGTTTATGTGTGCAGGACGTGTGAAATAGAGAAAGTCTATGTTTGCAGGACGTGTAATAACCATGTATACTGAATGCGAGAATGAATTATAAATCATGTCAACGCAACGTAGGGAGGCAGTCATGCTCAAACGAAAAGCCTATGACAAACTGCTGAAGTGGAAAAACAGTAAACAGGGGAAAACGGCGATGTTAATAGAGGGCGCACGCCGAGTGGGAAAGAGTACCTTAGCGGATACGTTTGGCAAAAATGAATATCAATCGTGCCTTATTATTGATTTTTTTCAAGCTCCCAATGAAGTGAAACAATACTTTGAAGATTATCGTACAGACCTTGACCGATTATTTCTCTATCTTCAGGCGTTTTATGGGGTCACTTTAGTCGAGAGAAACACATTGATTGTGTTCGATGAAGTACAGATGTTTCCTTTAGCTCGCGGCTTAATAAAGTATCTGGTTGCAGACGGTCGCTATGATTACATCGAGACCGGGTCATTACTATCCATCAAGCAAAATATACAGAACATCGTGCTTCCGTCTGAAGAAGAGGTTTTGGCTCTTGAACCGATCGATTTTGAAGAATTTCTTTGGGCAATGGGAGAAATGAATCTGGGGCAACTCATTCGTCAACAATTTGAAGCTCTCGAGCCTTTGCCAGAAGGTTTACACAGAAGGGCTTCCGGATTATTGCGCGAGTATATGCTGGTTGGGGGTATGCCGAAGGCGGTCTCGACGTATATTGAAAAAAGAAATTTCGCCGAAGTAGATCAAGAAAAACGACAAATTCTTACACTTTATCGTAATGATATTGCCCGATTTTCGAGAGGCTATGAATTTAAAGTTGTCTCGGTTCTGGATAATATTCCCGGACAATTGTCCAAGCGTGAAAAAAAGTTCACCTTGACCTCTTTGGATAAAAATGCTCGCATGAGAGAGTACGAGGAGGCATTTTTCTGGTTGTCGGATGCTCGTATCAGCAATCTTTGTTATGCCTCGACCGACCCTATCGTAGGTCTTTCTTTGAATAAGAACTATCGTTCGCTGAAGACTTATATGGCGGACACAGGTCTTCTGGTGACCTTAGCTTTTGCAGATAATAAGGATACGAATGAAGAAGTGTATCGTTCCATTCTCCGAGGAAAGATTGGCGTTAATGAAGGGATGCTTGTAGAGAATCTTGTGGCACAAATGCTTGTGGCGAACGGGCATCGACTATTTTTCTATTCCCAGTCTGGACAAAAAGAGGGAGAAGCTCGCATGGAGATAGACTTTCTCATTTCTCATTCTTATGCCAATGCGGCAGGAAAGTCACGCATCAGCCCTATTGAAGTGAAGTCGCCTCGGCAATATAGCACAATTTCTTTAGATCGATTTAAGAGAAGGTTTGACAAACGTATTGGAATGCAATATGTCTTGCATCCTAAACAGATGAAAATAGAGCAAGATCGGATATTTCTGCCATTGTATATGGGATGGTGTTTATAAGGGATTCGTTCTATTTTGTCGAAGACGGGATATGGTCTATGGGCGTTACCTTGAACCAGTCAGGAACCGAAGCAAGAGTATTGTGATTTTTATCATTCTCTTCCGAGAGAGAAACATCCCACGTATAGTCAAAAGGATATAGAAAAAGACGCTCAAAAAGGTTCCTTTGTCCATCTTGACGAACTTGTCTTTAAGCACGTAACGAGGCTTACTATCCATTGCTTCGCGCGTTGGATCAGCAGAAAAAGCAAAGGAACGATGATGATCAGGACAGGACGGGAACATGTTTGCGTAATAGAAGAAACGTCACGCTAACAAAATCCCCCTTTGCCGAAGTGTACGGCAAGGGGGGAAGAGGCAAAGGATATGGAGTATATACGAGTAACGAAAGACAATTTGGAAAACGAACATATCTGCTGTGCGCTAAGCGGCAATTCGGACGTACAGGTTTCTTCCAAAAAAGCGTGGTTAGAGGAACGGTTGGAGGAAGGGCTTGTTTTTTTGAAAGCGGCTGAGCGGGGGAAATGCTTTATTGAGTACATTCCGGCGGAAAACGCCTGGGTTCCCTTGAATGCCGACGGCTATATGTATATTGATTGCCTTTGGGTCTCCGGCTCGTTTAAGGGGCATGGGTACTCTCAAGATTTGCTCGGCACGTGCGTAGAGGAAAGCAGGCAGAAGGGCAAGAAAGGTCTGTGCATTCTCTCTGCAAAGCGAAAAACACCTTTTCTGGCGGATCCGAAATTTCTCACGCATGTGGGTTTTACGGTATGTGACGAAGCAGATAACGGCATTCAACTCTGGCTTTTGCCCTTTTTGTCGGACGCCCAGCCTCCGACGTTCAAGCTCTGCGCCAAGCATCCGCACGTGGATTCCGTTGGGTACGTTTTATACTATACCGACCAATGCCCATTTAACGCCAAGTATGTGCCGATTATGGCGAAGACGGCAAAAGAGGAGAACATCCCATTTCAAGCGATACATTTGACAAGCAAAGAAGAAGCACAGAATGCGCCTACGCCGATTACCACCTTTGCCTTGTTCTTCCATGGCGAATACCAGTCCAATGAACCCATGAGCGAAGGTCGATTCCGCAAATGGATTTCTGCCGTCGATGGACGGCTTACGCAACGTTGAATAACGCTTGCTCCACCAACACGTAAACTAATTCGTTATTTTTCTAAGTGACATGATTTCTTATGTGGTAGAATAGGCAGACTATTATTTTGATAGAGAGTGTTGCGTATACGTCAGCTTTGTCGCAGTAAGGGATTGAAAAAACAACATTCAGTCGATACAATAGAAATTAAATTGGACGAAATAGGTCGATTTTTTGTGGGGGGGGGAGAAATGAACAGTAGGAACATACACAAAGTAAAAGAAAGATTGCAATGGGGGTTGAGCGGTGTTTTGGCAGCGGTCAGGCTATTATAGAATAATAGGCATGTTATTTTAAGATTTTATATATAATTTCTATATACAGCCTATGAAATAATATAGTCAAATAAATGAATTATAAGCTTGAGCAAAAAAATAATAAGAGGAGGGAAAACATGAGCACCAAGCAGAGAATATTTATTTTTTTTCTTGCCATTGTGATGGTAATTACTTCTTTGCCGGCAAGCATATTTGCAGCAAATGATTTTAACTATGACAACATTTCCGAAGAAAAAACAAAATTCCTGAATAAGGAAAAGGCTTCAAATCCTGCTGAGCTTGGAGATGATCCAACAACAACGGAAGAAGCAAATACTCAGATAAAGAATGCTGATATGCCCCGTATTTTTGATATCAGGGCTGAGTATAAGGCGATGAAAGACGATGCCCTTGTTCATCTGTTTCAGCCATATGAGGCAACAGTAGGTGATGACGAGTATACTTACAAGGATTCTAAGGGCAATACCCGTAATGTAATTTCTGAGGAAGAGAAAAATAAAATAAATAAGAGGGTCGATTTGCCCGATATTGACGGATATACAAAGCCGACTGAGGCTACAAATTTTGACTATGACTATATCAAGAAGAAAGGTCTATCGGGAAAACAAAAAGATAATCGCTTTACATTCTTTTATCCTTATATCTATACTGCACAAGAGGGTGAGATTAAGGTTAAACATATTTTCCAGAACCTATATGATAAGAATGAATATGGGTTTAAAGATGGAGAAAAAGAGGATATTTATACGACAGCCAATGGTTTTATAGGTCAAGAAATTACTGTATCTCCACTTTCAGAAAAAGAAAGAAGGGGATATGTCCCAGAAAAGACTGTGATTAAAACCAGAGTGCCTGATGATATTGCTGACTATGTTATTGAATATAGATATAATAGAGATTCATTTAACGTAAGCTATGATATGGATGGGGGTTCACCTATACCATCTCAGACACTATACTATGGACAGACAATACCTAACCTAAATGTAAAGCCTAAGAAAATCGGCGGAATATTTGTTGGCTGGAAGTCAGATACCGATTTAAATTATAAGGATGAAAATGGCAATACTAAAACCATTCATAAGGACACGAAGTTCGACATGAAGGATTTTAAGGACGGTATCAAGGAAGCTATGCCTGCGAAGGATGTTAAGTTTACGGCATTATGGAAGGATGAGCCTAAGGCAAATTATACGATTCAGTTCTGGACAGAGAAAGCGGATTCTGCTGGATATGATTATATCGGAGCAAAGGTCGTCAAGGATGCAGATACGGGAAGCAGACCGGATCTATCTCTTATGATGCCTTCTGGAATTAAATTCCCAGAGATTGAGAAGTCTTTGACTGAAGACGCAAAAGTAAATGAATTAAACAAATATTTTGTTAGAAATGAAAAAAAGATAAACAAAGAAAACACGGAAACGGTTAAGCAGGATGACGGAACCAATGTTTTGTTAACAAAGAAGGTTCAGCCTGACGGTAGAACCACATATAATATCTACTACGATCGCCAGACATATACAATGCTATTTGAAAAATTCTGTAT
>NZ_CABTXF010000030.1 GCF_902488755.1 uncultured Murdochiella sp. | reverse complement strand
TTTTCAAGCAGAAGGCGGCATACGATTGAACAGCTGGCATGCTCGATGAACATGGTAAGTGCGACGGTGGATTTGACACCCACGCGACGTTTTCATGCCACCGATGGCAAGGGCGTTGCGCTCTACCAGGAAATAATGAAACGCCTGAAAACGCAGGATGCCCCTTCGGGAAATGCGCTTTCCGCTATGCTGGATCGCTGGTATGCCGAAGAGGGAAAAGAGAAAGCACAAGTCGGCGAGCATCTCTTTTCCCAATTGGCGACGTTTGCCGATGGCGGATTGCGCTTTGCGCTCACGCGCGTACTGATGCTCTACATGGAAGCCATGGCAGCAGGCGATGCGATGAAAAAAGCGATGGCGCTTCGCTGGCTCGGTGGGCATATCCCAACCAAAACCGAAGCCAAACGCACGCTGGGTATCGGAGAAATTATAACGGACGACAATTGGACCGAGGTGTTGCTCAATTGGAGCGAGTTGTTTCGTTTATTCGGCTATCGCGGTCTGGTCGTTAATTTTGATGAATGTGTCAATCTCTATAAATTGCCACGCAGCATGACGCGCGAACAAAACTATGAACGCATTCTGAACCTGTATAACGAGACGAAAAGCGGAAACACGTCCGGTTTATGGATAAATCTGGCAGCCACCCGAAAAACGGTTTTTGATGAACGACGGGGCATGGCAAGCTACGGCGCGTTAAAGGGACGTTTTGGCATTGCGCGAGAAGATTTGAGCGATTTAGTGGATACGACGGCGACGGTGCAAATGCTGAAACCGCTCACACCGGAGGAAATTTATACTTTGCTGGAAAAATTGCAGACGATTTTTGTTACCGCGTATGCTTATGCGGATGACCCCTTTACTGAGGAGCAAATTGCGCAGTTTATGCAGGCGGAACTCAATCGCCCCGGGGCAGCGGAATTTCTCACTCCTCGTGCGGTAATTAAAGATTTTCTGCAGCTTTTGCAATGGGCAAGACAGAATCCGTCCCTTTCGGCAGAAGAGCTGTTAATGCGCCGTTTTGGTTCGCTCGGTCGCGTGGAAAAAGATCCCGATGACCAAGAGGATGCCGACATAGAAATCCTGTAGGAGACGGCGATGTTTGCCTTTGGACGTCTTTCAGAGCCTATTCGTCAGTATATTTATGAACAGGGTTGGCAGGGGCTTCGCCCGATTCAGGAAGCGGCGATTCGCGTCGCAACGGAAACGGAGGATAATTTTATTCTTTCCGCACCCACGGCGGCAGGAAAAACAGAAGCCGCTCTTTTGCCGGCGCTCTCTCTCGTTTCGTGGTCCTCTCCGCCGGACGGCGTGCGCATCCTACTGATTTCGCCTTTGGTCGCGCTGATTAACGACCAGACGAATCGCCTTTGGAAGCTGTGCAAAGCGCTTTCGATTCCGATCACGGCATGGCACGGAGAAGCCAATATGGCGGCAAAACGCCGTTGTTTGGCAAATCCTTCCGGCATTGTCCTCATTACGCCGGAGTCCTTAGAAGCGATGTTTGCAACGCATCCGGAACGCATTTCGGCACTATTTTCCCGATTGGACTGGGTACTGGTGGACGAATGTCATCATTTTCTTTCCGGCGCGCGCGGCGTACAACTGCGCTCTCTTTTGATGCGTCTCGAACGACGAAGCGGTGCCAGGCCGCGCTATATCGGCATGAGTGCCACACTCGTAGAAGGCAATTATGAAGATGCCAAGCGCTTTTTCCCGTCGGGAAGAGAAACCCGTTTGGTATTGGATCGCACGAAGCGAACGATAGAAAGTACAACACAGATTTTTCCTGTCGTATGGGAGAAAGAGAAGGAGGAAAACTCCGCGCAATTCGCGTTGTATGATGCGCTGTTTTCGTATCTTAAAAAAGAAAACTTGCTGATTTTCCCCAACTCGCGCCGACGGGTAGAAGAAATTGCGCATGCTTTACAGGAGCGCGTTTCGCGAGAACAGGTCTTTTTGCGTGTTATGGCGCATCATGCCTCCATGGAAAAAAACTTGCGTGAAGAAGCGGAGCAGTGGGCGAAGGGTGGTTTTTCCCGCTTTGCGCTTTGCGCAACATCTACGTTGGAGCTGGGTATCGACATCGGCGCGGTAGATGCGGTCTGTCAGATTGATGCTCCGTTTTCTGCTGCCTCTTTGGCGCAGCGTCTCGGACGGAGCGGACGGGGAGAGATGGTTGAACCGCAAACGGGAAGGCATCTGCCGGAACCGGCACGTGTTCATCTCCTGACCACCGAGGACGAAGCTTTGTTGCAAGCGGTGACGGCACTGGTCATGGTCGAAGAGGGAACTTTGGAGCCGGTTCAACCTCTTTCGCATCCCTACGACGTGTTTGCGCACCAGGTGCTGTCGATGGCTTTGGAAGGAAGCGAACTTTCTTATACCGATTTGTACGCTCTTTCCCAATGGCAGGTTTTTTCGTTCTTATCGAACGAAGATATAGAGGCGATTGTAGAACATCTTCTTGCCGAGGATTTTCTGGAGCGCAGCGAAGGAGAAGGCGAAGAGGTGTTTTTAGGTCTTGCAGGTGAGCGCATAGCCACACGTCGTGATTTCTATGCGCAATTTCAAACGCCGCTTGATTTTCGCGTGGTGGCAGGTAAAGAGCGTATCGGTATGATTCCGCTAACGCCGCAGACCATGGAAGGAGCACATCTTTTGCTTGCCGGACGTGTGTGGAAAATAGAAACGATAGAGGAAAAGGCACGAAAAATATACGTCGTGCCGGCAAAAAAAGGGCGCGCGCCCCTTTTTTCCGGCAATGCCTATGAAGTTTCTGCTTTGCTGCGTCGGCGAATGCTGGACGTTTTGTACCATCCGCCCGAATCGGTTTTACACAACCGCGAAGCCGCAGATGCTTTCTTGCGTCTGCGCGGTCGTTGGTCGCCTTCTTCCATGATACAATGGGAAGAAAGTCAGGCATTTGAACCCGTATTAACGCTATTTTTAGGAACCCGTGCGGAACGCACACTTTTTTTGTTGCTGCGCGCTCTTTGTGAAACATCGAATCCTGCCCTATATTGGGACGGACGACACGGACGACTGTACGGGGAAGCATTAAAAGGAGCACTCGTTCGTCTGCGTTATGCGTATCGCAAAGAGGGCGATGCGCTGCTGCATCGTATTCCGGCATATTTGCAAGCGGATTCCGCCATGCTTTCCCGAATGCTCGGTGAAGTAAAATATGCGTTTTTGTTGCCGGAAGCGTATCGTATTCGCTATGTCTGTGAAAATTTGTGTCTTTCGTCTTTAGCCCCGATTATGGAGGAGTGGTAATGCGTTTACATGTTGAAGGATTGAAAAAGTCTTTTGGAGATAAACACGTGCTTTGTGAAGCAAGCGCTGTTTTTGAACAAGGTACGGTATATGCCCTTTTAGGGCGAAACGGTGCCGGAAAAACGACCCTCTTTTCGCTCATCGCCGGAGAACGAACGAAAGACGGCGGTCGCGTGATGCTGGAAGAAAATGGAGAAATGCAGCCGTTGCTTCCGGAGGATGCGTTTTTCATGGTCTCTGAACCGACCTTGCCGAATTTTCTTACCGGTCGGGAACTGTTGCAATTCTTTGTGGAAGCCAATGCGGAAAAGATAGGACGCAAGATTGATCTGAATGCGTATTTTTCGCAGATTGATTTTGCTCCGGATGATCTGGATCGGCTCATTCAAAGCTATTCCACGGGAATGAAAAATAAACTGCAGATGCTCATGTTCATGATTTTACGTCCTCGTGTGATTTTGATGGATGAACCGTTGACCTCCTTGGACGTGGTCGTGCAACATGAGATGAAGGAGTGGATTCGCCTCATCCGCCGCGATCACATCATTCTGTTTTCCACCCACATTTTGCAACTGGCAAAAGACCTTTGCGACAAGGTCGTGCTGTTGAAAAAGGGAACGCTCGTTACTGTGGAAGAGGACTTGCACGAGGCGGATATGGAGAATCGCGTAATTTGCCTGTTGACGGAAGAGGATGCACATGAACAGTAAACGCCTCTGGAAAGACATGCGTCTTGTCACCTTAATTAGCTGGTACAGCCTTGTCAACGGTTTGGTTGCCATGGTGCGTCGGATACCGCTGATTGGATCCTTGTTGGGCGATCACTATCGTTTTGCCGTTTTCAAATCGATCAGCCGGATGCTTAGCCCGTTGGTCATGCTGATTTTGGAGCTGCTAAAAACGGCGGCGAGTTCTCTTTTGTGTTTATATGTGTCGTATGGCATTCTTACCGCGCTTCGTTTTCTCGGGCTCGGTCTGGTGCCGCTTGACGCAGATGTTTCGCTTTTTACCTATACGATTTCGACCGGTGCGTATATCGTGCTCTATCTATTTTCCGGTTGGGGAAGTTCGCGCGTCGTTTCCGAAGGCGATACGCTCTATGCGTGGCAGCGTTATTATCATCTGGATCTGCATCGCAGTGTCGTGCTGCTCAATATCGTCCGACCTGGGGCGCATTGTCTTTCCCGCTGTTTAGTTTGGAGCCTGCTGTTTTCCGTTTACGTTTCTGTTTGGTCCATCGCGGATGTCGTCGGTTGGAGCCTTGCGGTTTTACTCCTTGAATGGGCATTCGCACAGCACAACTATGAAAAGAAAATTCGAGAGCAATCGATGCCGGAGAAGAAGAAACCGCTCTTGGATGCGGTTATCCGCATATCGTTAGCCATGGGAATGGTTGCCGCGCTTTCGGCATGGAATAGTACGCCCTCCTATTTTGGGTGGCTGCTTAGCGCGGGTTTGCTGTATCCGGCTGTTCGTTCGGTGCGTTATTTTTGGCAGAAAACGGATTATTCCCGTCTGATGGAGGTAAGCGGCGACTTGCACTATTCGCTTTCTGACTTTTCCGCCAATATAAAAAACGATGTTTTCCTTAAAGAAGAAGACCTGCAAAACGGAATGTCACCCTCTATGCAAGAAACGCCCTTACATGGCGAAGCGAAGGAGGCGGCAGAGATGGCGGAAGACGACACTCTTGCCGAGGATTCGTTGTTCAATGCCGATTTGACTTTCACAGAGAACAGGAAGAGCGCATCGGGAATCTTTCGAAAATCGGCATATACGGCGAAAAAAAGCGGTTATGCCTATCTGAACGCTTTATTTTTTATGCGTCACAAGCGCATCATTGAACGCCCGATTTGGATTCGTACCGGCATGGGTTTGGTTTTGGGTCTGACATTCACTTGCCTTAGTATGTTCTTCTCCGAGGCTATTAAAGCGGATGGGTCTTCGTCGTCTTTGGTGTATTTTCTGCCGACCGTTATGTACATGCTCTGTGCCCATCCTCGCTTGACGAAAGCGATGTATGTGAATTGTGATAAGAGCCTCTTGCATTACAGTTTTTACAAAGAAGAACATGCCTTGCTGGAAATGTTCCGTCTGCGCATGATAAGTTTGTGGAAGCTGATGGCTTTGCCGACGTTGTTGGTGCTCGTTCTGGTTTTCGTTAATGGGTTGATTCTTCGTTTTTCTACCGAAATGCTTGTTGTGGCGATGCTCTTGACAATCATGAACGGGGCGTTTTTTACCATCTATCCGCTGTTTCTCTACTATGTTTTTCAGCCCTACAATTCGGAAGGCGTGATCACCTCGTTTGTGCCTTCCCTTCTCAATACCGCACTCTATCTCTTCTGCTTCTTTGGGGCGCCCCGTCTGGGAAATAGTATCTCGCCGATGACATTTTCTCTTCTTTCCGTCGGAGCATTTGCCTTATTCTTGCCCTTTGCGCTGTTTCTGATTCGTCGATGCGGTCCGAAGGCTATGCGTAAAGAATAAGAAGGGACTGGGTGTTTTTCTTTTTGTGGCACATTGAAAGAGAATAAAGAAGAGGGAGTTTCGTTTCCGTGAAAGTGTGCAAAGAGAGGTATTGCGCCTCACGGGCGCATGGGAAAAGAGGAAAAACTATGGCAAAATATACGACAAAACTTATTATGTCTACCTTTCGAGAGATGCTGGAAGAAATGCCTTTTGACAAAATCACCGTCTCCGCATTGGTGAAACGCGCCGAGATCAGCCCAAATACGTTTTACTATCATTATCAGGATATTTATGCGCTATTGGACGCCTGGTTTACAGAACGGGTGAAGGAATTTGCAACCGGAGAAACCCTATTGGAATGGGAAAGTGTTACGAAAGACGCGCTTCGTGCTTGCAAGGCGCATTCACGGACGGTTTATCATGTTTTTAACGGTCTTTCTCGTGATCAGTTGGAACGCTATATTTTCTCGTTGACCAATGATGTGTTTTCTCGTGTGGTGAGCCAAGCTGCAGGAAATCGACCGATTACCGAAGACAATTTGCGCAGTATCGCTTCGTTTTGTCGGTATGCCTACATTGGCTTTGTGATGCAGTTTTTTTGGAATCATATGGAAGACGATATTGATGAAGGGGTAGAACGTTTAGGCTTGCTTTTTGACTGCTTCCTGCAGAGCGCATTAGAGAAGGCGGAATGAAGTCCGGCATACAACGGGGATGCCCGTTATAACAGTTGCGTTTGTCCATAAAATGCATTGAGTTTTGATGAGATGGGGGTGGTGTGGGTTATTTACACGAAACCATCTGCCCATTTTCAATGCGAATGACATGTTGGTAATTCTCATCTTTTTCCTCGCTACGATGGGACACGACAATAACGGTCACATCCTGTAGAGAAAAAACACACTGTTCAATCTGCTCTAATGCGTGTTTGTCTAAATTCGAGGTGTATTCATCTAAAAGGATAAATGGTGTTTTTCGAAGTAAGGCACGTGCTAACGCTAAACGTTGCTTTTCACCGCCGGATAGATTGCTTCCGTTTTCAAAGAGGACGGTTTGCAGACCATCTTCTAAGTGAAGAACATATTCCAACAGGCCAACCTGGGCTAACGCCTGTTTGACTTCCTCTGTATCGAACGGTTCAAATAAGGTTATATTATTCAAAATCGTATCCTTAAAGAGGAAGGGTGTTTGCTCGATAAGGCAAATATTCTTTGCTATGTTTTTGCCACTGATTCGTTTCCGTTCCATATTGTTATACAGAATTTTTCCGGTGTATTTTTTCTCTAAACCGGAGAGTAAATTGAGCAACGTCGTTTTTCCTGCGCCGCTTTCTCCAACGATAAGATATTTTTGATTGTGCTCAAACTGGTAAGAGACGGCTTTCAGTATGCTCTTCTTCTCGTAAGCAAAGGAAACATCGACCAACTGAATCGTGTGCAAGGCTATGGGCGGTTCATCAGTTGGCTCTTCCGCCATTTCCTGATTTAAGATTTTTTCTATACGAAAAAGCGCAGTCTGCGCTGCCTTTATCTTTGCCAAGTCATCCACTAAATACAAAGAAGGACCACTAATATAGGAAACGACATTCGTAATCGCCACGATAATGGATAAGCGTATGCTTCCTATCATCAGTAAATATCCACCAACGAGAAAAATTCCCAAATACGCTATTTTATTGAAAACATACGAAAAGGAATTGACGAAAGAGCTTAAAAACTCCTTTTCCTTCCATTTTGTTTCCACCTCATGTACGATTTTTCCATAATTCCTTGTCAACTGAGGTTCAATATGAAATAGTTTAGTCGTCGTATAGGAAGCAAGGTAGTCCTTCAGGGTCGCAATATGCCGCTCTTGTCCTATGGTATATTCTTCTCCGCAGTGCTCTAATTTTTTACCAAAAGCAATAGGAATAAAAGCCTGCAAAAAAGAAGTGAGCAGAATAAACAAACCTATCTGCCAACTGTAGTAAAAAACGATAAGAGTCGCAAAGAACATGCGCATAAAATCTTCCATCATATCCATGATCGTATAAAGCACTTCACGCAGAACTTCTACGTCATTTTCGATAACGGAAAGATAGGTTGATGATTTATCATGAAAAACATCTTTGTCTTGCCACATCATTTTTTGAAAGAGACGCTGTTTCAAGCGAGAGATGCTCTTTTGAATCAGCGTAAAATGTATTTTTGCATCAAAAACATTAATGAGGAAATCGACGAGGATGTAAACGCCGAAATACATAATATATTTTGGCAGTTGCGTTAACGATCCGCCCATCGCGAAATCGATGATACTGGCAATAATCGTCATGACCGCAACAGAACTCAGAGCACGCAAAGGCATTAAAACCAGAAAAAGCAAAAATTCTTTTTTTTCTTTGATGATATAACGTAGCATAATTATTTCCTCATGCGTCACAACTGTCCGATGTTTGCTTCAGACTATCCGCCAAATCCCCCTCATCGTCTTCATCGGTTCGAAGATAAGCGACCAGAAACGCCATCTCTTGGGAAAGATAATACCATGGAATGACAACTTTAAGCCAAAAGAGGTCGTCTGGGTAGAAGCTGTAAATATAGAAAGGTATATGATCAAATGTTTTCTTTATATAAGCGCAGAGAAACATATACCCTTCTAAAACAAGGCAGCAAACCAACAAAACCACACAGCTTTTTACGAGACGTGGGAGGAATGTGGAAAAGGAATAGAATGGCACATTATAGTTGGGTAGCTCAATGCGGCAGGTGAAAAAGACGAGACCGAATCCATAAAAAAGGAGAAGATCCACGAATACAAGGAGACAAAAAACAATATCCGCAATATTTTGATGAATCTTTAAGGTGCTACTCAGAAAGCAGTAAAATTGTTTGTTAAGAACACTGAATAGAGTCGATCCATAAACCAACCCAAGTATCCAAAGGGCGAGGAACAATCCCCATCGCATCCATAAAAAAACCTTCTTCATGATCGACCTCCTTATTGGACAATGCATAAAGTTTGTCGCTGTAGAAAGGCTGCACCGGACTCATTTTCCGCCAACCAAACGCCACAAGAGACGAAGCAGCAGCAAATAGCAAAGTATCGTCGCCAGTAAAACGGCGATGAGTGAGACCCACGGCATAAGCAGATGTACTACAGAGATATACGGCACAAGGGAATTTGCACGCTGCAGGGCCAATGCAGAGATGGCGAACGGAAAAGCGGAGAGCAGAAGGTCGGCGGAAAAAGGTTTGACAAAAAGGAAAAATATGCGCCAAACCGACACGCCCCACAGCACAATCGTCGCTCCGAATAACAAGAAAAACAGAGGAGTGGCGTTGGAAAAAAGCAGCGAATACGCAGCAAGAAGAATGCCAACCGGTGCCAAAAGTGTGATGTCCAGCTGTTTCGAAGCATACTTGTTTTTTTTGACGGCGATCGCCTTGTCGGCAACCAAACCGCTTGTATTACTGGTTTCGGTTCTCCGTTCTTTTTTTTGCTCCGAAAGGTGCTGACGGAGAAGTAGGGTGTAGAGACCAAGCGCGGCGATTAACCCGACAGCGAAGAAGATTCTGCCGAAGGCAATCAGATCAAAAGCGGCAGCTGTATCGCCAATCGCTGCCATGCCGACAAAGTACAGTAAAGAGGCCGGCTGTAAGGCGATCTTTCCGCGCTCACGAAGAAAGCGAAAGAGGGTGAAAAGCGTCAGTATCCCATGCGCGATCAAAGCGACCCAAAAGAGCTTTTTCGCGCTGTAGCCAACGAAATAGTCTTCTGCATAGGGCGCAAGATACAGCAAGGCGAGGGAAAAATAGGCAAACACCGAAAATCCAACACGGTCTTGCATTTCGCCTGCAAAATGGGTCGGGTCGACAAAGGATTGGATAATAAAGGCGATGCCGCAAACCATGGCAATCCCTCCACAAAGTGTGCGCAATTCAGGACGATACATTCCCAGCGCATCCCCTAAAACGGCAAAAGCGGCGACCAAACTCAGCGTGGTAAGCGGAAGACGACGTTTCATCAGTTTTCCTCATCCAGCAACAAGCGCAAATAGATTTTTTTGCCCTTCTTGACGGTGATGCCTTTTTCGAGAGAAGAACGCGATATTTCGGTCGCGATATCGGTGACTTTGGTATCGTCCACCGCAATGCCACCCTGCTGCACCAGACGGCGTGCTTCGCCGTTCGATTTGGTGAGTTCGGCAAGCGTCAGCAGATTCAAAATACCAATGGAATCTCCGGAAAACGCGATACGCTTTTCCGGCATGTGTTCATGATCCACACCGACGCCAAAGAGCGCTTTAGACGCCGCAAGTGCCTCATCCGCTTTCTCTTTGCCATGCACGATGCGCGTCACTTCATACGCCAGACGTTCTTTGCCCTGATTGATGCGCTCATCCGTATAACTGCCCAGTTGCTCGCATTCCGCCTTGGGAAGGAACGTCAGTTGCAACAGGAATTTCGTCACGTCACGGTCATCCACATTGCGCATATACTGGAACAATTCATAGGGAGAAGTTTTGTTCTCATCGAGCCAGACTGCTCCCTTCATGGATTTGCCCATTTTTACGCCGTCTGCTGTGGTAAGCAGCTTAAACGTCATTCCGTATACTTCGGCATTTTCCGCCTTGCGCACCAAATCTACGCCACCAATGATGTTTGCCCATTGATCCGATCCGCCAAATTGCAAACGGCAGCCTTCGCGACGGTACAATTCCAAAAAGTCATAGCTTTGCAGCAACATATAGGCGAACTCGAAAAAAGTAAGTCCGCCGGCGGAAAGACGGTTCTTGTACGCGTCCTTTTTAATCATCTCTCCCACATTGAAGTGGACACCCACATCGCGCATAAAACCCAGAAAATTCAAATCCAACAGCCAGTCACGGTTATTGACGACGATGGCGTTATCTTCTTGGAAGTCAATGAAGCGCGAAAGCTGATGATAAAAGCACTCCGCATTGTGGTTGATTTTCTCTTTGGTCATGACTGTGCGCATATCGCTGCGTCCGGACGGGTCGCCGATCATTGTGGTACCGCCGCCGAGAAGGGCAATGGGAATGTGTCCGTAGGCCTGCATACGCATAAGCACCATGATCTGAATGAAATGCCCAACCGTAAGGGAATCCGCCGTGGCATCAAAACCAATATAGAATTTGACCGGCCCCTTTTCCAAAAGCTGACGAAGGGCAGATTCATCCGTTGCATTATCAAAGTAGCCGCGGTCTTTTAATTCATCTAAAACGTTATCGTATTCTTTTTTGTACGCGAACATGATTTTCTCCTTTTCTCCTTGTTCTTATCATACGTCAGGGGAGGAATTTTGTCCCGTTTTTCGAAAAAAGAGGAGGGAGCATTGGTATCCGGCAAATCGAAACAAGGTTGCTCTACGCTCAACCTTCGCTATGCACTTGTGGTACAGCGGTTTGTTGAATGCCGGAAAGGGCGATCACCGTCCCGATGAGACTTAAGAGAACGGTTATTAGCAGCACCGAAGAAACCGGAAGATAGTGAAGGATAATGCCGCCAACAAGCGATCCGCCTGCTCCACCGAGGGACATAATAATCGTGACGACATTTTGCCCCTTGACGAGATCCTTTTTTTCTACCGTAGCAGCAGAGAAGTAACTGATGCCTGCCGTAAAAAAGGGGAAAGTGGCAAATTGAAAGAGTTGTGAAAGGTAGACCATAAAAACATTGGAGGCAAAAAACAGAATCACCGCTTTTATCGTAAAAACCACCGCTGCTGTTCCCATCAGAAAGCGATCAGAAACATGCTGCCGAAGATGCCCATAGCAGAACAGGGAAATGACCTCCATCAAAATGGCACAACTGACCGCCATACCTGCCTGCGTTGCTCCTCCGCCTACATTTTCCACCAGCAGTGCCAAATAGGTATTAATCACCATGTGTCCGGAAAATAGGAGTGTAAAGCCGATGACGAGGGGGATAAAAAACGGATACTTGCGATAAAAATGCTGTGTCGGCGGATCGACTACACCAACGGTGTTTTTATCGGGGCGGAGCCTGCCCACCGGCACCGGAGGCAGAAGAAAAATCACCAGACCGAAAAGCACCATGCTGACAAACAGCAGAAAAGGAAGTTGTGCCAAGGAATAGTGGTCAAAATATATGCCCGAAAGAAGGGCAGTCAGTCCGTAACCGGCAGAACCGATACCGCGAATCACACTGAATTGAATCGGATAACCGGCTTGCTCAAAGGCAACGGAAACCGCGTTAATCGGTCCTTGTATAGCCTGTGCCAAAAGGCTGAACACAAAAAAAACCAGCGGAACAAGAAGACCATGCACAGAGAAAAATGCCAAAGGAACCATGGCGAGTGCGGCAAGACCGGCGTGTGCCAGCAAAACGTGTTTCATGGTAATTCTTTTGGCGGAATCCGCTATTCTGCCGGTGAATAGTTGCAACCAGGCACTGAAAAAATTAGCCAAGCCGAAAATAATACCAGTATGCAGCGTCGTAAAACCGAGCGATTGCATATAAAGCACGGTGAATACGGTCATCATGCAAAAGCTGATGAAAAAGGTAAACTGTAAAAGGGCGTTTTTGAAAAACAGCGAACGCTTACGCATGGATACTCCTTTTTCGGTGTTTCAGCACATGCCGGGAAAATGCCGGTTTTTGTGCAAATGCCGATTCATTATAGCATGAATACGCCGGATCGCATTTCCTCGCTTTGCCATGGAAAACGAATCGGTGCTTTTCAATAAGAGATGTGGTCGGAGGCAGAGAGGGCAATCTCCTCGCAGGAAAGGGCTATGTTATAATGTGTCCAGTCGTTTCAAACGAAAGGAGCCACTATGTGTGATCATCACGAGAGCGAAAAAAAGCCGTTTTATATTACGGCACCGATTTACTATCCCAGCGCGAATTTGCATTTAGGCAATACATATACCTCTATTATTGCCGATGCGGTTAAGCGGTATAAAAAAGAACAGGGGTATGATGCCTATTACGTTACCGGTTCGGATGAACATGGCGAAAAACTGGCACGAATTGCCGAAGAAAAGCACGTTGCACCATTAGAATATATTGATCCCATCGTAGACTCTATCAAGGAATTGTGGGCGCTTTTAGATGTAGAGCCGGATGCGTTTGTGCGCTCGTCTTCTGCGCAGCACGAAAAAGATGTGCAGGAGTTGTTTCAGCGCCTTTATGACAAAGGAGCCATCTACAAAGGAAAGTATTCCGGCTACTACTGTACGCCGTGCGAAGAATTTTGGACGGAAGCGCAGCTTCAGGATGGAAAATGCCCCAGCTGTGGACGACCGGTAGAACATCGCGAAGAAGAAAGCTATTTCTTCCGTCTGTCGGAATATCAAGATCGCCTGCTGCAATATTACAAAGAACATCCGGAATTTATGCAACCGGAGAATCGCCAAAAAGAGATGATTGGCTCTTTCTTTAAGGATGGTCTCGAAGATTTATCGGTTTCTCGTAAGCGTCTAAAATGGGGTGTTCCGGTGCCTTTTGATCCGGAACACGTTATTTACGTTTGGGTGGATGCGCTTATTTGCTATCTCACCGGCATCGGCTTTGGCGAAGAGCAAGAAAAATTCCGGCACTATTGGCCTGCTGCCGTTCATTTTGTCGGGCGGGACATTATGCGTTTCCATTCCATTATCTGGCCCGCCGTGCTCATGGCACTCGACATGCCTCTTCCGGAGACGATTTTTGGGCATGGTTGGATCCTTTTTGATGATGACAAAATGTCAAAATCTAAGGGCAATGTTATCTATCCGGAGCCCCTGATTGCCGCGTACGGTCGGGATGCCCTGAAATATTTCGTGCTGCGTGAATTTAATTTCGGTTCGGACGGCAACTTTGCCATGCGTAAATTCCTGACCAGATTGAACGCGGATTTGGCGAATGATTTGGGGAATCTGCTTTCCCGCAGTGTGGCGATGGTGGAAAAATATAATGAAGGAATCGTGCCGGAGCCTACAGAAGCGCAAACGCCGGATGAGGAGTTGATTGCCATGCAGCAGGAGACTCCTAAAGCGTTGGAGCAGGCAATGGAACACTACGATTTCCAGCGTGGTCTTGAGGCAATCTGGAGTCTGATTCGCCGCACGAATAAATACATTGATGAAACGGAACCATGGGCATTGGCAAAAGATCCGGCAAAGAAAAAGCGCTTAGATACGGTTCTCTACCGTTTGCTCGATAGTTTGACGACAGTAGCCTCTCTTCTTGTTCCGTTCATGCCGGAAACCGCCCCCAAGATGTTTGCGCAGATCGGCTTCGACGGAAAGGGATTTTTACATGCCGGAGAAGTGAATCAATTACCGGTGGGAACGCGTGTACACAAGGGTGAACCACTCTTTCCCCGTTTGAAGATGGAAGAGGAGATAGAAAAGATTGCCGAGGCAAACAATCAACTGCTGGCAAGCCGCTTGGGACTGAGCCTTGAAGAGCTGCTTAAGCGTCAGCAGGAAAAGGCGGGGGATCGTGACTGAGAAAAACGAGAACGAGACAACAGAAATAAAGTCGTCGGTAGACTGTGCATCCATCTCTGATGAGGCGAAACAACCTTGGATTATCGATGCGCATTGCCATCTTGATGATGAGGCGTATGATGAACAGCGCGAGGACATTCTCGCACGTCTCGAAAGCGAAAGGGTTGAGGCGGTCATTAACCCCGGCTGCGACGAAGCGAGTTCCCTAAAGGCGGTCGCTCTGGCAAAGCAATACGAACGCCTTTTTGCCTGTATCGGCACCCATCCGCATGAAGCAGCGGGATACACGCCGGAATGGGAACAACGGATGCGCACGCTTGCCGAGGAGAAAAAAGTGGTTGCGATTGGAGAAATCGGGCTGGATTACCACTATGATTTCTCGCCGCGCAAAACGCAGCAAGTCGTATTCGAACGCCAGTTGGCGCTGGCGCAGGAGCTGCGTTTGCCGGTCGTCATCCACAGCCGCGAAGCGCGGGAAGACACGTTCGCTATTTTGAAAAATTTTGGTTCTTCCCTTCGTGCGTTAATGCACTCGTATAATGAAGAGCCGCAAGCGTGGGAGGAATTAGCCCATTTTGGCTATTTTCTTTCTCTCGGCGGCATGGTGACTTTTAAGAATGCCCATGCCCCGAAAGAACTGGCAAAAAGGGTTGCACGGGATCGTCTCCTTTTGGAAACAGACGGCCCGTATCTTGCGCCTGTTCCGCATCGCGGCAGACTGAATCTGCCGTGGTACGCGCATGGCACACTTGACGCGATTGCCGCACTGCGGGAAGAATCCGTAGTCGATTTAGCCAAGAGCATACGAAAGAACACCATCGCTTTCTTT
>NZ_CABTXF010000029.1 GCF_902488755.1 uncultured Murdochiella sp. | reverse complement strand
TTGTGCGCCGTCGCCCTCTCCTGGTATCACAAAATCCGTTTTGGAGGAGACGGAGCCGTGAGCTCCCCCGCCTGCCTCTTGAATTGCCTTTTCAAGAGACGATCGCGTCCAACCATCAATCGTTCCGGTAATCACGATTTTCTTCTCTGCGAGCCACAGCGATTCCGCCGTCTTTTTCTCAGCATAGCGCAGTGTAATCCCTTCGGCAAGCAGCGCATCGATTGCCTGCGCAATGTGTTTGTCCCGGAAAAATTCAACAATATTGGCAGCCGTCGTTTCGCCGATGTCCGGAATGGTCATCAATTCTTCCGCTGAAGCCTTGCGCAAATCGGAAAAAGAAGCGAAATGCGCCGCCAAATCAGATGCGGTACGCTCGCCTACTTCAGGGATACCAAGAGCAAAAAGAAACGCAGCAAAACGGGGTTCTTTGGAAGCTTCAATGGCGTGAAGAAGATTCGCCGTTTTCTTTTCCTTAAAGCTCTCCAACCGCATCAAATCGTGTGCGGTTAGGCGATACAGATCCGCCATTTCATGAAAGCCGAAATCCAACAGCTTCTCCAAGGTTTTCTCGGAAAGCCCTTCAATATTCATCGCATTGCGGGACGCAAAATGCACGAGACGCGAAATCAGCTGCGGACGGCAAGAAAGTGAATTGGGGCAGTAAATATGCACACGATCGTAGATGAGCTCCGCACCGCAAGCCGGACAGTGGGTTGGTTTCCGAATGGCTTCCGTGTGTTCCTCCGGTGTTTCCAACGTTTCCAAAATCTCCGGAATCACCTCATTGGAACGGCGAATCTTAACCCGCGCATTCAAACGAACCCCTTTACGCAGAATATCATCGTAATTATTCAATGTCGCACGCGAAACCTGTACGCCGCCAATGTCCACAGGTTCCAACACCGCCGTAGGTGTTACTTTTCCGGTACGACCCACATTCCACTCCACCGCCTTCAACACCGTGACGACTTCCTGTGGCGGAAACTTAAAAGCAATCGCCCAGCGCGGAAACTTCGCCGTAAAGCCAAGCAACGCACGTGTGCGCAGGTCATTCACCTTAATGACAACGCCATCCGTTGCCACATCAATTTCCTCGCGCAAGGTCTCCACCTCGCGAATAGCGGAAAGCACTTCTTCCCCATTGTGACAGCGGCGCAAAAAGGGATGCACGCGAAAATGATTGTCCTGCAGGAAACGGAACATTTCTTCCTCGGTAGAAAATGGCGCATCGGCAAGTGGTTGCGCTACGTCGGATGCACCGTGATGCACGGCGCCTATTGTCTCCGCCGGTCGTTCCTTTGCTACCGAATGGCCGTCTTCTGCGGAATGTTCCTCCCCGTCCAGATAGCCCACCTGATAGAAAAACGCATCCAGATGGCGAGAAGCCGCTACCGAAGGATCTAAGGAACGAAGAGCGCCGGCTGCCGCATTACGTTCATTTTTCAATGGTTCTTCTGCATGTTCATTATAGCGACGAAGCGCCGAACGGGGCATGATACCTTCGCCCTGCACCTCCAACGTGCCCTTGAAAGGAATCATCAGCGGTATGGTCGGAATGGTGCGCACCTGCGAAAGAATTTCTTCCCCAATGGTTCCATTTCCACGAGAAGAAGCCATGACAAGAATGCCGTTACGATACGTCAGATTCACGGTCAGACCGTCGAATTTAAGCTCCGCAAAATATTCCGGCTTGGGAAGCGGTGCTTGTGGATTTTCGGCATTATAACGCGCAACTGCCGTTTCGACATCACCCAGCCACTTTCTCACCTCTTCCTCGGTCTTCGTTTTTCCTAAAGAAAAAAGGGGTGCCAGATGGCGATGCTTCATGAATTTTTGCAGAATCTCTCCGCCGACACGCTGGGTCGGTGATGCCGGCAGGACAACGCCCGTCTCTTTCTCCAGCGCAACAAGCGCATCATAGAGGACATCGTAATCCGCATCGCTCACCAGCGGATCATCCAACGTATAGTAATGCACATTCAAGCGATTCAGGCGTTCCACCAGCTCCTGCATCCGTTTTGCCGTGTTGGGATTCATGCCTTCCTCCTACCGTTTCTGCATAGGCGCAAGCGCCGCATTCAGCCGTTTTATGCCCTTTCCGTCAAACGCGACCGTCACCTCATCCCCGTTCGGCTGCGGAACCACCGAAATGACCGTCCCATGACCGAATTTCTTGTGCTGTACCGCATCTCCAACACGAAATTCGCTCGTAAGTTTTTTCTCTCTGCTCTTTTGCTGCTCCCGAATCCGTTCACGAAACGCTTTTCGTTTACGGTCGTATTCTTCCCGCAACTTCGGATCGGCGGTATTACTGCGACGGGCATAATTTCGGTCATAGACGTTCGTACGATCCAGCACGTCGGGAATATCCTCCGCCTCAATCTTTCCCTCCAACTCCTTGAGGAAAGAGGACGGCATAGCCGCCATGGGCGTGCCAAACACACGCCGACTCTCTGCCTGGGACAGATAGAGCGTGCGCTTCGCACGCGTCATCGCCACATAGAGCAGACGACGTTCTTCTTCCAAATTCCCTTCCTCCATCGACCGGCGGCTGGGAAAGAGCCCTTCTTCCAGACCAACGACGAAGACGACATCAAATTCCAATCCCTTTGCGGAATGAATCGTCAACAGATTGACGCCTTTTTCCTTTTCCTCCGTCTTGTCTAAATCCGAAAGGAGCGACAGACTTTGCAAGTACTCCACTAAGGACGGATCTTCCTCTTCTTCTTCATACAACGAAACCGCATCCAGAAAAGCGCCGACGTTTTCCATGCGCGTCCGATCTTCCACGGTTCCGCCGGATTCCAGCATGGCGCGATACCCCGTCTTTTCGTAAAGGTATTCCGTCCACTTGGTCAGCGGTAGTTCCTCGCGCTTTCGATTCAAATCGGAAAGCAAATCGGCAAAGCGCAATAACTTATTGCGTTGCGCAGGGGTGAGCATCCGTACGCTCTCTTCCTCCTGCAACGCCTGTAAAAGTGACATACCCATCGCATGCGCTTCTTCTCGCAGTTTCTGCACCGTCGCCTCGCCAATGCCGCGTTTGGGTTGATTCACAACGCGCGCGAAGGAAACGTCGTCCAGCGGATTAATGAGCAGATTCATGTAGGCGACCAAGTCTTTAATTTCTGCGCGATCGTAGAATTTTAAGCCGCCTATCACACGATAGGGAATGCCCTCACGAAGAAGCGCATCCTCAAACGGACGCGATTGCGCATTCGTGCGATAGAGAATTGCCATATTTTCCCATGCCACGCCGCGCTGCTGTTCCTCACGCAGTTTTGCAGCAACCAATGCCGCTTCCTCATTTTCACTTTGCACGCAACGAAAATGAACCGCTTCTCCCTCGCCGTTCGCCGTCCAGAGATTCTTGTCTTTTCGTTCCGTATTATGGGAAATCAGCTGGTTAGCGGCATCGAGAATGTGCGAGGTGGAACGATAGTTTTGCTCCAAAAGAATCGTTCGTGCGCCCGGAAAATCACGCTCGAAGGAAAGAATGTTTTGGATATCCGCACCGCGCCAACCGTAAATGGATTGATCCGCATCGCCCACGACACAGATGGCGGCATCTTTTCCGGTCAACAGACGAATCAGTTCATACTGCGGATGGTTGGTATCTTGATATTCATCGACGAAAATATGCGTGAATTTTTCCTGAAATTCCTGACGAACTCCCTCGTTTTGCAACACCTCGATGGCTTTCAAAATCAAATCGTCAAAATCCAACGCATTATTCTTCTTTTTTTCCGCCTCATAGCGCTGATAAACGCGACCAATGATTTTCTCTCGATCCATAGTCGCATTTTCCAACACTTCTTCCACGCCCACGCCGCGATTTTTATAATCCGAAATGCGCATAAGCACCATCTGCGGACGATAGTCCTGATTGACCTGCTGCTCTTTTAATAGCTGCTTCACGAGTGTGCGCTGATCCGCCGTATCGTAGATGGTAAAGTCTGAGCCGTAGCCTAAAATGCCGATTTCCTGCCGTAAAAGGCGCGCGCAGATGGAGTGGAAGGTTCCCATCCACATACCGCTCGTGCTTCTGCCTAACGTCTTCTCCACACGATCGCGCATCTCCTGCGCCGCTTTATTGGTAAAGGTAAATGCCAAAATATGCCAAGGCGCAACCGCTTTTTCTTCCAACAGGCGCACAATCTTCGTCGTCAGAACCCGTGTCTTGCCGGAACCGGCGCCTGCCAGAACAAGCAGCACTTTATCCTCCGCCAGTACCACTTCCCGCTGAGCGCAGTTAAGGTTTTCGTATTCCATACCCTCTCCTATATCGCGAAGCCCAGGAGGCTTTCCAACTTATCCCAGGAGGTATTAATGATCAGTTCTTCGGGGAAATGCAGTTCGCTCAACAACTCTTCCGCTAACGAAAACTGACCGACGCTGGTACTCATGTGCGCATCGCTGTTGACGATAATGGGCACTTCGTATTCTTTGCAAAGAGCGAGATAGCGGCGCTGATTCTTTTCCGCATTTCTACGGAAGCTATTTTCGTCCAAAGAAGAGCAATTGACTTCCATAGCCACGTGGTGCGTTTTACAGGCTTTCACCAGTGCTTCATAATCAATAGGATAACGATCATCATCCGGATGCCCAATGATATTAATCTGTGGATACCGTTTCAGCGCTTCCAAATACACCGGTGTAAAATCCGTAGCGCGCTTTTCGCCAAAATCAAATATATTGCCATGCAGCGACGCAATCACATAGTCGGTCGTACCGAGAAGGTCTTCTTCAAACAGATGCCCCTGCATATCGCAAAGATTCATCTCAATTCCACGCAAAATGCGAACACCCTCAAGATAGGGCGGAATGACGGTTAAATTCATCCAATACTCCGGCAGCGTTGTATGGGGCATTCCGTAGCCGTGATCGGAGACACCCAAAATTTCCAGTCCATTCTTTTTCGCCTCCCTGGCATTTTCGGTCAGGGTCGAATAGGCATGAATGCTTGCCATCGTATGGGTATGTAAATCCATCAAAGCGTGCATAACGCTCTCCTTTCTTTTCTACTTATAGTCCTAAATTGGGATCGGCTGCGAAATCAAGCGATGACGCGCCCCGTTCCCGATATTGATAATAACCGGCGCAACCAATCATTGCGGCGTTATCGGTACACAAAACAGCAGGAGGAACGAAAAAGCGACAATCGTGTTTCGCGCACATGGCGGACAGTGCTTCCTGCAAAGGACGGTTCGCCGCTACGCCGCCGGCAAGACAAAAGGTGCGCATTTTCGGCATCGATTCCAGCAAATGTTCTGCCTTTTGTACCAATACATCGATAACGGCCTGTTGGAAAGAGGCGGCGATATCTGCCACCGGAACGGGCAGATTCTGCTGTTCACGATGATGCACTTCATTGATTACCGCCGTTTTTAACCCACTGAAACTAAAGGCATAGCCGTCCTCTTTAGAAGACATCGCCCGCGGAAAAGCGAACGCCTGTGGATTTCCCTGTTCCGCAATACGCTGAATTTTAGGGCCTCCGGGATAGCCGAGTCCCAGCACACGAGATACTTTATCAAAACTCTCGCCTGCAGCGTCATCTACTGTGGAGCCGACCACCTCATAATGCGCATAATCGTTCACCACACAAAGATAGGTATGTCCGCCGGAAACCACCAAGCCAAGAAAAGGAGGTTCTAACTCCGGATGCGCTATATAATTCGCGCAAAGATGCCCTTCCATGTGGTTGACCCCCACAATGGGAATATGGCGTACATACGCCATGGCTTTTGCGGCGGAAATGCCCACCAACAACGCACCGACAAGCCCCGGACCGCGCGTAACCGCAATGAGATCCAGTTCTTCGGGCAGCACATGCGCTTCGGCAAGGACGGCCTCCAGCAGCGGATTGATCGCTTCAAGGTGTTTGCGCGAGGCAATCTCCGGCACAACCCCTCCAAAAAGAGCATGGTCCTTAATTTGGGACGAAATAATCTGGCTTAGCACCTTTCGTCCGTCACAGAGAACCGCAACGCTGGTCTCATCACAGGAAGACTCAATCGCCAAAATCCGCATGAAACACCTCCTCGTTCTTATTCTCCGTCTGCAACCGGCAGCGCATAATGAGCGCATCGGCCATTTCTTCCGCATAATACTGATGTCGTCTGCCCACCACGGCAAAGCCAAACAGCAGATACAACGCCATCGCCGCGCTGTTGTGCTCATTCACTTCGAGAAATGCCTCCTCGATACCCTTCTCTTTCGCATCGGCAAGAAATCGTTCTACGAGGCGTTTTCCCACTCCGCATTGCCGATATGCCTTCGCGACGGCAATACGATTCAAACTGGCTTCTCCTGCCACGTCGGAAGAGAAAAAATAGCCCAAAATGGTCGCATCCGCCTCTGCCACAATTGCCGTATTGCAGGGATGAACAAGCTCGCTTTTCAGTTGCTTTACTGTCCACGCTTTTTGAAATGCCTCGCGTTCGATCTGGTGAATCACCGGCAAATCTTGCTCGATCATCTTTCTTAGGCGAAACGCCGGTTTTATTCCTGTATACACGATTTCCGCCTTTCCTCATTAAGGGGAAGTGTTTCCACACTCGTAGAGGTTTCATTCCTCGGCGCACGACGCTCTCGGTCCAGCTCCGCCTGCGATTTTCGCTGATAGTTCGGAACCAGATGCAAGACATTGTCGCTCTCCCCTCTTGCAAGGCGGCAAGCGGCAATTTGCATCATCGCTGCAATAGGAGACAATGCCGCCGGAGATGAAAGCATCACGCTTTCTTGCGGAGAAAACGCATCGGAAAGCGCCCGATGGCGCACTATGCCTGCTCCTGCCCAACATAAAAAGGGAACCCCCTCACACGCCGGATGGGCGGATGCCTGTTCGGAAAGCAGAAAGGCGCGCAATTGCTCTTCTGTATATAAACCTTCCTCCAAAATGCGCTCCCATGCGCCGTCTTCCTCTATGCGATACGCCGAAGCAAACAAGCGATTGGCGCGCGCATCGATCACAGGAACGATTATATGCGCACGATGTTCCTGCTTTGCCGCAAACGCCAGCGCCTCTAACGAGGAAATGCCTATGATCGGACGATGCGTAAATTGCGCCATGGTCTTCATCATCGTAACCCCGATGCGCAAACCGGTAAACGAGCCGGGCCCGATGCCCACCACAAAAGCATCTGCCTCTGCGGCCGGAAGACCACTTTCCTGACACAGCGCATCCAGGACGCTAAGAAGCTCCTCTGCGCGCAGACGATCCTGTTCTACCACGGTTTGACGCAGGGGTTTTCCCGTTTCATAAATGGCAACTCCCGTAGCGCGCGTAGAGGTGTCCGCTCCTATCAGTCTCGCCATACGCTAACCTCCCTCGCTTCTCCCTCATTAACGGTGATCCGCACATGCACCATGCCATGCGGAAGATACCCATCGGCTTTTTCTGCCCATTCCAAAAAAGTTATAGCCCCCTCCGGATAAAAATAGGTCTCATAGTCCAAGTCTTCTAATTCTTTCGGCTCTTCCAGCCGGTAAAGATCCAGATGATACAAATCCAGATTCGGCGTTTGATAGTGATTAACCAGCGAAAAAGTCGGAGAAGACGCCGGACGGTTAGCGTCAAGCGCTTGCGCGATCCATTGCACTACCTGCGTTTTTCCCGCGCCCAGCGTTCCCTCTAACGAAACGACATCGCCCGAAGACAGCGTATGCGCAAAGCGTTCGCTCCATTCCCGCATCGCCTGTTTTGAGGTGATCTGCACGTGCGTCTCTCCTTTTCTATAAATACAGTACCATTTCCTAAGCAATAAAAAGAAGGTGCCCCGCAGGGCAACCTCTTCTCTTGTTTCTTTATTGTAATGCACTTGCTTCGACAGGTCTATTCTTTTTCCACCGCGAAGACTCCGACAACATAGTCCTTTTTTTCCTTTTCCCCGTGTTTATTATGACCAGCGCTTGAGAATGGGCGAAATACGCTTATAAAGCAGGAAGGTTACGACGCTTTCCAGAAACGTCTTTACCAGGTTGAACGGGAAAACGGAAAAGAGCATCAGCGTCATGTAGTTGGAAACCAACCCGTTCGCAGCGCCAATCTGCGTCGCAAGAACATCCAAATCCAACTGAATGGCCGCAGCATACGCCGGAAAAATAAAGAACGTGTTGGAGAGTACCGCGATACAGCTCATGGCTAAGGAACCGGCAAGTAAGCTAATTACAGCGCCTCGTTTGGTATGGGAACGGCGATAAATAATGGCAGATACCAAGACAAAAGTCGAACCGACGATCAAATTGGATAATTCACCAACCCCAACGGTCTCGGACGTAAATAATTTCAAAATATTCTTAACGAGCTGAATAAGAAAACCTGCCACCGGTCCCATGGCGAAACCGCCAATCAGTCCCGCTACATCTCCGAAATCCACTTTCATAAACGCCGGAGCAAAGGGCATCGGAATCTGAAACAATTCCATAATGACGAAACCCAGAGCACCCAAAGCACCGATTTTAACCATATTGCGAATGCGCGTCGCATCCTTTACCTGCTGTAGAAACGTTCTCGGCTCCGCCCATCCATTTACTTGTTTTGCTGTCGTATGTTGTGATTGCATATTCATTCCTTTCTATAATAGGGACTATGTAATGGCTTCTGTCCGCGAAAAGAATGATATCGGTTTAACAACCTCTGCCATTATAAACGATTCATTTCGTTCTGTACAGTACAAACGAGAAATATGGTAGACTGTTCCCATTACAGGAGGGACATTCATGGGTTCGATCACCTTTCAACTGATGGTCATCACCATCATCTCCAAATTTACAGGACTCATTCGCGAAGTCAGCTTCGCGAAGTTTTTTGGTACCGGCACGGTCACGGATATCTACGTCGTTTCGGAGAGCATCACCGCCATGGCGTTCAGTTTTCTCTTTATGTCCATCCAAACGACGTTTATACCGATGTACAACAAAGTCTTGACCAACAGCGGTCGTCGAGAAGCGGATCGCTTCACTTCCAATTTGACCAACACCATCGTTCTGCTTGCCGCCATCATCTCCGCGGTTGGATTTCTGTTCATGCCGCAGATTATGCGCCTCGTAGCTGCCGGCTTTCAGGGCGAAAAGTTCGATCAAGCCGTGCTTTTCACGCGCATTGTTCTCTTCCGCATCCTTTTCTCGGCGCTTAACGGTGCGTTTATCAGCTATCTAAACAACTACAATAACTTTTTAACACCGGCGACTACAGGTATCATCATGAATGTCGTGATGATTTTCTTCTCCTATCTCACGGCAAAGACGGGAAATCTCCTGCTTCTTGCCTTCGGCAGTATTTTCGGCGTTGCCGTGCAATATATGTTTTTTCCGGGTGCTCTTCGCCGCACAGGCTATCGCCATCAATTTCTGCTGCAACCAAACGCCCCTGCCATTCGAGAATCGCTTGCCATCGCCATTCCTGCCATGTTCTCCATTCTGGTCAATGACATCTCCATCATCGTGGATAAAGCCATTGCCACGTCCATCGTGCCAAACGGCGGTGCGTCAGCGCTGAATTACGCCAATATGATTTTTATGATGGTGGAAGGTGTTGTCATCGTTTCCATTGTTACCGCTTCCTATCCCGGCATGTCGCGCGCCGCACAACAGGACGATCTTCGCCCCTTTAAGCGTGTCATTCATCATTCGCTGGTACATGGCATGGTGTTAATTATCCCTGCTGTTGTCGGCATGATGCTCTTTTCACAGCCCATCGTTCGTTTATTCTATGAACGCGATCAATTTACAGCGACCTCCACGCTGATGACCGCCGGTGCTCTGTTCTGGTATACGCCGGGGCTCATCGGACTGTTGTGTTCACAGGTTTTTATTCGCGCCTTCTATGCGCTGCACGATACCAAAACGCCGCTTCTCATCTCGGCGGTACAAGTTGCCGTGGACATTACACTGAATTTTATCTTGTCCCATTTCTTCGGACTGAACGGTCTTGCCGCCGCTACCGCCACAGGCAATCTCGTTGGCGCCGTCATTCTGGGATGGGTCTTACGTAAAAAATGTGGTCGTTTGGAATTTCGATCTCTTTTCCGCTCCGTTGTCAAAGTCGTTGCCGCTTCTGCCATAATGGGTTTTCTCACGCTTTTCGTCTTTCATGGACTGGCACCGGCAAAAGAAACGATTCGGCTTCTTCTGACCGTTTTGGTTGGTGCCCTGGTTTATCTGGTCGTCATTCTCTTTGCACAAATTCCTGAGGTGCGCCGGCTGGTCAATCAAGCCTACCATCGGTTACATCGCCACAAAGCGCGCCACCGCAACTAATCGTTAGCCTAAAAAATAGAGACACCGCAAAAAAAGCGGTGTCTCTTTTGATGTGCATTTTTAGTATTCTAAGCGCATCGGCGCACTTCGTTTTTTATAAACTATCTTTGACATGCTGCTGGAAATGCCAAGCCGAAGCGCAGGCTTCTTCAATGCTGTGCGTCGCTTTCCACTCCAATTCCTTTTCCGCTTTTGAGGGATCCGCCACAACCGTATCGATATCCCCCGGACGCCGATCGGTGACAACATAAGGAATGGTCAGATGACTCG
Organism: uncultured Murdochiella sp.; assembly: GCF_902488755.1. Classification (GTDB taxonomy): domain Bacteria; phylum Bacillota; class Clostridia; order Tissierellales; family Peptoniphilaceae; genus Murdochiella. The sequence continues at coordinate 6,463 of NZ_CABTXF010000029.1, read as the reverse complement.
CCTGCTCAAATGCATGAACCAGTTCCAGCACACTCGTGCCTTTTCCCGTCCCCAAATTAAAGGCATGCGCGCCGGGACGATTTGCCATCTTTTCCAAGGCAGCAACGTGACCCAATGCCAAATCGACGACATGCAGATAATCACGTACGCCTGTACCGTCCGGTGTAGCATAGTCGTCGCCAAAAACGCTGAGCTTCTCTCTCGTGCCGTCCGCCACCTGACAAATATACGGTAACAGGTTGTTCGGAATGCCAACCGGACGTTCGCCCAGCAGTCCCGAATCATGTGCGCCGATGGGATTAAAATAGCGCAGGAGAATCGCTGAAAAGCTCGGATCCGCCGTCGCGTAGTCCGTAAGAATGCGTTCAATCATCAGCTTTGTCCAACCATACGGATTCGTAGCAGCCAGGCGCATTTCTTCTCGAAACGGACTGGTATTCTCCGGAGAATACACTGTCGCCGACGAGCTGAAAACCATTTGGTGAACATTGTGCTTTTTCATCGCTTCCAGCAAGACCAATGTACTCAGAAGATTGTTATGATAATACATCAAAGGCTTGCGAACGGACTCTCCCACCGCCTTATAGCCAGCAAAGTGAATCACACAATCCACTTTATGCGAAGAAAAGATTTTTTCCATTGCTTCGGCATCCGCACAATCCGCAATATAGGTCGTCAACTTTTTGCCCGTGATTTTTTCTATGCGTAACTGTACATCGGCATCTGCATTATACAGGTTATCGACCACTACCACGTCGTGATGGCGTTTTACCAATTCTACGACCGTATGCGAACCAATATAGCCCAAGCCGCCACTAACCAAGACGTTCATTTTTTCCTCCTTCATCTTCTTTCATTAAAAAGAGCCCACCGGCAACTTCGTTACCTGCGGGCTCCTGCCTTTCGTATATTAATTGACACCGTAGAACACTTCCATGGTCAGCCCTTCATTGCTAATCAGAGAAGCATCCTCCACCCCTACATAGTAGAAAATGGTGGGATCGGCACGATAGCCCGTAATGGATTCGCTGCCTTTCGGATAACGCAATACAAAACCATATTCTTGCGCGTGCGCTTTCAACCACTGAAACTGCTTGGTGTTCTCAAAATGATTTTCGATGCGCGGATCGGTATTCGGCGCATTGAACTGTACGCCGTAACCCGTCTGAAACACCGTATGCCCCGGTTGCGGAACATTGGCGGGATTTCCGCGAAGAACCAACTCTTTCTTTTCTTCTTCTGCTCCGCGATAGGTCGTTGCCACTTTCACTTGCAAGCCGTCGCGCTGCATGGCTTCCAACATGACCTTCAGTCCTGCTTTGGCATCCGGATGAAACACCGTTTCGTAGTTTTCGGGAAGGCGATAGGTCGAATTGACAATCACTTTTCCTTCTACGGTCTTACACAGCGTTGCGTCGCTAATCATCGCCAAATCTACGTTTCGAACATAGCCTGTACGACCCTTGCTGACCACTTTTGTCCATTCGCCGTTTGTCCCATAGGTTTCCACGGTCGTTCCGGCAGCAAGAGGGGCAACAACATGCGATTTGGTGGAATCGCGCGTAAACATCGTGGTATCGCGATTTACCTGTAAAAAAGTATCCAAGCGGTCAATATAACCGTCATGCTGCTCTTTTTCCTGCGGTCTTTCCTGTTTTTGCTGTTCAATCTCCACGCGGGTTTTGTATTCTACGGAGACAGACGCACTATCTTTCGCCTCCGCCTGCGTATCCTGCACCAACTGCGCAGAGTTCGCCAACGCTGCATGGGTATCAATTGCGCTGGAACGGTTCATAAAATGACGGAGCATAAAGCTGCCGGATAACAGCAACAGTACTCCGGCGCAAACGCCAAAAAGCACGCTCCGTTTGTGACGACGACGATGAAGAGCTTGACGTCGTTTATGACGCGCTCTATAGCGTTTCTCTATTGACTGATCGTTTCTCATCGACACACCTCTATGTTCTTCCGCCATTCATCAGCGATCTTCCTGTTTCGTTCAGGATGAAATCGTATGAAAACGGTATCCCCCTGTTATTCCTTTTACACTACAAGTATTATAACGAACGCTTTACGGATGTTCAAGACACTTTGAGAAAAAAAACGCGAAAATAGCGAAATTTTCTGCTAATGAATGTGTTTTCTTTGCTTTATTCCACCACATGTTGTGGAATCATAGAAAGGCGAAAACGAACAAAGCGTTTCTGTTTATTGGATATTATTTCGTTTGTAAACCTTTTCATTTTTGCTTACTGAATAGTCATTCAGTATTGTTTCATTTTCACACGGTTCTCGTCAACAAAACAAAGGGATACTTGCCCTCAAATCGCTTATAGGCTTCTTCCGCCTGCTCCATGGTTTCATATAAACCGAACATCGTCGGACCGCTGCCACTCATGAGTGCTGCCAAAGCACCAGATTCACGCAGTTGACTCTTAATCTCCAACAGTTTAGGAATGGATTCAAAAGAGACGCTCTCCATTTGATTCTGCATCATGGTATATGCCTTGAGATTATCAAACTGCAGCAAGTCTATCATTTTCGATACCGGAATGGTTCCGTTGAGTTCCACGTGATCATAGACATAACGCGAGCTGATGGTATCCCCCGTGTTAATGAGCAGCACCGGCTTTTGCGAAAAATTAGGCAGAGGCGTAAGGACATTTCCCCTTCCCTGTGCGCGCTGCGTACCGCCTTGAATAAAAAACGCCGTATCCGAATCAATCGTTCCGGCGACTTCGATTAATTCTTCCTCCGTAAGGTTCAAATTCCATAGACGATTTAAGCCGACCAGCATTGCCGCTGCATCCGCGCTTCCTCCTCCCAAGCCAGCGGAAAGAGGGATGCGCTTTTCCAGCTCAACGATGACAGAATCGTCTGTAACTCTGTCGCGAAGAGCATCCCAAGCCTTATATATCAAGTTGTTTTCATCCAACTTAAGATGCGGATGGTCACAAAATAGCACAAAGCCTCCGCGTCCATTTTCTATGGTGAGGGTATCATGCAATGCAATCTCCTGCATTACGCCATCTAAGTCGTGATACCCATCTTCGCGCACAGCGACGATGTCTAACGCCAGATTTATTTTTGCATTGGCTTGCAGCTCCAATTCCATGCCATCCTCCGTTGTCATTTTTCCTTGTTTCTTGCGTTTATCCTTCGTTTGTTCTCTACAAACAATAACGAAAAAAAGAGCTCTGTCGAGCCCTTTTCTCTCAATACACCGTCAGCTTTACGGTAGAGGTCAGAACATCCGTATACGTGTACGATACGGTTCGCTCCATATCAAAAGCATTCGATATCCGCACAGTAAAGACATCGTCAAACGCATTTTCAATAATGCCCTCTTTTGTGACAATGCGCTTTCGCCCTTTATCCGCGCGCACAACCACAGTGCGTCCGATATTTTGCTCGACCTCACTGCGGATGGCTTGAATTAAACTGTTTTCTTGCATACCACACCCGCCTTCCTGCTCTGGGTACAAATAGCATTTTGATTATACAGGAAAAGGTTCATTTATGCAAATCTCGTTTTTGAGCAGACTCCTTTTTCGTTTAGATGTACAACGGATTATAGAACAGGAAGAAAAGGTACAACAAATCACAGCTCAATAAGAGCATCGTAAACATCTTTTTCAATCCGATAGTGTTCAATAAAAATAACAATCTTATCCATAAATAATGGCTCAATTGCTTTCAGTATCTTTTGATAAGTTTGATGATCTAAAGAGTTAGAAAGCTCGTCAAAAATCAAAACATCACTGTCCTCTTTGGCAAGACAAATTGCCAAAAGAAGCCGTTTTCTCTCGCCACCGGATAGTTTATTACCATTGTCGCCAATATCGTCCTGAATTCGGTTGCACACCTCGGTTAAGCAACAAATTTCCTTCAGATGCGCAAGTTGAGTTTCTGTCATCTTTGGATTTGCAAAACAAATATTCTCGTCAATCGTTGCGTTGAACAAGAAGCCATCCTGTGCCAAAAAAGAAACACGAGTAGGAATACACCCTCTTACTTCCCGTTTGTCTGGTGAAACATAGACGACACTTCCTATCTGCGGTGACAAGTAACCAGCAAGCAGATTAACCAATGTACTCTTTCCGCTTCCCGTTTCGCCAACAATGCAATACGTTTTTCCACGAGTAAATTCATAGTTGAAATCCGATAGGATCCATTTTCCTTCGTAACCAAAGGTGATGTGTTCTGCCCGAATTGCGCAAATTCTCGTACTCTCTCTGTTTCGTTCATATCCTTTTAAGTTCAAAATCTTTTGGATGCGTTGATTAGATATGTTTAATTTGACCATCTTCTGTTGCGTTTCTATCAATTGTAACAGCGGATCGACCAACATGTGATTATACATTACCAGTGCTAATAGGCCACCAAACGTAATATAACCGTAGAGAACAAAAATCGCAGACACTAACATAATAATTCCTATCGTAACCATATAAAGCGTACCAACGACAAAATTACCGAAGTTCTCAATCTTGCTCTGTTTGATGTTCACTAAGCAAAGGCGATTTGAGATAGATTTTATCTTTTGGAAGTAGCTCCCATTCCTATCAAAGAGTTTGATGTGCTTGATACCTCGAATACCTTCCCCGAATAGTTTCCAACTCTGCTCTGTAATCTCCCTCTGCATATCAAGATTCTTCTCCGTCATTTTTACCATTTGGTTGGAACAAAAAGATGATACAAGCCCCAAGGGAATGATAATAAGCGATAAATAGAGGCTGATCGTAGACATGAACCAAAAACCAATGAAGAAGTTGATAATCGAGACAACTCCCATTACAGTGGTAGAATAATAGTTTTCAGATATAAAATGTGTGTCCTCAATAATTTTACTGGACAACTGCCCAAAATCTTCTTTTTTATAGCTAATCTCATCCGCTTCCAGAATAGCACAGAAAATCTGTTGCCTCGTTTTCTCAGCATACTGGTTCTGATACTTATCACAAATATAGTTATAAAGTGCGTAAAAAAGCTGATTCAGCAGCTGCATCAACATATATAGGGTTCCATAGATGATAATGTGGAATATCGCATCATTCGTTGCGACAGAATCTATGGAGTCTATCAGCTTTTGAATAAAAAAGACGGGAATAAAAGCTGAAAAACTGTAAGCAAGAATAAAAATCAATAAAAACAAAAATCGCTTTGCGCCCATTGTTTTTAGTATAGTTTTCATAATCCTTCCTCCCGATAATAAGATGCCAAAGAATAAACTAAAGATCACTTTGAATACTTTTCACAAAGATAGAATTGACCACTTGCATATAATCCAGCCATGATCAGCTTATACTGCAATTTCTCTCGAGCCGAACATTGTTGATAAGTCTCCAATGGATTATAATTATTCACATTATGATCAGAGCAAAGACGATACCTCGCTCCTGTACCATGGTTCACAAAATAGCTAAAACCTTGGTGACTGAAAAATGCATAATCGTTAGACTTCTTTACCAAACACTTAAGAAGAACTGAAAAACACTGTTCAGCTTGATGCAACACGAAATTGCAAATATGGAATTGTTCCATGTTACAGTTAATTTCACAGAGTATACAACGATCATTGAAAATACAATCCCTTGTGCAAAGCTTTCTATTCACATGTGGAAATACGGCGTTTCTTATTTGATACTTGTCCTTAAAAAAAGAACTAGGGCTGCATAAATACAGTTTATTCGTAGCGGAGTAGTATAATTTACTCTCACTACAATCCCATTTGGGTATTACTACATCTGATAGATTTTCACCCAATAATAATTGTAACCACCATAAACCGATCGGGGGCAAGTCTAGTTGAATCGCTTTCCCGACCATATTGGCGTTTTGAACAAGAATCTTCAATTTTTCAAATAGAAAATTACCATCCATATCCTTCCGAATGAAGTTCTTCTCCGCATTCCCTTTATAAAACAACGAGGAAATCAAAAGACAATCACAGTCATCTACAAGAAAGGGCAGAAGTTCAATATGACATAAATTTTTTTGTGTCATTACGCAGGCAAGATTAAGCGCAATATTCGTAGCGTCGGTCTTAAACTTCCGAAGGTTAGACACCACCTCCGCAAACGTCCCTCTCCCACGTATAGCATCATTGTCCTCTTCATTCCCCCCATCTACACTCACGGTAATTTGGTCGAGATTTGGATACATGCGCAGTTTATCAATCATTCCTTCATCTAGGTAAACACCATTGGTATTGATAGATACCAAAATCGCTTTTTTTAACGCATAATTTAATACCTCAAATAGATGTAAGGACATGAGAGGTTCGCCCCCCAACAAATGAAATCTATTAAACTCATAACCAGATTGTAGAGATACAATTGATGTGAGACCAAGAAGAAAAAAACATAGAGAGAAGTCCTGTACAATAAAAGTGCCAACCAAACAAAGAAAGGAAACGCTATTAAAATAAATCAAATCGGTTGCCTATGTAGACCTTGGGATG
>NZ_CABTXF010000028.1 GCF_902488755.1 uncultured Murdochiella sp. | reverse complement strand
TTTTTCTTCCCGACGGATATACCAAAGAGGAATGGAAGATGATCCACGAAACACGGAAAATTTTGGCGCTTCCGGAGCTTCCCGTTACGGCGACTTGTGTGCGCGTGCCGGTGGATTACGGGCATAGTGTGGCGATGAATGTCGAATTGGAAAACGACTTTTCGGTGGAAGAGATTCGTCATGCGCTTTCTCGCATCGAAGGCATTGTGGTAAAAGACAATCCGGAAGAACTCGTGTATCCTACGCCGATAGACAGCAAGCACAAGGATACCATTTTTGTCGGGCGCATTCGTCGGGATATCTCCCGATCCAATACGGTGCATCTCTGGTGTGTTGCGGACAATATTCGAAAAGGAGCGGCAACCAATACGGTACAGATCGCAGAAGCCTGGTTAAAGCGGAATGCTGAGGAGGCATAACATGCGTTTGGGAATCATCGGTTACGGCACGGTGGGACAGGGAGTATACAGCCTGTTTATGGAACGTCGCAAGGCGTTAGAACGTGCAGCAGGGGAACCAATCTCGGTCGGAGGGATCGCTGTTCGTACCATTCGTCATCGCACAATTGCCGCTCCCGAAACCCTCTTTACGACGGATGCCATGCATCTGGTGGAAGACAATTCCATTGACACGATTGTTGAAGTTTCCAGCGATCCGATTCAGTCCATTCACTATATCTCTGAAGCGTTGCTTCGAGGAAAACGGGTGGTTACTGCCAACAAGGCAGCATTAGCAGACTCGCTTAGTGAGCTGCTTTCCGCTGCGGAAAGAGGCGGTGGACGGCTTCGTTTTGAAGCGGCGGTTGCCGGTGGGATTCCGCTTTTAGACCCGTTGACACTGCAGACAGCAGTAAATGACATTCGTTCCTTTCGCGGCATTGTTAACGGCAGTTCCAATTATGTGTTAACCGCCATGCAGAACGGAAAAACGCACGAGGAAGCCGTTTGTGAAGCCCAGGAGTTGGGCGTTTTGGAAGAAGATCCTGTAAACGATTTGGCAGGGATCGATGCCCAGCGAAAGCTCGCCATTGTGGCGAGTATGCTCTTGCATAAATCCGTCACAACGGAAGAGGTGGCGCGTATCGGTGTGTTGGCGCTGGGGAAAGAAGAGTTTGCCCTTGCCAAACGCGCAGGACGGGTGATTAAGTTGATGGCGGTGTGCGAGCGACAAGAGATGGAAAGTTCCTCTGTTTCTGTGATGGGAAAGATCGCACCTACCGTAGCGTTAACATCGCTTCGTGTTATGCCGGAAGCACTATCGTCCGAGGATCCTTTTGCAAAGGTGGAAGGCATCCATAATATGGCAGAATGGGAAGGAACACATAGTGGCACGCTGCGCTTTTTCGGGCTGGGCGGTGGTCAGGAAGCTACGGCTAACGCGGTCTGGACGGATATTCTGCGTATTACGCGCGAAACGCCGTCGATTACTCTTTCCGGTGGAAGCATAACGCATAAGAAGGGAACCGCCCGCTACCTTGTGCGCGACAATGACGCGCCGGATACAGGGCTATTACCGGAAGAAAAACTGCGTAGAAAAGACACTTACGCCCTTCCTCATGGGGCACAGTGGGCATGTTTAACAGAGGAACGTGCTGTGGCGCTTGCAAAATCCGGAAGGATGGTATTGCGATGGGAATGATGTATCACTCTACACGAAACAAATCTCTTGTCGTTAGCGATGCGCAGGCCATTTTGCAGGGGCTTGCCCCGGATGGGGGATTATTCGTGCCGGAAAAGATTCCGACCTGTCCCTTTCGTTCTTGGTTGGGTCTGTCTTTTGCAGAAGTCGCAGAACGGATTTTCGGCATATATTTTCCCTCCCTGGGAGAGCAACGTATTGCCCGTGTTGTGAAAAACGCCTACTCCGGTCGCTTTCGCCATAAAGCGGTATGCCCTGTGCGTATTTTATCCGACCGGCGCGCATTGTTAGAGCTTTGGCACGGTCCGACATTGGCGTTTAAGGATGTGGCGCTTTCCGCGCTTCCGCATCTCATGCAGGCGGCGCAGGAAGTAACTGATGATCATGAGCGCGTTCTTATTTTGACGGCGACCTCCGGCGATACGGGAAAAGCGGCGATGGAAGGATTTAGTGACGTTCCCGGCTTTGGCGTGCTGGTTTTTTATCCTGCTGACGGGGTAAGCGAAGCACAGGAAAGACAGATGTGTACGACAGAGGCAAACAATGTGTTTGCTTATGCGATGGAAGGCAATTTTGATGATTGTCAGCGCACGGTGAAACAATTGTTTCAAGATGTTGCCTTGTCTAATTCCTTAAAGGCACAGGGGATTCGTCTCTCATCTGCCAACTCCATCAATATCGGGCGTTTAGTACCGCAAATGGTCTACTACATTACGGCATATTACGAATTAGTGGCATCCGGAGAACTGACCTATGGCGATTTGCTCGATGTCTCTGTCCCGACGGGGAATTTCGGCGATCTTTTAGCCGGCTATTACGTCAAACGCATGGGTTTGCCGCTCGGAAAACTCGTTGTTGCCTCTAACAGCAACCACGTGTTAACCGATTTCGGACAAACGGGCGTTTATGACTGCCGGCGAGAGTTGATGTTGACGAGCAGTCCCTCCATGGATATTTTGGTTTCCAGCAATTTGGAACGGTTCCTATACCATGAACTGGGCGATGCAGAAGTAATAAAGACGTTGATGAAGTCGTTGCAAAAAGACCATTGCTTTGTCCTGCCAAGTCCAGTCGATAAGAACGACGGGCGAGTAGGGGATACGGTATTGGGCGACAGGAAAGAGTTGTATTGGGGATATGCCAAAGAGGAGGAAGTACAGCAAATCATTGCGGAAACCGCAGAACAGGATACTATGGTGATCGATCCGCATACCGCTTGCGGTGTTGCTGTTTACAGGAAATATCGACGAGAAGAGACAAAAGGCAGAGACGGTGCTTCGTACGGTCTTATCCTTTCTACGGCAAGCCCGTATAAGTTTACCGAGACGGTATTGTCCGCCCTACACGAAGCGGTTCCCGAAACCTTGGAAGAACAGTGGAAGGCGCTTTCTCAGATTTCCCACACGCCTGTACCAGATCCGTTTTTGCATTTAATGGAACGCAAGGCGCGTAAAGCCTGTCGTCTTCGATTATCGGATGCATCGGATGCGGTTCTGTCTTTTGCGAGAGGAGTATGATATGGCATTCACTATACGCGTGCCGGCAACGAGCGCTAACATTGGACCCGGCTTTGACTGTTTAGGAATTGCCTGGAATATCTATGCCCGTTTCACGTTTCATTTGCGAGATAAAGCGGATGGAGAGCCTCTGCGCTGCTATCTATCCGCAGAGGAAACGGGCTATTCTTTGGGGAGCAATTTGGTTTTGGATGCCTATTGGGCATACGGCAAGGCGACAAAGGTTGCTCTTCCCGATATAGGGGTGTATATTGCCTCTGCGATTCCCTCAACGCGAGGATTAGGCTCATCGGCCGCCTGTATCGTCGCCGGTGCGGAAGCGGCGCGTGCCGTGGCGCGAACGATATCACCCAAGTCAAAAGCCGGCGGATTTAGCGATGCCTCGATTTTGCAGGTGGCAACACAAGTGGAAGGGCATCCCGATAATGTTGCTCCAGCGCTTTATGGGGGTCTACAGATAGCTAAAACCGAACGTGGAACTGTACGAGCTTGTTCTTGTCCGGTTTCGGAGCGTCTTGCCTTTTATGTTCTCATTCCCGATTTTTCCTCCAGTACAAAAAAAGCACGTACACTATTGCCGGAGAAGGTGCCTCGGGCGGATGCTGTCGCCAATTTGGCATCGCTCGGTTTTTTACTTTCGGGGCTTCGCACGGGGGATCGCCACAAGCTTCGTGTCGGTCTTACCGATCGCTTGCATGAACCATATCGTCGGCCACAAATACCAGGCTTTTTGGAAATAGAGAAAAAAGCAAGGGAAGCCGGTGCCATCGGAACGGTCATCAGCGGTGCGGGATCGACGCTATTATGTGTTGCAGAAACGGAAAAAACAGAAGCCCTGGATTCCGCTTTTGCACAAGGTCTGCCACAGGGCTGGGAGGCAAGACGTGTATATATGGACAAAGACGGCGCTTCTATCGAAGACGGGAACATCCTTTGATGCTCCCGTCTCTTGCGTTACAATAAGAAAAGCGACTATTGTGTCAAGCCTTCGTAGCCTTGTTGGCGCAATACCTCATACAGCACAATAGCGGCAGAATTGGAAAGATTCAGCGACCGTTGACCGGGAAGCATGGGAATGCGCAACAGACGTTCGGGGTGTGCATCCATCATTGCCTGGGGGAGACCGGACGATTCGCTGCCGAAGACCATCATGACTTCGCCCGATGCGACAAGATCGCCGAGAGAATGCGGCGTGCGCGTCTCCACATAGAGAATCTGCGTGCCAGTACGCTCTTTTTCGTCCGCGAAAGTGGCAAATTCCTGCCAGCTGTCCCAAATGGTGACATCTACTTTGTCCCAATAGTCCATACCTGCCCGCTCGATTTGACGACTGGTCAGGCGAAAGCCAAAGGGGCGAACCAAGTGAAGTGCGCTGCCTGTAACGACGCAGGTGCGTGCAATATTTCCCGTATTATAAGGGATTTCCGGTTCAATGAGTACAAGATGATTTTTAGCCATAACATCCTCCCTGCTCGCCATGGTAACGCATTTTGTTCCGGCTATCCAGAGCCGAATATAAAAGATAGAGGAGAGAACATGTCTACAATACGTATTATGCACGCTGCCGATTTGCATCTCGGAGCAAAAATAACCGGTCTCGGTGCGCAAAGTAACGCGCGCAGTGCAGAAATTATGCATACTTTTTTTCGTCTGTTAGAACTTTGTGCGAAAGAAAAAACGCAATTGCTTTTGCTTGCCGGGGATTTTTTGGAACTTTCTTCTATCACGTTCCGACAGGTGCAGGCGGTGATGGACGGTATCGCCTCTTTGCATGAAGTAGAAGTCGTACTTGCGCCGGGTAATCACGATTATTTTTCGCCCGACAGTCCCTATGCGCTTTCTTGGCCTTCTAATATGCATATTTTTTCGGGAGAGATGCAGCGTTTACATTTTCCCCAATGGAATACCGTTGTTTATGGTGCAGCATTTACCGGGACCTATCAGCCGGCATCACTGCTTTGCGCCGATTGGGAAAAAGAACGCCGAGAAACGGAAAATGCCCTACGTCTGCTGGTTATTCACGGCGATTGGAATGCGCCGAAGAGCTCTTATCATCCGTTGCTTGCTGCGGATATACCTTCTGACTTTTTCACCTATGTAGCGATGGGACACGTTCACAAAAGAACGCCTTTATATACGATAGGGAAAACCACGCTGGCGTATAGTGGCTGTCCGGATGCCTCCGGATTCGACGAGACCGGTCTCAAAGGGGTCTATGCCGGAGAAGTGTCTCCTTTTTCTTGTTCCGTATCGTTTCATCCGCTTTCTTCACGGCTCTTTCAGCACATGGAAGTGGACTGCACCGGTGTCATGACGAATGCGGAAGCGGAGAAACGCATCTTGGCGCGAATAGAAGAAAAAGCAGAGGGTTTTTCTCTTACGAATATCGCTCTGCGCTTGAACCTGACCGGCTCGCTGACAGAACAGGATGCGATAGACCTTGCGCTTCTCGAAGAATCGTTGCGTGAAAAATTGTATTTTCTTTCTCTGCGGGATGCCCGAAGCCCGGAAGTGAATCTTGACATTTTGAAAAACCAAGAAAGTCTCAAAGGATATTTTGTGCAAGAGCTCTATGCACGACGGCGGAATGCCTCAGAAGAGGAAAAGCGCGTAATCGATCGAGCGATGCGCTTGGGATTGGACGCTTTTGACGGAAAGGAGCTGCAGCTTGCGCATTTTACAGATTGATCTTATGCGCTTTGGTCGTTTCGATACGTTTACTGCTGCGTTGCCGGACGGCTTAACGATACTATACGGCGAAAATGAAGCGGGAAAATCCACGATCATGGATTTTTTACAGCTATTGTTTTACGGCACGTCCAAGCAGGGAAATGATCCCCGTGAGAATATACGTAAACGCTATGTCGAAGAAAATGAGGAACGTCCGGTTGGCGTGCTGCGTTTCGAACAAGATGGTAAATGCTATCGTCTGACAAGACGTTTCGGCTCTTCCAATGGAAAAGACGATGTTCAGTTGGCGGAGGAGGATAGCGGAAAAAGCATCATACTGCCAAGAAAACAGACCCTTGGCGAGGTTCTTTTCGGCTTGGACGCGGACGCCTTTAAGCGTAGTGTATACATCGGATCATCCGGCAGCATTTTACCGCCTGTTACCGGGAAGAACGGAGATCAATTGATGAGTCGGCTACTAAATCTTCAGACAAGTGGGGAAGAGACAATCTCCGCCACGGCGGTTGCCAAAACATTGCAGGATGCGGAGCATCTTTTTGTCAAAAGTCGGGGAAAGGGAGGGCTTCTTATCGCACAGCAGGAGCGCATCCGCAATTTACAGAACCAACGAAGCAATGCCCTTTCTCAGGAAGAAGAAATGCATCAGGAACGCCATTTCCTTGAGGGGGAAAAGCAAAATCTTGACGAATGTGATCGCCTTCTCCAGGAAAAGAGGGAAACGTTTATTCGTTTGCAGGCGGAATGGGAAGCAGGCGATCTGCGTCGCGCGTTGAAAGAACGAGAAAAGCAGGAAACGATACGCGAGGAGCTTGTTCATGCAGAAAAAAGGCTGCAAATGCGTGAAGGGAAAATGACGAATGAGCGGTTAAAAGAAGCCGAAGCGGCGTTTTCCGCTTGGCAGGCAGCTGAGTCGCTGCTAAAAAAGAGGGAAAAAGAATCAGCGACGGCGCTTGGAGAGGAGGGGAACCTGCCTTCTCAACAGGAATCGTTCATTTCGCAGGATAGGAAACAGAAATCTTCCGGTACAAAGATAGTGGATGTGGCGTTAAGAACGTTGCCGTTTCTTTTCGCGTTGCTCTTTCTTGTACTCGGTTACACGATTTCTTCGTTTTTCTACGGTGCAGCAGGGCTTGCCGGTGCTTTTGGTATCTGGGGTCTTTTTTATCGGAGACTTCAAATACGCCGACAACAGCGTCAGCAGGAAGTCATTCTTGCGATGAAACGGGAAGAACACGAAAGACAACGTGCAGAATGGCATAGTAGTTGTTTGCGAGAACAACAAAAAGTATCCGCACTATTGGAAACATCGGTGGAGGATTATTGTTCTGCTGAAAAGGCGCTTTCCTTTTGGAAGGATGGTTTAGCAAATCGGGATAAGCTGGCATGGGCGCTTGCCCATGAAGAACAGCAGTTTGCGCAAAACTATCCACAATGGGCGGACTGGACTGTTTCCGATTTATCGTCCGAACTTGTCCAAAAAGGTTTTTCTTCGGAAGGAGATCCTCGTCTGGCAGAGCGAGTAAAGGAAGCACAGCAGTCGTATATTGCCCAACAAAAAAAACGTGAAACACTCGCCGTCGCTTTAGCGGCAAAGCAAGCGCAAGCGAAGGAAAAGTATAAATCTGCCCCTTTGGCAGACAGTATTCTTCAGACACTGCATCAAGAAGAAGAAAAAGAAAAGCAAATGAAAGAAGAATATCAGGCCGTGTTGTTGGCACAACAGGCGTTGCAGAATGCTACCGAGAAAGCACGTCATCAATTTAGCCCCTTGCTTAATAAGCGGGCATCGGAAATTTTTCAGGAAGTAAGTGGAAGAGAAGGAACACTTCGTATGGACACCGATTTGGACGTGCATATAGAAGAGGCGGATTTTTCCGGCTTTTTAGACTGGCGTATGCTGTCTACCGGAACCATCGATCAGGTTTACTTTTCGCTGCGTATTGCGCTTGCCGAGATAGCGTCGGAAAAACAGGATCTTCCTTTGTTCTTTGACGATGCGTTTGCTTATTATGATGATCGGCGTGCCAAACAGGCAATGGACTTTCTTTTCCATTATGCGCAGGAGAAGCACAAACAGGTGTTGTTATTTACCGCCCATCAGCGTTTTGTGGAATGGGCGAAGAAAAAAGGCATTTCCTATCTGCTTTTGCGCGAGAGGGACGTGGAGAATGTCGAGCAGGTACAGGAACGGAAGGAAGAGTCGTTATGACCGAAATTCATAACAAAAAAGCATACGAAAAAAAGCGCCTGGTCTGGCGCTTGACGGTATTTAGCCTGTTAGTGGGTCTGGTTTCCGGTTTTGTTGCGGTATGTTATCGCGTTCTGCTTACCCAAGTGGATCATCTTCGTACGGCTTGGATTGCCGGAGCAGATTTTTCCCGTATTGTGCTCTTCTTCGGACTTTTCTTGCTCTTTGCGTATCTTATGCACCGCCTGCTGCTTTGGGCACCCTATAGCGGTGGAAGCGGCATTCCGCAAATTCGAGCGGAACTATTAGGCAAAATAGATATGGATGTTATCCCGACGGTTACTTCCAAGTTTATCGGAGGCATTTTAGGCAATGCTGGAGGACTGACCCTTGGTCGTGAGGGGCCGTCCATTCAGCTTGGAGGGATGTGGGCGAAACAGATTGCCAAGACCTTCCATGTTACCGAAATGGAGGAGCGCTATCTCATCACCGCAGGTGCTGCTGCCGGGCTTGCTGCGGCATTTAATGCACCGCTTTCGGGAGCGCTCTTTGCCATGGAAGAGATACACAAAAGCTTGTCCCATCTGTTTTTGCTGCCGTGTCTTGCTGCCTGTTTAGTAGCTAATTATTTCAGCTTTTCCGTGTTGGGGCTGGAAACGGCGTTTGCGTTTAAGATTCAAGAAGCGCTTCCGGTAACGGCATTGCTTTTTGTGTTGCTCATCGGAGTTTTTGCCGGTCTTGTCGGCGTCGTTTTCAACCGAGGTCTGCTCTATGCCTGTAAGACCATGAAAAAGGTTTCTATTCCGCGCTACATCGTTATTTTTGCGATAATGGCAATGCTTCTTATAGTCGGACGCGTGGAACCGCTGCTGTTGGGTGGCGGTCATGCTTTGATTGAACAACTTTCGCAACAGGCTATGGACGTGCTTCCCCTGATTGTCTTTTTCGGCATTCGTCTCTTCTTTGTCTGGGTCAGTTACGGCAGCGGAGCGCAAGGGGGGATTTTCCTTCCCGTTTTGGCGGTTGGCGCTCTCCTCGGTGCTTTGTTTTTCACTGTGTTTTCAGGGATTCTTCCTCCGGCGTATTACACCAATTTCCTCTATCTCGGTATGGTTGGCGTGCTGACGGCAGTTGTACAGGCGCCGTTAATGTCCATTATGCTTGTTATGGAGATGAGCGGCTCGATTACGATTATGCTGCCCATGACAACGTGCGCCATTGTCGCCTTTTTGGTAGCAAAAGTTTGCCGCACCGATCCGGTATATGAGTCTTTATTTTCGATGAACTTTGATTCTTCAACGGCAAAAAGCGATCGAGAGAAAGAAAACATGACTATGCAGTATTATCTGATTCCTAACGAAGCACCCTACATCGGGCGCACGCTTTCCGATTGGGCGCTTCCGCCATCCATGCTCATCGCATCTATTTCGCGTGAGGGGAAGACGTTTACGCCCAACGGGAAAACTACCTTAAAAGGTGGAGATGAAATTTTGGTGCTTTGTCCGGAGGAGGATTTGGAGACCGTACACGAGTTGTTGACGACGGGCGTTTAGTCCAGGTGTCAGAAACATAATGCGCTCGTTTGCGAGCTTTTATTCACAACGTGATTTAGCCCCATTCGGGGAAAGTCCTTTTTATTCTTCAACGGTTTCCTGTTGTGGAGAATCGGGACGGTTCGTCTCATTCGACGCGCTTTCCGGAGAAAAGTAGGGTTTGCGCACTTGTTCACCATGTTTGTCATGACGTGAATCGTAGCGCACGTGTTCTTCATTCGTTGTTTCTTGTCCGAACGGACGATAGAAGAAATCATCCGCCCGATAAGAGCTTTCTTCGTTCGCCCAAAGCGGCCAGTCGCCGTCAATACCACCACGACCGCTATCGACGCGATCACGGTTGGCAATATACTGATAGCGGTTGCTATACGCCATGAGCACCGCCGTTACAAGGGGGAGCAGCAGATAAAGCAGGGCAATGCTGTCCTTTCCGGAATATCGCTTGGCAAAATAGAAACTGATATAGTAATGTTCAAGGATGCTCAAAATGGGAACGAGACTGAGGATGAACCAACCGACGGAGGTGCGGCCCAATGCGATGCGTATGCGTACCCATTCATTGTAAAATGGAATCAGGCATTTCCAGCCGGCTTCCCCTGCTTTCTGGTACAGCTTCCACTGGGCAATGAAATAGACAATCCCTACGACCAAGAAAGCAATTACTAACAGGAAATAAAACGCACCGAGGAAAGCAAGAAACCCCGTAATGTACTCGGAAGTTGCGTTAAATACTTCGTCCGTCGGACTGTATGGTCCAAAGGACCCGTAGATATCGTTATACATATAAGCTCCTCTCTTTTGCTTCTGCAGTTTAACCAGCACATTTTCCGCAGCGCCATCGTCAGACGCATATCATCTTGCGGTTGCTATAAAATGTCTGTCGAAATCCCTATACCCGAAAAAAGAATATTCTGTTCGCTGTGAAAAATATTTTTTTGCATATTCCCTTAATGGTGGGGTAGATACAAGAGGAAAAGGAGAGACAAATGAGAAAAGAGCATTCTCCCGTACGGAAGACCAATTTAACGGATTTCGTGAAAGAACGGGGCAGACAAGAGATCATCGAAAGAGATGATGCATCGCGCGATAAAATCCGCTTTATCGTAGAAGGTATGACTTGTGCGGCATGTCAACATGCCGTTGAACAGGCGGTTTTCGCTGTTGAGGGAGTGCAGAAGGTGCAGGTAAGCCTTTTGACCAATACTATGGATGTCGTTTACGACGGCGAAAAGGCTACGGTAGAGAAAGTCGAAAAAGCGGTTGAAATGGTGGGGTATTCGGCGCATCAAAAGAAGAATACAGCAGCGAAACAAAATGTACACGATAAAAAAAGCGATACGGAAGAAGATCCCTTTGTTTTGCAAGGAAAAGATATGCGCAAGCGATTGCGGATTTCCGTTCCTCTCCTTCTGCTTTTACTTTTCGTCTCTATGGGACCGATGATCGGTTTGCCTCTTCCGTCTTTTTTTCTTGGTCCTTCAGGCAGCATGAATTACGCGCTAACCCAGTTTTTGCTTGTCATACCCATTGTGTTTGTTAATCGGACCTATTTTCTTCATGGGTTTACGAGTCTGCGTCACGGTCAGCCGAATATGGATTCGCTTATTGCTGTCGGAGCGGCAGCGGCTGTTTTTTACGGCGTGTTTGCCCTTTTTCAAATTAGTTATGGATTAGGCTCTGGAGATATAGACCGCGTGATGCACTATCGCCACGACCTGTATTTTGAAGGAGCCGGAACGATTCTAACCCTTATCACCTTGGGGAAATACGGGGAATTGAACAGTAAACGGAAAACCACGGATTCTTTGCGTGCTCTGATGGCACTGCAACCAAAAACGGCAAGGCTATGGCGAAACGAGCAGGAGATCATCGTTCCCATTGAAGAAGTAGAAAAAGGGGATATTCTTTCTGTACGTCCGGGAGAACGCATTGCCCTGGATGGCATTATCGTAGAGGGACAAAGTAGTATTGATGAATCCGCCATTACGGGGGAAAGCCTTCCTGTGGAAAAACACGTAGGGGATTGTGTAACAGGAGCTACAATGAACACTGTCGGGGCATTTCGATTTCGTGCGACGGCGGTGGGTGAGGAAACGACGCTGGCAAAGATTATTGCGCTGGTGGAAGAAGCACAGGCAACAAAAGCGCCGATGCAGGCGTTGGCAGACAAGATATCTGCCGTCTTTGTTCCTATTGTCATCGGCATTGCCCTTTTCACTTTTGTGGTTTGGATGGCGTTAGGTCAGCCGTTCACATTTGCTCTCCGTTTGGCTATTTCGGTTTTAGTCATTTCTTGTCCGTGTGCGCTCGGTTTAGCTACGCCGGTAGTGGTCATGGTTGCGACGGGAAAAGCGGCAGAAAATGGTCTGTTGATTAAATCGGCTGAGGCGCTGGAACGCCTGCATGAAATTCAGGTTCTTGCCCTGGATAAAACAGGCACGATTACCGAAGGACACCCGCGTATGACGGATCTCTTTCTTTTTGACGACCTCGACGTGCAGCAGATTCTTTGGCTTGCTGCATCGCTTGAGGCGCAGTCCGAACAACCTCTTGCGCAGGCAGTGGTAGAAGAGGCAAAAGAGCGATCGATTTTCCCCAAACCGGTGGAGTTATTTTCTGCTATCCCTGGAAAGGGGGTAAGTGCTCGATTTGTGCAGGAAGAGAAATCCTATGCGCTTGTGGCAGGAAATGTGCGAATGATGCAGGAAACAGGAATTGGTGTCGATGCCTTTCTTTCCGTGGCGGAGAAAATGGCGGATGAAGGAAAAACACCGATTTATTTTGCGGTGGATGGCAAAATTGCAGCCGTATTCGGTATTGCGGATGTGATCAAGCCTTCCAGCCGTATAGCCATACATGCCATTTCTACTCGTGGCATAACGCCCCTCATGCTCACCGGCGACACGGAGCGAACCGCCAAAGCCATCGCGCGCGACCTTAATGTCGAGCAATTTGCTGCCGGTCTTCTTCCGCAGGAAAAAGAGGCGTTTTTGCGTAAATGGCAAGAAAGCCATGCTGGTCTTCTGGCAATGGTAGGAGACGGAATTAATGATGCGCCTGCGCTCGTGCGTGCTGATGTGGGTATTGCCATTGGCGCCGGTACGGATGTTGCGGTGGATTCCGCGGATGTTGTTTTAATCCGTTCGGATTTACGGGATGTGGTGACGGCAATCGATCTGTCAGCACGCACGACTGCGAAAATACGACAGAATCTGTTTTGGGCTTTTTTCTATAACGTCCTTTGTATTCCACTTGCTGCAGGAGTGTTCTATCCGTTCTTTAACGTGACCCTGAATCCGATGATTGCGGCTGCGGCGATGAGCCTTTCTTCGGTTTTTGTGATGACGAATGCTCTGACGTTGCAGCGTTTTCGTGTTCAACAGGACGATGTTTCCTCTTTGCCAGAAGAGAAAAAACACGTAGTAAACATCCGTTCGATACAGAGAGGGATGGGGTACAATAAAGGCGAAGCGTCGTTGCAGGAGAACACCTTTCGAAATGGTGTTAAACATGAGAATAAAGTGGACTATTCTGCAACAGGGAAGAACGCGGCTGTGCATTCTATAGGAAAGGAGCAGCGTATGAAAAAACAATTATCCATAGAGGGCATGTCTTGTATGCATTGTCAAAAGCATGTTCAAGATGCGCTTAATGCCATCGACGGGGTTCATGCAGAGGTGGACTTGGAAAATGCGGTTGCCGAAGTGCAGTTAACAAACGAAGTCAGCGATGAAGCCTTAAAACAAGCCGTAGCGGATGCCGGATATACGGTCACTGCCATTGAGGAGAAAACATGTTGAGGCTATTTGCGTTTGACTTGGATCAGACGCTTTTGGTGGAAGGAAGTATAAAAGGACGAAATCGAAATTGCCTTCGCGCTTTGCAGAATGCAGGAAAAACGATTGCGCTGGTCACCGGACGTGTTTTGCGATCGCCGCAGTTTTTGGCTGCGCAGGCTGGGCTTCGTGCGTATTGCATCGGGTCAAACGGCGCAGTGGTGGCAACACCGGATGGCAAAGTACTATATAAAGAAGCCATTCCTACGCAAACGGCGGTTCAACTCATTCAGATAGGAATCCGCCACCGCGTTTATTTTCACTTTTATTCGCAGGAGACCCTCTTTTCACCGTACTGTTTGCCGGAACGCTTTGCGCATCTTATCGCCTCTAAAACCGAATATGGTACACGGATGCAGTGCAACATCCATATTCAGGAACGTGCCGACTTGGAAATGGGTTCGCAGGAAATGTTGAAAATACAGTATTCCACAGGCGAAGATGTGGAGCGTCAGAATGCTTTGTTGCGCGATTTGCGTGAGATTCCCTCTATAACCGTTACCATGTCGGGAAAAGGGCTTATTGAAGTCATGGCGGAGCGTGTGGATAAATGGAACGGCATCTTGGTGATTGCCGACGCGCTGGGCATTGCGCCGGAAGATATCTGTGCCATGGGGGATTATTCTAACGACCGTCGAATGATTGCCAAAGCGGGCATGGGAATCGCCATGGGCAATGCATTGGCGGAAGTGAAGGATGCGGCGGATCGCGTTACCGCTACCGCATCGGATTTTGGCGTTGCGCAGGCAATAGAACAGCTGAAAGAAGAAGGATTCTGGTCATGACACAAGAAACAAGAAAAGACCAAAAAAGAGTGGACATTCTCATTATCGGAGGAGGACCTGCCGGTCTTTCTGCTGCGCTTTATGCGGCACGAAGCGGAAAATCGGTCGTCGTTTTGGAAAAGGAGACCATTGGCGGACAGATGATGGTTACCGCTGTTGTTGAAAATATGCCGGGTGGGGATAATGATCCGTCCGTACTGGCGTCTCGCATGAAAGAACAGGCGCAACATTTCGGTGCGCAGTTTCTGCGTGGCGAAGTGATTCGAGTGACCTTGGAGGGAATGCCCAAACGTGTAGAGACCGAGGAAACCATTTGGGAAGCGGGAGCTGTTATCTTGGCGACCGGCGCTAATCCGCGCAAACTCGGTCTTGACCATGAAGATGCGTATATCGGAAGAGGATTGGGATACTGCGCGACCTGTGACGGTCCGTTTTTTGCAGGACTACCCATCTATGTTGTCGGCGGCGGCGATGCGGCATTTGATGAAAGTCTTTATCTTTCGACGCTGAGCGATGCGGTGACCATTCTTTATCGTGGTCCCGTACCACGTGCAACAAAGTTGCTGCAGGAACGCGCAAAGGCATCTGGAAAAATCCAAGTCGTATTGAATACGGAAGTGGTACGACTCGGAGGAGATCCGACGTTATCCTCGTTTGTGATGAAAAACAACGTGACCGGAGAAGAAAAAACCATCGAAGGGGATTTTGGGTTGTTCATTTACATTGGAATGATCCCGAATACCTCGCTTTATAAAGAACAGATTCTCTTAGATGATGCCGGCTACATTGTGGCAGGAGAGGACACCAAAACCAATTTGCAAGGGGTGTTTGCGGCAGGAGATGTGCGCACAAAGACCGTTCGCCAAATTGTCGGAGCCCTTTCGGACGGTGCGACAGCCGCTATCGAAGCAGGTCGCTATCTGGATCAGCAGAACAAGTGAGGGATAAAGCATACATGGGCTCGACGAGAAAACGAAAAAAGAAAAGGATGCTCAGCGACTGGATGGGAAAATGGCACCGCGTGACCGTTCTCCTTCTCAGCGCACTCCTTTTTTTTAGCCTGCTGTGGTCTTTTTATCGGAGTAATATGACATTCAAAACGACAGAATATACGGTGGAAAGTCCCTATTTGCCCAATGCGTTTAACAACTATCGCATTGCGCAGATTTCGGACTTACATGACAATGTCTTCGGACAAAAAGGAAGTAAGCTGCAAGAAGCGATAGACGAGGCAAAGCCCAATATTGTCGTGTTGACCGGAGACATTATTTCCCGTCGCACGAAAAAGGTAGACGACGTGGTCGAAGCGTTAAAGCCCATCGCCGAGAAGTATCCCACGTATTATATTCGCGGCAATCATGAGCTTTATCGCGATGAGAACATGGAAGGCGCGGAAACTTTCTATAAGGCGCTTGATGCGATTGGTGTGATTCGTTTGGAGAATCGCACGGTAACGTTGCTACACCGTGAAGCAACGATTCGTCTTGTCGGACTGATGGAGCCATTGGGGTGTTACGAGTACTCTTCGCCGCCAAACATGGAGGAGCTGTTGGGCAAAAAAGGAGACGACTATACCATTCTTCTTGCGCACAACCCTTTGCCGTTTGAAACCTATGCGGATTGGGGAGCCGACCTTATTCTTTCCGGTCATGTTCACGGCGGCGTGATTCGCCTTCCTATTGTAGGAGGTGTATTGTCGCCGGAACGAAAATTGTTCCCAGCGTACAGTAAGGGCATTTATCAACGGGGAAAGCAGAGTATGGTCGTTTCGACCGGCATGGGGGGATCAAAGTTTCCCTTCCGTCTGTTCAACGACCAGGAATTAGTTGTGATTACGCTGACTTCGCAGTCTATTCACTAATCAAGGAGGCACGATGAATATCGTAGATATCATACTTAAAAAACGCAATGGAGGAACGCTGGAAGACGAAGAAATTCGCTATTTTGTGGATGGCGTCAAAACCAAGACGATTCCGGACTATCAAATTTCCGCCTTGCTCATGGCGATTTATTTTTCCGGCATGGATAGTCGAGAGTTGGCGAGTCTGACAAGAGAAATGGCGTATTCAGGTGATCGCCTGTCTTTTCCGGCGCTTCGCCATCCCATAGTGGACAAACATTCTTCCGGCGGAGTCGGCGATAAAACCTCGTTAGTAATCGCCCCCATTGTTGCGGCATGTGGTTTGCCCATTGCTAAGCTCTCTGGCAGGGGATTAGGGTTTACCGGCGGAACGATTGATAAGCTCGAGAGTATTCCCGGATTTCGAACAGAGATTGGGGAAGAGGAGTTCACTGAATTTGTTTCACGCGATGGTATAGCCATTATCGGGCAAAGTGCAGATATAGCGCCGGTGGATAAAGTTCTCTACGGTTTACGCGATGTGACCGGAACGGTAGATTCCCTTCCTCTCATTGCCGCCTCCATCATGTCGAAGAAATTGGCGGACGGTTCGGATGCCATTGTTTTGGATGTCAAATACGGTTCCGGTGCATTTATGAAAACACCGGAAGAAGCAATTCGTCTCGCCGAAGTCATGGTCGGCATCGGCGAGGACAATGGAAAGAAAACCATCGCACTGGTGACGGATATGACGCAACCTTTGGGGTGTGCCGTTGGCAATGCCATGGAGGTTAAAGAAGCAATAGAAACACTTTGCGGAGAAGGTCCTGCCGATTTTAAGGCGGAGTGTTATGCGCTTGCCAAAGCGATGCTCCTTGCCGGGGAATGCGCGAAGAGTGATGCCGAAGCGGAGGAACTTGTTCGCGACGCGATTACCTCAGGAAGAGCGCTTCAAAAGTTTAAGGCGATGGTGAAGAATCAAGGCGGAGAGGTTTCCTACGTCGAAGATCCTTCTCTTTTCCCCAAAGCAACATATTCTCTTGAGGGCAAAGCCGAAGAGGATGGCACTATCTCTGCCATCAACGCAGAAACAATAGGAAAGAGTTCCTTGCTTCTCGGAGCAGGCAGACGACGCACGAATGATGCGATTGATCCGGCTGTGGG
>NZ_CABTXF010000027.1 GCF_902488755.1 uncultured Murdochiella sp. | reverse complement strand
TCGAACATCAAAAAGTCTATTCGTATGCCTGCGGCTACCAGGAATTTGCCAAGCGCCGTGAAAAAGACTTGGTCATTCAACGCCGTGCGTATGAGAATCAGCAGGAAGAAATTGCGCGGCAGAAGGAAATCATTGAACGTTTGGGGCATTTAGGGGGATCCAAACGCAAGCGTGGCATCGCACAGTCGCGATCGCGCCAGAAGTTATTGGATAAAATGGTGCTTGTGGAAAAACCGGCGGAAGATATCGCCCACATGCGCCTTCGCCTTACACCGAAATATCCCAGCGGAGAAGATGTGCTGCAGGTGGAAAATCTGGCAAAATCATTCGGTGATCGCGCCTTGTTTTCCGGCGTGTCGTTTTCTCTTTTCCGTGGACAGCGCGTCGGGCTAATCGGCGACAATGGGGTTGGAAAAACGACCCTTTTCCGTCTCTTGCTTCACCAGGACGAACAGGATGAGGGACGCATTACGTTTGGTTCTTCGGTTAAAATTGCCTTTTTTGATCAGGAGCAACGTACGCTTTCGCCGGAAAAGACGATTCTGGATGAACTTTGGGATCGCTATCCGCACATGGATCACTATTCGGTTCGCGCGCACCTGGCTAAATTTCAATTTGTCGGGGACGACATTTTTCGCTTGGTGGGGGATCTTTCCGGCGGCGAAAAAGCGCGCTTGGCATTGCTCAAGCTTATGCTTTCTTCGGCAAATGTATTGTTGCTGGATGAGCCAACGAACCATTTGGATATTGAAAGCCGTGAAATTCTGGAACAGGCGCTTTTGGACTACGAAGGTACGGTTTTTGTGATTAGTCACGACCGCTATTTTCTCAACCACGTCTGTACGCATATCTTCCGTCTGCAACCGAACGGCATGGAGACGGTTCTCGGTAATTATGATGACTACTTGCGCCTTACGGCACAGTTTGCTTTGCAAGACGATGCGGCAGCAGGAGAAGGGCAAAAAGAAAAAACGAAAACGCAGGAGAAAAAAGAAAAAAAGCAGGCCAATCTCGAAAAAAAGCAGCTGCGTCAAATGCGTGCGCGCGTGAGTGCCATTCAGCGCGAGGCAGACAGCTTGCGTGAAAAGCAGGAAGCGTTACAGAAGAAAGCGTGCGATCCGACTCTCTACGAAGACTATGAAGAGGCACAGCGTGTACACGACGAGTTAAGCGGAATACAGCAAAAGCTGGAGCATCTGGAAGAGGAATGGTTGGAGATAGAAACTACGCTGGATGAGATTCAGGAAGGGGACGAGACATGAACATTTATTCCTACCGCGGGGATCACGAACACCTCCCCGAAAATACGATGATCGCCTTTCGGCAGGCATTGCTTAATGGCGCAGAGGGCATCGCGCTGGATGTCCAGATGACACGGGATCGTCAGCCGATTGTCTTTCGCGACGAGTCGCTCGGTCGGGCGACAGATGCCATTGGTCTGGTTCGCCATCACGACTTAGGCGAGATTCAGTCCGCGGAATTTAATGAACCCTATACGAAATTTAATGAGCATATTCCTTCGCTTGCCGAGTATTTGGATTGGGCGGCGCTTCTACCGCACAAAACCATCTTGATGATGAATCATGACAATTTTCTCTATTCCAATTTTGAAGAGAATATTATGGCTTGTCTTGCGGAAGCGAAGGGACGGGATCGTCTAATCTTGGCATCTTCTCAGCTGTCGAGCCTGCGCTTGTTGCATACTCGCTACCCGGACATTGCGTTGGCGTGGATTCCGCAGTCCTCCCCCGTGGAAGCGTGGGAGCAGCTCCGCGACATAGAGGTGAAACGCATTTTAGCACCTCTTACCCAGACCACAAAGGAACTCGTGGAGACCTGTGCGGAACAAGAAATCACCATTATGGTTCAAGGTGTGTCTACTGCCGAACAAATTTTGCGGCTGAAAGAGTTGGGTGTAGAGAATATCATGGTGACGGATATGGCAACCGCACGCGCTGCACTAAAAGAAACCAAGATGCCGTATTCTGCAGATCAACTCAAATACGCCACGGAAAAGCCGACGGAGGAAGAGGAAAAAACACCGATGCAGATGCTGGCGCAGCGGGCGAAGACACTGACCTACGGAAGAGGAAAACAAAAAGGGAAGAGCAATATCTTCGCCATCGCCATCAGTATGGCGTTATGCGTGGCGGTCGCGACCATTCTCGCTGCCTTGTTCATGAATTTGCTGAAAGGGTTATTTCATTAAAGAAAGCCTTATTTCTGCGTTTTTTTCGCGTTTGCCTTGCGATCCCAGTGGCTGACCGCAAGAGCTGCAGTAGCGTCGCCGGTGATATTCAGCGTCGTGCGTCCCATATCAAAGAGACGGTCAATGCCGGCAATGAGCGCAATGCCTTCTACCGGCAGGTTTACACTTGTCAAAACCATCGCGAGCATGATCATACCGCCGCCTGCGACGCCGGCGGTTCCGATGGAAGCTAAAACAGCCGTCAGTACGATAGAAGCGAGCTGCGCGGTGCTAAGATGCACGCCATAGCAAGACGCGATAAATAAACTCGTTACGCCCATATAGATGGCGGTTCCGTCCATATTGATGGTTGCGCCGAGGGGCAGGACAAACGAAGAGATGCTGGGGTCTGCTCCTAATTCGTTGGAACAGCGAATGGTCAGCGGTAATGTCGCATTGGAGCTGGATGTCGTAAAAGCAGTGGTCATGGCAGGCATCATTCCACGCAAAAAAGTGAACAACCCCATTTTAGAGAACAGATGCACGCTTAGCCCATACACGACGACGATGTGCGTGATGTAGGCAAGATAGGCCACTCCCAGAACGATACCAAGCGAGGAGACAATTGAGGCTCCATTGACCGCAACCACATTCGTGATTAGGCAAAACACACCGATCGGGGTTAGTCGAATAATCAGCTCCATCATTTTCATCACCACCGCATAGATGTCTTTTATGCTTTCCCCGACGCGCTTTCCCGCATCACCGGAAAGCAGGATGCCCAAACCAATGAGAAGCGCCGTGATGATGAGCGGCAGCATATCGGCTTTCAACAGCGGTTCCAGTATATTTTTCGGGAACATCCCGACGAGTACCTCTATAAAGTTCGCGCTTTTTGCTTCGTACGTCAGTCCGGTGGTTTGCAGTACCGGAAAAAATCCTTGAAATAGCGTAGCAAAGGCAATGCCAATGACGACCGCTACTGCGGTTGTTGCCATGTAATAGACGAAGGTTTTCCATCCGATAGACCCCACGCGGCGAATGTCTCCAAGCGAAATAGTGCCTTCAATGATGGAGAAAAGCACGACGGGGACGACCATGAATTTCAACAAATTGATGTAGATGGTTCCGATTGGCTGCAAAAAGGTCGAAGTGAACGCGCCTTTTCCCTGTAACAGGATACCGGTAAGAATACCGACAACCAACGCGATAAGAATTTGCAGGCCTAAAGGCAGGCGATTTTTCTTTTCCATAACAGCTCCTTTCGTACCCCTTTGCGTTCTTTCGTTTTTAGTATAGCGTTTCCCCTGCGGTAAAAAAAGAATCCATCCCTATAAAACGACGCATTTTCTCTTGCACAAGAGAAGAGAAGAGATTATAATGTCATTAGTCAAAGATGGTCAAGAAATACAAAATGAAGAAGCGTCTTGTTCTTTTGCAAGAGAGAGACGCGGCTTGACCGGGAAAGGAGGATGCTTTGCAATTTCAAGATTACTATAAAACACTGGGCATCGAGAAACAGGCATCCCAGGCGGAAATTAAAAAAGCCTATCGCCAACTGGCGAAAAAATATCATCCTGACCTACATCCGAATGATGAAAAGGCGCAGGAAAAATTCAAACAGATTAATGAAGCCTATGAAGTATTAGGAGATGCTGAAAAGCGTAAAAAATATGACCAATTTGGTGCGAACTACGATTTTCAAGGCGGTCAGAATTTTGACCCTTCTGATTTCGGATTTCGGGGCTTTGGTTCGCAGAAAGGTACGTATACCTATACCACTACGGATGGTGCAGGCGGCTTTTCCGATTTCTTCCATTTGTTTTTTGGCGGACAGGGAGCAAGCGGCGCACAGGACTTCGGCGGCACGCAAGGCTTCGGCGACCTTGGTGACCTTCTTCGCGGTGCGCGTACAGGAGAAAACAGTACCGTTGGCGGTCGCCATGCACATTCCGGCGCGTATCGTTCTGCCCAAGCCAATGCGGCACGCAAAGCCAACGATCGTTACGAAACTTCGATGACCTTGTCGCTTAAAGAAGCCTATCAAGGCGGCGAACGAACGATGCGCTTTACCATCGGCACCAAGTCGTATGACATTCCGGTACGCTGGCCTGCGGGAATACAGGAGAGCAACCGTATTCGGGTGAAGGGGGATAAGTATGGTCTAGACGGCAACCTCATGGTCAAAATCCATATCACGACGGAGGGTCATCTAGATGGCATACATCTGATTCAACCGCTGTCCCTTACACCCTGGGAAGCCTATTGCGGAACGAAGAAAACCGTGGAAACGCCGGACGGGCGTATTCAAGTGACCATACCGCACGAGATGCTTTCCGGCAAGCGGATTCGTGTGCCGCGCAAAGGCTATCGGGATCGAAAAGGAAACCGTGGCGATTTGTTCTTGGAGATACAAATTCAAAATCCGACATCCTTGAGCGAAGAGCAAAAAGCGTATTACCGAAAGTGGATGAACTAAAGAAAACCGAAAGGAGAAATTCCTATGGATGAAAAATATACACAGAAAGCGTTACAAGCGATTCAGGACGCGCAAAATGCGGCAATCAAGAACGGCAATCCCGAATTGACCGATCTGCATCTGCATGATGCCCTAATTCGAGAAAGCGACGGGATGGTGGCACAAGTACTTACGCACCTTGGTGTGCAGATTGCTGCGTATCGTACAGCGGTCCGTAGAGCGATGGAGAACTTGCCACAGCAGCAAGGCGCATCACAGGTATATCCGAACGCCATTTTTCAGCGTATCCTGCTTAAGGCAAAAGATGAAGCCGATAAAATGGGGGATAGCTACGTTTCCACCGAGCACTTATATTTGGCGCTTTTGGAAGAGCGTCATATTCCTTCGGAAGCAATTCTGGCGGACTACCATATTACACGTGCGGCATTTGCGAAAGCGCTCGAAGCCATACGTGGTTCGCGCAAGGTGACAACGGATAATCCGGAAGATACCGAAAACGTATTGGAAAAGTACGGTACGGATTTAACGGCAAAAGCGAAAGAGGGAAAAGGCGATCCCGTTATCGGGCGAGATGAGGAAATTCGCAATGTGACGCGTATTCTATCGCGCCGCACAAAAAATAATCCGGTATTGATTGGCGAACCGGGCGTGGGAAAAACGGCTGTTGTGGAAGGTTTGGCGCAGCGTATCATCAATGGTGATGTGCCGGACGGCTTGAAAGATACTACTGTATTTGCTTTGGATATGGGACAGCTTCTTGCTGGAGCGAAATACCGCGGTGAGTTTGAAGAACGTCTGAAAGCGGTTTTGGAAGAAATCAAGGCTTCTGCCGGAAAAATTATTCTTTTTGTGGATGAGTTGCACTTAATTGTCGGTGCCGGACGCACCGACGGGGCGATGGATGCTTCCAACCTCATGAAGCCCGCCTTATCGCGTGGCGAGATTCGCATGATCGGTGCGACAACCCTCAATGAATATCGTCAATACATTGAAAAAGATGGTGCGTTGGAACGTCGTTTCCAAAAAGTCATGGTAAGCGAACCGAGCGTGGAGGACACGGTATCCATCTTGCGTGGCATTAAATCGAAATATGAACTCCATCACGGTCTGCGTATTTCTGACGGAGCGGTTGTCGCGGCAGCAAAACTTTCCGACCGCTATATTACCGACCGCTTTTTGCCGGACAAGGCGATTGATTTGATGGACGAGGCGGCGGCTATGGTACGCACGGCTTTGGACTCCATGCCGGAAGAGTTGGATGAAGCACGTCGTCGCATTTTACAGCTGGAGATTGAGAAAGTCGCGTTGCAAAAAGAGACGGATGAGGCATCCAAAAAACGCCTGGCGGAGCTTACGGAAGAACTGGCAAACTTGAATGAGACGTACAATGAAGGCTTCATTCAGTGGCAAAATGCTAAGTCGGCGCTGGAAGGGCAAACCAAAATTAAAGAAGAGATGGCACAAACGCGCCATGCGATTGAAGAAGCCGAACGGAACTTCGATTATGAAAAAGCCTCCGCACTGCGTTATGGAAAGCTTAGTGAACTGGAAAAGCAATATGCAGAGAGCGAGAAGGCACTGGAAAAAGACAGTGAGGCGGTAAAAGAAGAAGTCACCGAAGAGGAAGTGGCGGAAGTGGTTTCGAAATGGACGCATATTCCTGTTGCGAAATTGGTCGAAAGCGAACGACAGAAGATCTTGCGTTTGCCGGAACTCTTACATCGCCGTGTAATTGGACAGAATCAAGCGATTGAAGCGGTCTCCGAAGCTCTTTTGCGGGCGCGCGCCGGTCTTTCCGACGATACGAAGCCACTTGGCAGCTTTATCTTTCTTGGCCCCACGGGCGTGGGCAAGACAGAGCTCGCCAAAGCCCTTACGGAGGCCATGTTTGACGATGAGCGCAATATGATTCGCATCGATATGTCCGAATACATGGAGAAATATTCTGTGTCTCGTCTAATCGGAGCCGCACCGGGCTATGTCGGCTATGAAGAAGGCGGTCAGTTAACCGAAGCGGTGCGTCGCAAGCCGTATGCCGTGATTCTCTTTGATGAAATCGAAAAGGCGCACCCCGACGTGTTTAATATTTTGCTGCAGGTCTTGGACGATGGACGCTTGACGGATAATCAGGGAAGAACGGTCAATTTCCGCAATACGATTATCATTATGACATCCAATCTGGGAGCAGACACGATTCTAAACGGACTCGATGCCGAGGGCAATCTCACGGCGAGTGCTTCGCAGGAAGTGGAAACGGTGCTTCATCGTACCTTCCGTCCGGAATTTCTAAACCGCATCGACGACATCATTACGTTTAAGGGGTTGACCAAAGACGAAGTGGGACGCATTATTGCCCTGGATATGGCTAAAATTGCCCATCGTCTTGCCGATCGGGATATCACGATTGAGGCAGATGAATCTGCGAAAAACTACGTTTTAGAGCAAGCGTATTCGCCGCAGTTCGGAGCGCGTCCCATCGAACGCTATCTGCAGAAAAATGTGCAGACTGCGTTGGGTCGCAAGATCTTAGAAGGTCAGATTGCCGACCATGATCATGTGGTGATTACTGCGGATGACAATGGACTGGCGGTGACCGTCGAAGCGGACACCGCGACGCTTTCCTCCTAAGACTTTCATGGCAATGACACCTACGAGGTGGTGGAATAACCTAGGTGTCTGATGGTACCAAGAAAGAGCCGACCTACAGATGTCGGTTCAAAAGAAGCAGCGCCACTTTCGTGGCGCAGTTAAGTAGAAGTGGAGGGCGGTCCGGCGGACCGCCTTCCTTTTTTATATACGGTAGACGTTCGGTAAAATTACGGGTCAAAAACGCGAAATGGCGAAAAGCCCCCGTAAAGCGGCCGGTAAAATTACGGGTCAAAATTTAATAACGGCAAAGGAACCCGTAATCTACACCTATGCACTTGACGACGCGCGTAAGGGATCGGCCGTTCTCCGGCTTTCCATTTTCATAGTGATACACCGCATCAGAGGAAGGTGGTAAAATGAACCAAATGCAAGAAAAGAGGTTGTTATGATTACTATCCCGTCCGACTACGTTCCCAAACTGGATCATTTCGAGTTGCAACGTGCCATCGATTACGTCAAAAAGACATTTCAGGCGGAAATTTCGCAGGCGCTGAATCTCCAGCGTGTTTCCGCACCTCTCTTTGTGCTACGTGCCAGCGGCTTAAATGATAACTTAAGCGGCGAGGAACGTCCGGTTTCTTTTGCTATTCCCGATGTCGGCGCCGAGGCGGAGGTTGTGCATTCGCTTGCCAAATGGAAACGCATGGCATTAGCGAAATATGGCTTTTCCGTGGGGCAGGGGCTCTATACCGACATGAATGCTATTCGCCGAGACGAGACACTGGATAATCTGCATTCCGTTTACGTGGATCAATGGGACTGGGAACGCATCATTGCGCCCACGGATCGCACGGAGAAGACCTTGCGCGAAACCGTTCAAGCGATTGTTTCCACCATCTGTAATGTCAACCACCTGGTACAGGCACGTTTTCCATCGTTGGACACAACGATTCGTCGCGAAGTAACCTTCTTCACAGCACAGGAACTGGAAGACCGCTGGCCAAATAAAACACCAGAGGAACGTGAATATCTTGCTGCCCAGGAATATAAGACCATCTTTATTCAGGGAATTGGTCATCGTTTGCACTCCGGACAACGCCATGGTAACCGTGCGCCAGACTATGATGACTGGACGCTCAATGGCGATATTATTCTCTGGAATGATGTATTAGGTTGTGCGTTTGAACTCTCCTCCATGGGCATTCGCGTGGATGAAGCCGCGCTTCGCGCACAGTTGGCGGACGCCCATGCCGAAGAGCGCGCTACGCTGCCGTTTCATCGCGCTTTGCTGCAAGGAGATTACCCGCAGACTATCGGTGGCGGCATCGGACAATCGCGTCTTTGTATGCTGTTGCTCGGCGCGGCACACATCGGTGAAATTCAAGCGAGTGTCTGGGACGAAGAAACGCAGAAAGCGTGCAAAAAAGCGGGAATCAGGTTGTTGTAAGGAGGGGAAGAAGATAAAGAAAGCGTTGCGGGAAGAGATTTGAAATTTACGGAAGAGCGGGAAAAGAATGATCGGATGGGCAGGGGGATAAACGATGCACCACAAGGGAACACAAATCATTGAAACGCCACGCTTACTCTTACGTCCTTTTACGATGGACGACGCGGAGGCGATGTTTCGCAATTGGAATGCCGACAAAGAAGTCACGAAGTTTTTAACTTGGCAAGCGGCACAATCGGTGGAAGAAACTAAGGCTGTTTTACAGTCTTGGGTGATGTCCTATGCGGATCCCTCTTTTTATCAATGGGCGGTGGAATGGAAAGAGCTTCAGGAAGTGGTTGGCTCTATTTCTGTTGTCAAAAAGGATGAAACAACCGACACGGTCCATATCGGTTATGCGATGGGGAAAAAGTGGTGGCACAAGGGCATTACCACAGAGGCGTTTCAAGCCATTATTCCCTTTTTGTTTGAAGAAGTTGAGGTAAATCGCATAGAATCCCAACACGACCCGAATAATCCGCATTCTGGGCAAGTGATGAAAAAGTGCGGATTGATCTATGAAGGGACATTAAGGCAAGCAGACAGAAATAATCAAGGCATCGTGGATGCCGCCATTTATAGTTTATTGAAAGAAGAATGGGAGAAAAGAAAACAATAACCATCAGGCGGACGTGTAAGTTGTTTTTCGCCAACAATCCGATCGGATTCCAGGGCTTGCGTTCAGTGACTTCACCATCGTAGGCTTTGAGCCACTTCTTGTCCACGTATTCCGATTCACCATAACCTGATAGGTGAAATGGTTCATCTGACTGCCATCCAACAGTGCTGCTCTTTTGGGATCGTAACAGCGCCGCGTTTGATTTCATCCGAAAACACGAAATCGTGTTTTCTCAGTACATTATTGTTGAAGGAAGCTATTGTTGAGCGAAGCTCTCTCAAGACCAACCGAAGCAGTGGCGTTTTTTTCTCCCTGTTATTTCGGTTCGTCGGTAAAGCACTTTGATAATTCATCCCGTAATTTCTTATCCATTTTTACCTCCTTCCTAATAGATTTTCCCACTGACCGCTCTCCGAATGCTCACGGTGCATGTAAAAACTGGAAAATGGGACACTTTGAGATACTGCTTTAGCAATACTAATAAGTAGAAGCAAAATAGAAGTGATGAAGCAGTCGGAGAAAAAGGAGGGTACATCGCTAAAGGAGGAGCAATGGATGTCTTGAAAAACTTGCTAAATCAGTTGCTTGAAAAATATAAGAAGGCAGCACTTGTATTGGAAAAACGGGAGTCTGCTATTGTTACACCTCCGATTAAGGGGCGCTTGGAAATTTCGAAGTCACATAATTCTTATCAATTTTACTGTAAACAGAACAATAGTAAGGAAGAGGGGCGGCGGTCGCAAAAGCATTATTTAGGGAGAAATGAAAGCGAAGTGGTGCGCCAGCTTGCCCAACAATCCTATAACCAGAATGCCAGTTTATTGATTTCGAAAAGAATTAAGCAACTTACGAAATTATTGGAAGGTTTCAACTCCGATGAGTTGGATCGGCTCTATGATACTTTACATCCACTACGAAAGAAGCTTGTTATACCTCTGTTACCAACCAATCAACAGAAGCTGGAATCTTGGAAAAGCAAATCCTTTCAGCCGAAATCAATCCGAAATGTGCAAGAAGCGCTGTATACAAATAGAAATGAAAGGGTGCGTTCAAAGTCTGAAAAGATTCTTGCCGATCTTTTTAGTGCCAAAGGTGTGGATTACAAATATGAGAGTCTCTTAATTCTGCCAGATGGTCTTCGCATCTATCCGGATTTTACTTTCTACCATCCGGAAAAACAGGTTGAAATCTATTGGGAGCATTTCGGCATGATGGATGTTCCGGAATACGCCAATAATGCGATTCGAAGAATAGCACTATACGAATCCGCTCAAATCTATCTTGGAGAGCAGCTGCTCGTAACGTTTGAAACCTCACAATGTACATTAAATCTGCACAGTGCAGAAGCACTTATTGAACGACATTTATGGACTAATCGAACCTAAGCGTTCAAGAGGAATGGCATAGTTCAGAGAGATGATTACGGCGGAAATACGCAAAAGTGCAAAAAACCGCCGCAAAGTGTGTGGCGAAATTACGGTGGAAAAACGCAAAAGTGCAAAAAACCGCCGTAATCAGCCCATGTACACCCATAAGGAGCCGGCTTGTGGTCGGCGATTGGTAAATAAGGAAGGCGATCCAGCGAATCGCCGACCGCCTTTATAGCATAGACCAGCGAACCGCCGACCGCCTTTATAGCATAGACCAAGCAGGTCGAAGCCCGTGACACGGACGGAGCGGATGGTACTTTGCATTTGACAGTCGTGTGCATTCTGTTATAATTCTATGGTAACGCGTTTGCGCGTGGAGAGCTGTCCGAGTGGCCGAAGGAGCATGATTGGAAATCATGTATACGGGTTCCCGTATCGAGGGTTCGAATCCCTCGCTCTCCGTTGCACTATATGGGGAGTTAGCGGTGCCCTGTACCTGCAATCCGCTTTAGCAGGGTAGAATTCCCGGCCCCGGGGCAGAAGGCGAATCGCAGGTGTCGGTTGACCGTGTTGACGCCATGGTCTTGCACAATGAAGGCGCATGAACCATGTCAGGTCCGGAAGGAAGCAGCATTAAGTGTTGCTCTTCATGTGTTGCGAGGCAGCCATGGTTGAGCGGAAGGCCGGCGTGCCGGATCCGTTGCCTGCCACAAAGCCGGGTGTGCGCACTTATCAAGAAGCCGAAAGGCTTCTTTTTTTTGTGCCTGGTCTTCGTCAACAAAGACAAAGCACGTGCCTGGTCTTCGTCAGCATATAAAAAGCACCCTGCTTTTCAGCGGGGTGCCTTTGCTTCCAAACAGTGGCAAACACTACATCTCGTCCGGCTTGCCGATGGTTTCGCAGTAGATGCAGCGATAGGTTTTCGTTTCCGGATCGGTCAGTCGGAAGACATGATCCAACTCCTGCTCGATGGACGTAATGCAGCGCGGATTGTGGCAATGCAGAATGTTGGTAATGGTTTCCGGCAGCTTCGGGTGTTTCTTTTCGACAATTTCTCCGTTGTGGACAATATTGACCGTAATGTTTGGATCAAAATAGCCGAGAAGGTCAAAATCCAAATCAATATGTTCTGCGACTTTCAAAATGTCCTTTTGTCCTCGTTTGGAGCTGACGGCGTTCTCGATGAGCGCAATCTGTGAATCAAGCTTATCCAGCCCCAAATAGTGATAAAGCACCATGCCTTTACCGACAGGAATGTGGTCAATGACAATGCCTTCGTGTAAATCACCTAAAATCATGCTGTTACCCCCAATAATTTCATGATAAGTGCCATACGGATAAAGCGCCCGTTCTTCACCTGACGGAAATAGGCGGCGCGCGGATCACTGTCCACCTTGACGGAGATTTCATTTACGCGCGGCAGCGGGTGCAGTACGCGCATCGACGGTTTAGCCGTCGCCAGACGCTCCGGCGTGAGAATGTAGGTATCCTTCAGACGGATATAATCCGCTTCGTTGAAGAACCGTTCGCGCTGTACGCGAGTCATGTAGAGAATGTCCAATTCCGGCATGGCATCGCTGAGCTTTCGTACTTCTTTGAACGGGACGCCTTGTTTTTCCAAGATTTCGGTACGCACATGTTCCGGAATGACCAATTCTTCCGGCGAGATGAGGACGAAGCGCACATTTTCATATCGGCTCATGGCAGTGATGAGCGAATGGACGGTTCGACCAAATTTGAGGTCTCCGCAGCAGCCAACGACCATGTTGTCGAGGCGACCCATTTCGCGGTGAATGGTTAACAAGTCGGTCAGCGTTTGCGTGGGATGGTTATGTCCGCCGTCTCCTGCGTTGATCACCGGAATATCTACCGAGCGAGACGCGACAAACGGTGCGCCTTCTTTGGGGTGGCGCATGGCGATAATATCAGCGAAGCATTCCACCGTGCGCGCTGTATCGGCAACGCTTTCGCCCTTGGAGACAGAGCTGGATGTGGCTTCGGAAAAGCCGATTACGTCTCCGCCCAAGGCGAGCATAGCGGACTCAAAGCTCAATCGTGTACGCGTTGAGGGCTCATAAAACAGAGAGCCGAGCACACGATGCTTGCACACTTCCTGGAAGCGCACAGGATCGGCGATGATTTCTTCTGCTACGGCGATGAGCTCGTCAATCTCTTTGGTGGACAGATCTTTGATGTCAATCAGGTCCTTCATCGGCATGTTATTCCTCCTTCTTGGTTCGGGCGATGCCTGCCATCCACGATTCATCCGCAGGATGATCGCGAAATTGCTTCAACTTCGGAATCTGTTGGGTTTGCAGCCGTCCGGTTTGGGCAGCAACCTCCAGAATCGTATCAAAATCTGTCAGGCTTTCCATGGTTAGCTTTTCTACCGCGAGGGCGTCTTTGCTTTTTTGCATACCATACGTAAAGATGCAGACGATGCCCAACACTTCCGCGCCTGCCTCCTGCAGAGCGTGAACGACATCCAATACGCTTCCTCCCGTAGAGATAAGGTCTTCAATGACGACGACCCGTTCTCCGGCGGTCAGCTTACCTTCAATACGATTTTCGCGCCCATGGGATTTGTTGCTGCTGCGCACGTAACCCATTGGCAGATGCAAGAGAGAGGCAGCCAACGCCGCGTGGGCAATGCCAGCGGTCGCTGTTCCCATGAGCATTTCTGCGTTCGGAAAGCAGCGTTTTACGGTATCGGCAATGGCCTGCTCCACTCTCTCTCGCACAGCCGGAGCGGATAAGATTAACCGGTTATCCGTATAGATGGGGCTGTGAATACCGCTTGCCCAGGTGAACGGCTCTTCCGGGCGTAGAAAAACGGCGCCGATGTCCAGTAAATCTTGCGCAATGGTTTCTCGCGTATTTTCTTCCATGGTTTCTCCTTTCGTTCAGTTTTCGGGCTTGTAGCGGTTTTTTCTGCCGCCTTATACCTTCCTTCTCTTTGTCATCGTCAAAATGACGTTTGTTATTCGGTTTTGTCGGCAAAGGCTGCCATCGCCTTTTGATAAGCAATGAGCGGATTCTCTGCTTTGGTGATGGAGCGTCCGACTACAATAAAGTCGCTGCCGAGCGTCTTTGCCTTCTCCGGCGTGGTTACGCGCTTCTGGTCGTCTGTACTTCCATCGGCGAAGCGAATACCCGGCGTAACGGTGAGGAAGGCGTTGCCCAAGGCGGTATGTACCATAGGCGATTCCAGTGGGGAACAGACCACCCCATTCAAACCGGACTGTTTGGCTAAATCCGCATATTGCACGATGATGTCATTGATGTCGCCGGCAATACCTAATTCCTGATTCATCGTCTCTTGTGAAGTGGAGGTCAGTTGCGTTACCGCCAGCAGGATGCCGTCGGGATAGCCTTCACGCGCGGCACGCATCATGGCGCTGCCCCCTGCCGCATGGACATTGGTCATATCGACATGCAGACGGTGCAACTGACGTAAGGCGCATTCCGCCGTATGGGGAATGTCGTGTACTTTGAGATCGAGGAAGACGGAATATCCCCAGTCTTTTATCTCGCGCACGATATCCGCGCCTTCGGCATAAAACAGCTCCATGCCAATTTTGACGAAGGGCTTTTCATCGCGGAAAGGGCGAAGGAAATCTATTGTTTCACGACGATTGGCGAAATCAAGAGCGATAATGACCGGTTTCATGAGAGATCCTTTCTACAGTTCCTATTCTTACCGTGTCTAACCCGAACATCTTAGCGATGCGCAGCGCCGATAATTTCGGAAAGTTTTTCCACCCTGAGGCGGTCGGGCATGGACTCCAAGGCAGTCAACAAGGCATTCCACATATCGGGATCCGCCAATCCGGCGGCACCGATTTGTACCGCAGATGCGCCTGCCATCATCATTTCGACGACATCTTCTGCGTTCTGCACGCCGCCGCAGCCGAGGATGGGCACGGATACCGCCTTGTATACGTCGTAGATCATACGCAGCGCAATGGGGAAAATCGCAGGACCGGACAACCCTCCTGTGCCGTTAGCTAAGAGCGGCGCGCGTTTTTTGAGGTCAATGCGCATCGCTTTGACGGTGTTGATGAGAGTCAGTCCATCCGCTCCACCATCGACTACGGCTTGTGCCATGGCAACAATATCCGTTACGTTCGGCGTCAGTTTGACGAATAGCGGTTTGCGGATGACCGCTTTCACCGCGGAGACCACTTCCTTTGCGGTTTCGGGATGTACGCCGAATTCCATACCTCCACTATGTACATTGGGGCAGCTTATGTTTAATTCAATAGCGCAAATTTGTGGCTGGATAGCGAGCTTCTGCGCCACGTCCACATATTCCTCCAGAGAAAAACCGGCAACATTCGCCATCATGCCTTTGCGGGAAACCGCTGCAAGCCTCGGCAGTTCTTCGGCGATGACATTGTCTACGCCGGGGTTTTGCAAGCCTACAGCATTGAGCATTCCCGAGGCGCTTTCTGCAATGCGGGGAAGAGGGTTGCCGAATCGGGCTTCGCGCGTGGTTCCTTTCAGGGCAATGGTGCCGAAAAAATCCGGATCCAGAACATCGGCACGTTCATAGCCGAAACCGTAACAGCCACTTGCCGGAATCAGAGGATTGTCCAGAGTAAGTCCTGCAAAGGAGACGGCAAGGCGTGGTGTTTTTCGCGCGAGGATGCGTTTATTTATGCCCATGGCAGTTCCTCCTTTCGGAATACAGGTCCTTCTTTGCATACACGGCGCGGACCATTTGTCGTTTCCACCGTACAGCCCATGCAGATACCAACCGCACAGCCCATGCGTTCTTCTAAACTGAACGCGCCGTCGATGCCTTTTTCGTGCATAAAGGAATATAAAGCGCGAAACATCGGCATCGGACCGCAGGTATAGATATAGAGCTCCTGGGGAAGATGCGTTCTACTGAGCGCTTCAACACCCGGAAGAACGGTTCCTTTTTCTCCGGCGCTACCGTCCATGGTGAAAAGCTGTATGTGGCATCCGAGAGAGCGAAACTCTTCTGCTAAGAAAATCTCCTCTTTTGTATTGAAACCTAAGAGCGCAATAGGGGATTTGCCTTGTGAAATCAAGGCTTTTGCCACCGCGAAAAGGGGAGGAACTCCCACGCCACCGCCGATCAAAACGGGCATTTTTCCTTCACTGTCAGAAAGGGAGAAGCCGTTGCCCAATCCCACAAGCGCATCTAACTTTCCATTGGCTTTCTTCGACAAGGCGGCAGTGCCTTTGCCCACAACTTTGTAAAAAAGGCGAAGTCCTTCGGCATTCCAGTCGCTGACCGACATCGGTCGGCGCAGGAAAAATTCGGGTAGTCGAAGTGCTAAGAATTGTCCCGGTGTGTGCATCGCGCTGGTATCTCCGGCAAGGCGCAGTTCATAGGTGTCTTTGGCGACAAGTCGGTGAGAAAGAATGTGAAATTCAGTCAAGGCGACGCTCCTTCCAGGTTGGATCTTCGTAAGCAAGTTTTCCGCCGACCCATGTGGCAAGACATACGCCGCGCACCGTCCATCCGGCAAACGGCGTGGCATGCCCTTTAGAGAAAAAGGTTTCGGGGTCAATGGTTGTAGCGGCATGAAGATCCCAGAGACATAGATCTGCCGGTGCTCCCGGCGCAATACCGGTGCTAACGCCGAGACCTTCTTTTGCTTCCGAGATAGTGGAAAGCGAAAACGCAGCTGCCGGATCTACACTCATGACGTGCAGCAGTCGCTCCAACGAAAGCTTTCCTGTTAGCACCAAACGCGTATAAAGGACGGAAAAGGCGGTTTCCAGTCCGACGATGCCGTTTGCACTATGGGCAAGACCACGCGCTTTTTCTTCTGCCGCATGAGGAGCATGGTCAGTAGCAACCGCTAAAAGCGTTTCGTCCACAAGGGCATCGACAAGCACTTCGCGGTCCGCTCCGGAACGGATGGGCGGATTCATGCGAAAGCGTCCCTCATCCTGTAAATCTTCCTCCGTCATGGTGAGATAGTGCGGAGCGGTTTCACCGGTAACGGCAAGTCCCCGTTGTTTTGCAGCACGCACCAGCGCAACCGATTCTTTTGTGGAAATATGACAGACGTGATACCGTGCGCCGGTTTCTTCGGCTAAGGCGATATCCCGCTCCACCTGTTTCCATTCACTTTCCGAGGGATTGCCGGGAAGGTTGTGCCGCTTCGCGTAGTCGCCATCATGAATAACCCCTCCGCGAACAAGGGCGAGATCTTCGGCATGTGCCACGATGGGCTTTCCTAAGGCTTTTGCGGCTATCATGGCTTCGCGCATACGCACTTTATCGGCAACGCCGACCCCATCGTCCGTAAAGCCAACGACATAGGGCGCAAGCGCTTCAAAATCCGACAGTTTTTCCCCTTTTTCACCACAGGTAATGGCTCCGTAGGGTAGAACATGCACGAGAGCGTGTTCACGAATGATGTCGAGCTGCCGTTTCAGATTTTCTAACGTGTCCGGAACCGGACGAAGATTCGGCATGGTGCAGCATACGGTATATCCGCCATGCGCGGCTGCTTTTGTGCCTGTTTCAATAGTCTCTTTATAAGAAAAACCCGGTTCGCGGAAATGCACGTGCAAATCAACGAAACCGGGAAACAAGTGAAGGGATGAGCAATCCATCACGTATTCATCATTTTTGGAAGAAAGAGGGGACGAGGAAGGAGAGGGCACCGCATCGGTGGGATGCGATGAGGGATCTAAACGAACAATACGTCCGTTTTCAATCATTACATCCATTCTTTGCAAACGATCCTGATAAAAGACGGTTCCATTCACCAGCTTGAGCTTGTTCATGGTTACTCCTTTCGTCTCCTTCGCCATCCGGCGGTTTATCCGTGCTATCTTACTCTAACCATGGAAGGCACGTCAAGAGGAGTGTGCTTTTTTACGGATTTATTTC
>NZ_CABTXF010000026.1 GCF_902488755.1 uncultured Murdochiella sp. | reverse complement strand
TGTCAAAAATGTTGTCTTTTTGTTGTCCTTTTGATTCACGAACTCCTAAAAACCTTGATTTTCCTCATCTTTTTTGCCTATGGGTTTCATCGTTGGGAACAACAAAACATCGCGGATCGAGGTTTGATTGGTGAGGAACATCACAATACGGTCAATGCCCAGACCCATACCTCCTGTCGGCGGAAGACCCACTTCCAAAGCGTGCAGGAAGTCTTCGTCCATCATGCCGGCTTCTTCGTCACCGGCTTCACGCAAGGCAACTTGGTGTTCGAATCGTCCGCGCTGATCCTCCGCATCATTGAGTTCCGAAAAGGCGTTTCCAATCTCACTTCCGCAGACGAATGCTTCAAAACGTTCCGTCATCTCCGGTTTATTCGGCATCCGCTTTGCCAAGGGGCTGATCTCCACGGGATACTCATAGATAAAGGTCGGTTGACGAAGGTGTTCTTCTACATACGCATCAAAGAAATACTGCAGAATTTTTCCTTTTCCATCCGTAGCCTGCGTTTCGATATTGTGCGCCTTTGCCAACGCCCTAGCGTCTTCGTCGCTTTGCACCTGATCAAAATCTACGTGCGCATATTCCCGAACGGCTTCGGTCATGGTCATACGCTTCCAGGGTGGACGAAAATCAAGGCTTTCTCCCTGATAGTCTACTTTAGTACTGCCGCAAACTTCTTCGGCAACAGTCGAAAGCATATCTTCGCATAGTTTCATCATCCCTTCATAATCCGTATAGGCTTTGTAAAGCTCGATTGCGGTGTATTCGGGATTATGCTTCGTATCCATTCCCTCATTACGGAACATCCGTCCCATTTCATATACGCCGTCAAATCCTCCGACAATGAGACGTTTTAAGTAAAGCTCATTCGCAATTCGAAGGTACATATCGATGTCCAACGTATTATGATGGGTAATGAACGGACGGGCATTCGCCCCACCGGAAATCGTATTAAGAATAGGCGTTTCGACCGCTAAATAACCATGGTCATCCAGATAACGACGAATACCCGAAAGAATCTTTGTGCGTTTCACAAAGACGTCCTTGACTTCGGGATTGACGATGAGATCGACATACCGTTCACGATAGCGCAGATCCTGATCTTTTAGACCGTGGAATTTTTCCGGCAGCTGCGCCAACGCTTTGGTTAGCAGCGTCACGTTTTGTGCCGAAACCGAGATTTCTCCTCGGTCAGAGCGCAGAATCTCGCCTTCGACAGAAACAATATCTCCAAGATCCAAATCACGCACCACGGAAAAGAATTCTTCTCCCATGATGTTCTCGCGACAAATCAGCTGAATTTTACCCGTTGCATCCTGCAAATCCAAAAAACTCATTTTGCCATGACCACGCTTTGCCAAAAGTCGTCCCGCCATGCAAACCGTTTTTCCTTCCCAATCCGTAAAATGCTCCTGCACATTTCCTGCGTGCGCGGTAACATCCACTTTCGTGATGGTATGCGGGTCTTTTCCGGCTTCCCGTAAAGCCTTCAGCTTTTCACGGCGAATGGCAAGCATTTCATTGTCGGATCTCTGCTTCGTCATGTGTCCTCCTCTACCGCTCAATTTCCAAAACGCGATACTTAATGCTTTCTCCTGGTGTTTCAACAACAAGCTCATCGCCTTCTTTTGCACCTAATAACATAGCGCCCAACGGCGATTCATTGGAAATCTTATTCTTCTTTGGATTCGCTTCCACCGTGCCAACAATGGTAAAGGTCATCTCCTCGTTGTATTCTGTATCCAACACCTTTACCGTTGAACCAAGATGAACGGTATCCTTTGCCGAAGAAGCGTCTTTCTTGATTACCTGCGCGCTTTTTAGCTGCTGTTCAATGACGATAATGCGTTCTTCCAATTGACGCTGTTCTTCTTTTGCCGCATCGTATTCCGCATTTTCTGACAAATCACCAAAACCGCGCGCCACTTTCAAATGCTCGGAAACTTCCGCACGTCGAGTGGATTTAAGATATTCCAATTCTTCTTGCAGCTTCGTGTATCCCTCTTGGGTTAAGATCGTTTGTTCCGTCATGCTCTTCGCTCACTTCCTTATAAAAATAAAGCAGGTGGAAACCTGCCTTTCCTCATTATAGCGGCGTAAAGAAGGCGTGTCAAAAAACACGCCATTCATTGCCAATTTGTAGAAGAGTTCCTCTAACTTCATTCGATAGTCAGATTAAATCACAAGCGTTCCCTTTTCCCATGCCGATTTTAATTCGGAAATGGAAAGCGCAGAAACCTTCTCTTCGGGAATGGAAAACAGCGAATAAAAGGCACGCAATCGTTCAGGCGTTGATGCTTCCACTTCAATATAGGGAAAGGGAAAACTTTCTTTATCCCATTCGTCAAATTCAATGCGATAATCCGCCAAAAGATACCGACGACGCACTT
Organism: uncultured Murdochiella sp.; assembly: GCF_902488755.1. GTDB lineage: Bacteria > Bacillota > Clostridia > Tissierellales > Peptoniphilaceae > Murdochiella. The sequence continues at coordinate 15,611 of NZ_CABTXF010000026.1, read as the reverse complement.
TATGCATCGTAATCTGTTTATCATATCCTAACTGCTGCAGCAAAAGGCGCAGGGAATTTTCGTCTGTAATTTCTACAGTATACTCATCATTTACACGGCATTCTTCACATTGCAGGCGCTTTTTATACGTCCACTCTCGTTTCCTCACTTTCCCATCCACTTCGATGAGGCGGATGCGCATATGCGCAGAAGATGGTAAAGGATGCTCGGAGGAATCGAGATGAATATTGGTTTGGTGTTCTTCGACATCAAATACTGCCCCGTGCGCTAAAAGTTCTCTTTCAAACGCCTGCGCATCCATGCCGATGAGCTTAACTTCTACTTCTCTTTCCGGGTCAGTCATGAGCGACTTCTTCCTGCAAAAGCGAAGCCAATATTTCCACTTCTTCTTTTGTAAGCGTAATGCCTTTGCTCATGCGTGTATGGTCCGCATTCCAACTGCGCAAATCGTATTTCGCTTCACGCTCATTCCAAGAAACTAAGTTTAATTCCTTTTTCCATCCTTTGGCATCTTCACTGAGCACGCCCAAACGCTCTACCACTTCATATTTTAATTCTGCCATTTTGAACCCTTTCTTTTTTCGTCACTTCGACTTTCCTTTGTCTACTAAGTAAGTGTTTTTTGTCATGTCTTTGAGCAGTCTATCACAAATGGAACATCAAGGTGTCCCATTCCGTCTCTGTCGAATGCTATAATCAGGAAAAGGAGAAATTATGATTATCATTCGCATCCTCTTTGATGACCAGAAAAACGGGTTCGTTTTTACCTGCGACGACGGCAGAGAACTGCTCGTTTCGTATGATGTTTATCAAAAACTTGGTCTGCACGCTCCGGCAGAGCCTTCCGCAGAACAGGAAGAGCTTATAGTATCCGAAGATGCCCGTTTTCGCGCGTTTTCCATCGGTTTGCGCTTTGTCAGTTATAAACCACGCACTGCAAACGAAGTGAAACAGCGTTTGCGTCGCGACAAAATACCGACATCCATACAGGAGCAGGTTGTGGAAAAACTAACCCATAACGGTTGGTTGGACGATGGATTGTATGCCCGTCGCTACATGCAGGAAAAACAGCGAAAAGGATGGAGTCGTCGTCATATTGCCGCCGCGTTACGCGAAAAAGGAATCGAGTATGCTGTGATAAACAGCATACTGGAGGAAATTCCTGCATCGGATGAACAAGAGGTGTTGCGCACGCTCGTCGAAAAGAAATATGCTCGACGCGATTTAACCGATGAGAAGGAATTTAACCGAACCGTACAGGCACTTTGCCGTCGAGGCTTTTCCGTAAATGACGTACTCCATGTTCTTAAAGAAGGAAACGAGTGATGAGCGAGAAACAATTTTATGTTTATATGCTTCGCTGCGGAGATGACAGCTTGTATACCGGTTATACAGATAATCCGCAAAAGCGGCTTGAAGCCCATGCGAATGGACGTGGAGCAAAATATACCCGATCGCATTTACCGGTATCCCTCGCTGGATACTGGCCCTGCACCAGTAAACGCGATGCTTTAATGACGGAAGCCACCATCAAAAAGCTCCCCCGTACGAAGAAGGAGGAGCTTTTAAGGAAAAACAAAAGCGGCGTTCCACTCTCTCTTATTTGATTCCTTTTATTCCTGCACAACTTGACGTAGTGTATTAGCCTCGGTATAAAGAACCTGCGGTGGTGTCAGATCTTGTTTTATGAATTGTTCCTGTACCTGTTTTCCCTGTTCATCGTAAAAAAAGCGCACGCCGATGAGCTCTGCGTCTTTTCCAATCTGCAGGGAAAGCAGAGAATGGTCTTCAATATGACTGGCTGTTGAACGATAGTATAGCAGTTCATCTTCTGTCTTTATCCAGAGGCGGTCAGATGCCGGAGAAGAGGACGCTGTAGTCGCTAAAGGAACCTTGTTCGTCACTCTCGTCCAAGAGATAGATTCGCTCGGCGCATTAAACATCTTTACCAGAGGTACAAGTTCAATATTGATGAGCGAAGGGAAAAGTTTATCCCCTACGCGCCAATTCATACTGGTGACAAAACCCCAGTTGAGATTTCGGCGCACAATGCCAATATTCGCTTCATCCACAGGGAATAATTTGGGATCCACTTCTCCTGCTGGATCCAAAAACTCCAGCTGCGCATTCACCTGTTGCTTCAGCCCTTCGCTTTCCTTCTCGCCTCCAATCTCGGTTACCGTGAGCGGACGATCTTCTGAAAGTTTATCCAAACGCTGAATCTCATATTTTTTGGGTGTATCCTTTTGCGCAGGATACTGACTCGGTTTATCAAACGATATGGTATTGCCGTCGATGAACGTGATTCCGCGTCCCAACTGGTCAAAAAGAACCTGTTGATTATCTCGGTCAGTATCACGGGTGGAGTGAAACGTAAATGTTCCGTTCATCACACCGTTATTGTTATCTGCCTCTTGTGGCGTATAATCTAAAAGCCATGCAATATTGTCCGCCGAATAGACGAACAACTGATCCATCTTATACACCAACGGACGATCCAACTCAGGATGGTCAGCTACAAGATAGGAAGCATAATCATAATAGGCGATTCCGGAATCGCTGATCTTTTTCGTTCGCAGGCTCAGCACCGTCGTGATGTGACTGGCGTAAGAAGTCTCTTGGTCTCGCGTTGCGTCGCCTTTTGCCTGCTGACGAATCCTCTCTTTTTCCCGCGCAGGTACCACGCCGTTTGTCTGTTCCAAAACGTAAATATGTGAACCGCTAATGTACGCAAGATGTCGGTCCGGAAGCAGAATCAAATCCATGGAAAAGAGATCGGCTTCCCGAATCATGGTAATAAAAACGTTCGATTCCGCGTCAACCCCAAAATCCTCCTTGATGTAACGCATCGAAAGGTAATCTTGCAGTTTCACCGATTTAGAAGAGAACGTCGGCGAAACGGTGACGGCATCGCCAAAAGCAACCATTTCCGAATCGATGTAGAGATTATCACCCACCTGACGAGTGGCTTCTATTTTTTCGTTTTGGTCTCGTTCAATGATGTGTGTGACCTGCCATATTCCTTCCAGCGGAAGCGATCGGAGTTCCGGTGAACGAAGCGCTGACATTAAGTCATTCACAGCGCGTTCATTTGAGGCTGTGCAGCCCACTAACAAAAAGAAAGCAAGTAAAAGCAAAACTCTATACACCCGTTTCATGCTTCTTCCTCCTTTTGTTCGCTGTCTTCCAGCCTCGGTAAGGTAAAGGTGACACTTGTCCCCATCCCCAGCTTACTCTTGATGGTAAGCTCACCGCCATGTGCTTTTACAATTTCTTCGCAGATGGAAAGCCCCAAGCCGGTATGCGAACGAGAGGTCTTGCCCTTCCAAAACTTTTCCGTTACAAAACCAATCTCTTCTTCCGAAATGCCAATGCCTGTGTCCGTAACGCTGAGGATGACCTGTTGCGGATCCGTATCAATCGTAAGATAGATGGTTCCTTCCTCATCGGTAAATTTGATCGCGTTATCCAAAAGATTGAGAAGAACCTGTTTAATGCGCCCTTCATCCCCAATGATCTCTATACTGTTTTGTGCATAGCTATAGTTCATATTGATATGCTTTTCCTCGATGCGCGGACGCATCTGCAGCAAAATATGATTGGATACTTCTACTAAATTAAAGCGACTTTTGCTCAGCTTGATTCGTCCGGAGGAAAAACGAGAGAAATCCAAGAGGTCCTCAACCATTGCGCCCAATCGCTCCGATTCTTTTTCGATGATTTTGAGTCCTTCCCCAACAATTTCCGGCTTTATACCCTCTGTTTGCAGGGTAATCGCCCACCCTTTGATGGAAGTAAGGGGTGTACGCAGCTCATGAGAGACGGAAGAAATAAACTCATTCTTCAACTCTTCCTTCTCTCGAATATTATCGCTCATGAGGTTCATCGTTCGCGCCAATTCGCCGATTTCACCACGGGGTGTTTCATCCGCACGCTCTTCGTATTGCCCATCCGAAAACTTCAGGGCGACAGCCGTTAAATTATGAATCGGTCGCACAATGGATCGGGACATAAGAAACGAGAGTAATGCAACGGAAGCAATCATCAGAAAAGCAAAAAGCAGAGAAGGCCATATCCGCTGAAGAATCAGTGAATTAACACCGGATAAAGACGTGGTTAACCGAATCATACCCACCTGATCGGTCTGATTGCGCAAAGGATACGAAAGGCACATCACCGGTTCATCCGAATAGGAAACTCTTCCCACCATGATTCCCGTCGTATTCTTTTGCGCCATTTGTACGTCTTTCGCATTGACTTTTTTTCCGGGAAGAGACGTTCCCCGGCTATCAAAGAGAACCGTCCCATCGTTATTTAGAATCTGCACCTGCATCGTATTGGAACGATAGAATTGATTTTTATTTTCCAGTACGATGGTGTGCAGGTCATCATCCGAGACATAACTCAGGAATAGCTCCGCACTATAGCGCGCCTGTGATTCTAAGACACCGCTCACGTTATCGTAATAATAACTGTAAAGCGACTGGATATAAAACATCTCAAAGACAATGGCAACGAGCAAAATGGCAGTCAAAAAAAGCCCCATTATGCGCACGCCGATTAAGTCGGTAATATTGGTTATTCGCTCTTTTTCCACCGGTATCCGACCCCCCATACCGTCTCCAAAAACGCCGGCTTCGCCGCATTATCCTCAATTTTTGCACGAATACGACGAACATTGACATCCACAATTTTACTTTCTCCGCGGTAATCTTCTCCCCAAGCATGATGCAGAATTTCCTCACGGCTGAGTGCTTTTCCGGGATGCGTCATGAACATTTTGATAATCGCCAGTTCCGTCGGCGTCAAATCGATAGGATCACCATTTTTAGAAAAAGTGCGCGCATACAGATCTAAAGTGAACGGTCCGTCGGTCAGGCTTGACGAAATCGCCTTTGCGCCTGTGGATTCTTCGTCTAACTTCAAACGTCGAATGAGCGAGCGCACCCGCAGAACTAATTCATGAGGATTAAAGGGTTTGACCATATAATCATCGGTTCCTTTTTCCAACCCCAAAATGCGGTCAATTTCCTGCGACTTTGCCGTAAGCATGATAATCCCAATATGTGGCATTTCCGAACGCAAAATACTGCAAACATCGTAACCGCTCATACCGGGCAGCATGAGATCGAGCACAACAATATCCGGATGCTCGCTTCGTGCTAAATCTACACCGATTTCTCCGCTTTCCGCTTCAATAATCTGAAAACCTTCATTCTCTAAATTTATCTTTGTAAACATTCTAATGGGGGCTTCATCCTCCACAAGAAGAATTTTAATGGACATATTTTTTCTCCTGTAAGTAAAAAACGCATCATTAGGAAGCAATCGTTGACCATAACGCTTTGAATTGTTCCGTCTGCTTTGAGTATACGTTGAATGGCGTGGGGAGCGCAAGCGGTTCGCCGTCATGAAACAGCAAATGCGAGGAGAGCAGAAGATGGTGCTTAAATACATTCGTGCGAAACGTCGCGCCATAAGGACGATCCCCGATGAGCGGATGCCCCGAAGCAGAAAGATGCGCACGAATCTGATGCGTGCGTCCGGTCTCCAAACGTATGGCGATAAGAGAAAACCCGTTACCGGTTTTCACGGGAGAAACATGCGTAACGCAGGGTTTCCCATTCGGATCGACTACACTTTTTCCTCTTTCGGTGCGTAGAGGAAGCGTAATGACTTCTTCGCAGTCAATAATGCCTTCCACATAGGCTAAATAATGCTTTTCAATGCGTCCGTCGCGCAGCCCTTGCTGTAAGAGCAACATCGCTGAATGACTTTTCGCACCGATGAGCAATCCCGCCGTCTGCATATCGAGACGATTGACCAACGCCGGTGTAAAGCTTTTTTCTCTGCGTGGAACATATTCTCCGGACACAATCCGATCGTGGACAAATGCATCGACGACGGTTTTTCCGTAGTCCCTGGGATCAGCCGGATGCGATAACACGCCTGCCGGCTTATCAATTACACTGAATTGTGCTCCGTCGTATGCATAGGAAAGGCGAAGAGAAGACGTTGGTATGGCACGCCGCTCTTCTAAGGGATGCAGAATCTCTTCATAGAGATAAATCTGTACCAAATCCCCTTCATGTAAAAACGTACCGGACTCAGCCCGCACATGATTCACTTTAATCTTTTTTTGGCGAATCTTCTTTTGTATGAATGAGGTCGTCGCTCGGGGGAATACCTTTAGCAAAAAGCGATCTAAACGCTGCTCGCCGTCATTCGTTCCCACGGTCAGTTCTCGCATCGAATTTCCTTTCCCAAAAAGAAAAAGCGCATTCCCTGTGGAATGCGCTTCGCTTCGTTATGCTTCCCAAAGATCAACCATTTCGATGCCGTCCACCTTAGGAATGTCCTCCGGTTTGATGTTCAGACCGATAAGAAAATCGGCATTGTTCTCAGAGGAGAGCGTGACAAGCGCTTTAAGATTTTCTTCAAAGTCGCCTTCTTGCAATACTTCGGCATGTAAGCCGTCAATGAATACACGCTCAATGTCAAAATCTCTCGCCAACATACCGGCTAACAGACCATAAAGACGATCCATGGTATGAATGTGATACTGCTTCATATTGATCAGACGAACCGAATGATCCAGCCGAAACATCTGCGAATCATCATTGTCCACAAAAACGAGATGACCACTGTGCGATTTATGCTCTTCATTAGCCTGATCAATCATGCGCGTCGTTTTACCGCTTCCGCTCGGTCCCAATACTAACTGAATCACCGCATCCCCCTCTCACTTTTCCTCATGCGAATGATCACAGCCACATCCGCATCCGCATTCATCGTCTTCTTCCTCTTCGGCTAAAAGGCGATCAAACTCATCCGCCACAGCATTGTAGTCTTCTTCCGATTCAATCTGCGACAGTTCGATCTCTTCGCCGTCTTCGCTTTCTGCATATTCATAGAGAAGGATGCCTTCTTCCTCCTCTTCTTCGCTTACAGGAAAGAGGGCAATATATTCTTTATCATGAAACGGGAAAATATCCAAAACGACGCATTCCAATTCCGTGTCGTCATCAAGGGTGAGAACGATATGATCCTCTTCGTCCAAATCCCATTCTTCCTCGTCCAAATCAACCGTTTCCGGCTCTAAATCCTTGTTTTTTTCCTCCGTCATGGCGGACCTCCTTATGCTTGATATGGGAAATGCTCTGCCTTCTTCATTATACACATTTCAGCGCATTGTGGCGATGCGCGCGATCAGTTTTTTCAAAATAGAATACGTGTTGATGGTCGAAGCAATGTTCAGGCGCTCACTTGTCGTATGCGCCCCTTCAATATCCGGTCCGATCGAAATCATGTCCAACGAAGGATTATACTGGGCAAATAGGCCGCATTCCAATCCCGCGTGAATATCCAACACTTCCGCTTCTTTTCCGGTTTCTTTACGATACGTTTCCAAGAAGAGCTCACGCAGTGCAGAAACTTCTGCTAATTCCCATGCCGGATAAACATCGCCATAGCTACCTTTACCTTCAAAAGTATGCACCGCCTGATCGATCTTTTCCTTTAACTCGCTGAGCACCTCTTCAGAACTGGAACGAACAGAAACCATCACATCCGCATAGTCTTCCTTCGTATCCACAATCGCTAAATTGTCCGAGGCAAGGACATTTTTACCGTCTTCACGCATCCGGTAAACCCCGTGCGGCAAAACATCAATCAGATTCAACAGTTGCTTGGTCGATTCCGCACTAAGGGGCGCATCATCCGGAGTATAGGAATCGACATGGATCGCAATATCGGGTTCTTGTTTTAACAGGTGTTCCTGTGTAGTCGTCCAAATCTGCCTGATTCCTTGTTTTATGTTCTCTTCGTCATCAGCTGAAAAGCTGATCCATACCTGCGCTTCATTAGGAATGGCATTGTGCTTCTCACCGCTATGGTAGCGCACGATGCGAAGGGGCGCGGTCTGCAAAAGAGAATGTAAAAACTGCGCCATAACTTTGCAGGCGTTATGGGGTTCCGCTAAAATATTCTGTCCCGAATGACCGCCATTCATCCCCGTAATGGTAATGTGCAGACCACTTTGCCCGGAAAGTGTTTCGCGCGTAAGCGGCATGGTAAATTCGCCTGTCGCACCGCCTGCACATCCGCAGGTGACAAATCCTTCTTCTTCGGAATCAATGTTTATGAGCATATCGGCATCCAGCCATGATGGGGAAAGCGATAGAACACCGTTCATGCCCTCCTCTTCATCCGTGGTAACGACAAGAGTAGTTTCCGGCATATCCATTTGTTCATCAAGAATCGCCAGTCCCATAGCTACGCCAATGCCATCATCTGCGCCAAGCGTCGTTCCGATGCCATGAAGCCAGCCGTCTTTTTCTTCCATTGCAATTGGATCACGGGTGAAGTCGTGCTCCACGCCTTTTCCTTTCACACAGACCATGTCCATGTGTCCCTGCATAATAATTCTTGGAGCATTTTCAAAGCCGGATGATGCAGGTTTGGTCATACGAACATTGCCTGCCTTGTCCTGTTCCGTCTTCCATCCCTTTTCTTTTCCCCATGCGGTCAGCGCATCGCTTATTGCCTGTTCGTTTCCGGAACCGCGAGGAATTTGGTTCATGCGATAGAAATACGTAAAAATAGGATGGCTTTCAAAGATAGTTTGCTCACTCATGGTTTTCCTCCTTTTCTTCGGACGCGCTCATGCGCGTAACAGGATAAGTCTTCTCTAATGTAGCGGTGTAATTCACATAGGTAGCCTGTTGACGAAGCAACAAAAGCTGCATATAAATCTGTGATTTCTGTTTGTCCGGATTCTTTTTCTCTTCCTCACTAAAATGCTCTTCGTTCGCACGGTAATACTCTTCCACGTCCTGTGGCAACACCTGCACAGCGGAAAGCAATTTTTGCAAGGCGTACTGCTGCAAAAGCTGCTTTTTCATCGCATCGATCTGTTGATCCAACTGCTGCTTGAACGCCTCTTCTTCGTCAATGTGTTTATCTATCGCATCGCGATAGAGCAGCTCCTGATGGATGATTTCTTCCAACAAGCGAGAATCTCCTTCTTCTCCGTCGAAATGTTGCGCCTGTTCACCCAGGAGTTTTCGCAATTCGTCCACCTCTTGTTTCGTAATCGCTCTCTCACCGACACGGGCTAAAATCGGATTGTCCATGTTTTCTCCTCTCTTTGACGTATTGGGAAGCCATTGTCCCCTTTGTTCTTCTCCACTTATCGAAGCGCAATACCATCTTCACAAAAAACAATGCGTCCCTGTTTCAACAATCGTCCGACACAGCGTTTAAATTGCGCTTTACTCAAACCGAATAACATTCGTATGGTTTCAGGATCACTCTTATCGTTCACTCGTAAAAAACCCTGGTTCGCCTTTATCATCTGCAAAATAGCGGCAGAATCGGCATCCATTTGTTCATGGGCGCGTGTCTGCAGACTAAGGTCGATTTTTCCATCCGGTTTTATACGCTCAACACGTGCATGTACCGTTTCTCCGATGCGCAAAGCGCCACGGGAACCATCGGCAGGAATGAGACCGTTATAGCGCTGTTCAACGAGAACAAAAGCGCCGATCTCCGGATTATTCGCATACACTACACCATCCACCCAGTCATTTTCTTTGAGATGGTTAGGGAAGGAAAAATGATTTTTTATGCGCATCGTGGAACAAAGCCGATCCGATTTATCGAGATAACAATAGATAAGAACCTTTTCACCCACTTTGACATGGTGCATCTGCTCCTGAAAGGGCAAAAACAGATCCTTGTCCAATCCCCAATCCAAAAAAGCGCCTTGTCGGGAAACGTCTTTTACTACGAGAAGGGCTAATTCCCCAACTTGCACTTTAGGATGACGAGTCGTCGCAATCGGTCGATCCTCTGAATCGCGCAAAAGAAAAACGTCCACTTCGTCATTTACTTTTGCTCCTTCGGGAACAAAGCGTTTCGGCAAAAGGATATTGCCCTCAAGAATTGCTCCCGGAGCGGATATGGATTTAATTTTCCGCGTTTGTGTTTTGCCCAGCTGCATGATTTTCCTCGTTCATTTCCATTTCTTCATTTAACGGTACGGCGTTCTTCTGCACCACCTCATTTTCTTCAGCAGTACTAAAGCGATTCGGTAGACGTTGACCGGGTGCATAGGTAAAGCCTTCGCCCAGTACCTCGCTTGCCGAATAGACAAAAACAAAGGCACTGGGATCGGTCTTTTCCACAAAATCTTTAATGCGGATGTATTCCTTGTTGTGAACAACGGAAAGAATCGCATAGTGCGGACGACGCGAAAAGCCCCCCTCTGTATTATAAATAGTGGTTCCGCGGTGCATTTTTTCAATAATAAATTCGTTTACTTCGTCCACTTTGGAGGTGGTAATATTCATCACTATGCGTCGACCGAAACCGGCTATCATTTTTTCCAGCATCATCGCTTGAAGATAGATGGCCACAATCGCATATAGCGCATTTTCTAAAGAAATGAACATGCCACCCAAAAGGACAACGATGGCGTCTACCAGCAACAGACTGTTAGCTAAACCAATATGGGTAATGTTATTCAAAATGGCGCCTAAAATATCGGTTCCTCCGGTCGAAGCATTTTGCGTAAAAACGAAGCTCAAACCGATTCCGCTGATGGATGCGCCAATGAGAATCACAAGAAGCTGATCCGCCACAATGGGCTCGGTTACCGGCGCAACCCGCTCAAAAAAGATAATCCAAATGGAATAGGAGATGGAGCCCACTAATGTCATGAGACCGAATTGCTTTCCCAAGATGAGAAACGCCATAATAAAAAGAACCACGTTGCCCACCAATATCAGTGTACCGATACTGAAAAAGGGAAAAACGTAATTGATGACAATTGCTAATCCGCTGATTCCGCCTGCCGCAATATGATTCGGAATGAAGAAATAATTCATCGCTAATGCCAAGATAAAACAGCCGAGGAAAATCCAGAGCATTTTCTTTCCGTTTTCTTTCATTCTTTCTCCCCTTCCGTCTCGACCGGCAAAAATGCGCTAACGCTTTGCGTAATCTCTTCGGTGGAACGCATGGCGCATACCCTATCCGCAAGTTTTATTGCTTCTTTCAGTGTAATTCCTCTTATTCGTTCTTTCAACCGGGGAAGAATGGATGCCGGTGCAGAAAGCGAGTCTAAACCTAAGCCCAACAGCAAGGGCGTTGCATGTAAATTCCCTGCAAAACTTCCACACAATCCGCACGGAATGCCGGCATCGTGTGCCGCGGAAACGATCTGTTTTATTGATCGCACTACCGCAGGATGAAACGGGGAATGTAGTTTGGCCACATGATTATTTCCCCTGTCTGTTGCCAACAGATATTGCGTCAGATCATTGGTACCAATGCTAAAAAAGTCACAGCATTGTGCCAAATCCTGCGCTAAAAGAACAGCGGCAGGGGTTTCGACCGTTATGCCTATGGGCAAATTGGCATTATAAGACTGGTTCTTCTTACGGAGCAATTGTTTTTCTTCTTCGAGCATCTGCTTTACACGGAACACTTCCGACGGACTGACCACCATGGGAAGCATGAGCTGCACATTCCCCTCGGCGGAAGCGCGTAAAATGGCGCGAAGCTGCGCCCGAAAGATGCTCTCTTTGTCAAAGCAAAAACGAAGAGCACGCCAACCAAGGAACGGATTGGCTTCACGCGGAAAAGCGTAATACGGCAATCGCTTATCTCCGCCAATATCCAACGTACGAATACGGAGTAGACGATCTCCTAAAAGGGCTGCAGCCTGCCGATAAATGCCCACTTGTTCTTCTTCTGTAGGAAAGTGATCCTGCTCCATATAGAGGAGTTCGGTTCGAAACAGCCCTACGCCCTCCGCACCGGCAAGAAGCCCCACCGTTAAGTCCTCTAAACCACCGATGTTCACCATGGTTTCTACGGAATGACCATCTTTGGTTACTGCTCGTTCCTGCGGTGTCATAGCCAAACGCAAGTTTTGTCGTTTTCCGCTATCCATCTTTGCCTGCACAAAAGCAATAGTTTCCGCATCCGGCTCTACAATCACCTCACCGTTTTCGGCATCCAGAATAAGGAGATCGCCATCTTTTACCAAGGAAGTAAGCTCTGTTACCCCCACCAAGGCCGGTATACCCATTGTCTGGGCAATCATAGCCGTATGCGAGGTAGCTCCGCCTCGATCACTGGTAAAGCCTAATACATTCGATTTGTCCAAATGAAGCGCATCGGAAGGCGCTAACTCTTCGGTGATAAGAATGCAAGGCGCTGAAAGATGGTCTAAGCGTGGAACGGGAAGCCCTTTCAGCTGATAGAGAAGACTTCTTCCCATATCACGATAATCGCTCCCCCGTTCACGCAGATAAGGATCTTCCAATGCTTCCAACTGAGCCGCCATCAGACGAATCGTGGAATCTAACGCACGATCCGCAGACATGTGCTTATCTCGAATACGCTCTTCAACGCTCTCGAACAAATACGGATCGTCTAATAAAGCAATATGTGCTTCACGTAAAGAAAAGAGAAGCGGAGAAGACGCGTTTTCCCGTTCCAACGTTTGTCGAAATGCGGAAAATGCTTGTTTAACCGCTTCTACTTCCCCCGCAACTTCCTCTTCCCGGATCCAGTCATTACGGATGGGTATTTCTTCCGGAATCCAGCGTTTTGCGACGCCGATGACTATCCCATACGAGGCGATGATTCCCGGTATTCTTCTTGTCATCTTCGCCTCCTTTCTTAACTATGTCGACTATGTCGCAAACGTCCATCTTCGGCGAAAAAATGTTCCGGACAAAAAAAGAGAGGGAGCATGATAGATGCTCCCTTCTATCGTCAATCTGTCAGTTGGGTGATAAACTCGACAATTCGATCGACATGTTCCTCTGCGTCGTCGCCGTTCACGCGAACGGTAATATCCATCCCTTTTGAAATTCCCAAGCTCATCACGTTAAAGATGCTTTTTGCGTTGGCCACTTTTCCATTTTTCACCAACTCGACATCGCCGGGAATGTTTTTGACGAATTGGACCAAGGCTGCTGCCGGTCTTGCATGTAAACCGGTTTCATTTACCACCGTTACCGTTTTCTCTGCCATGTAAACCTCCTTCAGAATTATAAGAGCTAAAAACGTTATACCTTACTTTCGTTGTTCTGTCGACTCACCAATGAGGATTTGCGTTGGTAAATACAAGGTTTCGTCTAAAGTCGTCTTGCCTTGTAATGTTTTTGTTAAAGCACGCATAGCGACCGCCCCAATATCGTAGTACGGTTCTTCCATTGTCGTCAGTTGGGGACGGAAGATCTGTACATCGGGAGAACCGCCAAATCCCGCAATTTGAAATGCTTTGGGAATAGGCAAATCGTGATCATAACAATAGGTCATGACACCGATCGCCAAATCGTCGTTCTCACAAATCAACGCATCAAAAGGATCCTTCTTTAGATTCTGGGTGATTTCTTTTGCCGCAGCATACCCTGCATCAATGCCTGCCCCGTCCGCATCAATCTTCATCGGGAGAAGACCCGCCTCGCGGATCGCGTCATCATAGCCGCCGGAACGCTCTTTAGAAAAATCATAATTCAGGCTGCTGCGAAGATATCGCACGCTACGGTTGCCTAAGGAAAGAACATATTGTGTCAATTCTTTCATCGCTTCGCGATGACGAATCGTCACCGTATGCAAATCCGTCGATTTGTAAAAGCGATCCAGAAGCACATAAGGCAGCCGATATTCTTTAATCTTTACCATCGTTTCCGGTTCAATACTCTCGGAAATGATGATAATGCCCTCGACCTGCTTTCGATATAAAAAATCAATCGCACGCTGTTCCAGTTCTCGTTCACCATACGTACTGGATAGCAGAATATCGTAATTATACATGCGACCAATTTCTTCAGCACCACGAATCATTTCTGCCATATAGTGAATGCCAATATCTTTGACGAGAATGCCGATTGAGTTGGATTTCTTCATAACCAGGCTGCGCGCTAATTCATTCGGCTTGAAGCCAAGCTTATTAATTGCGTCGATGACCTTACGCTGCGCTTCCGGGCTGACCGGTTTGGATTTATTCATTACGCGCGAGACAGTAGAGATCGAAACTCCAGCTAATTTTGCTACATCCTTGATTGTCGGTTGTGCCATACTCTCACCTCTATTCCCTGTATGTCTGCCTGCATTCAGAATACCATAAAAACGATTCCATGTGCACGGATTTTTTAAGATAGTAAACCATCCGCTGCGCTTTACGTTTTCCCCAGTTTTCATACAACAGAAAAAGATGATCGACCTGCGTAGGAATTAACCTTTTCATAAAAAGAAGCGCCCAGAATGAGCACTTCTTTTTATGAGTATTCAACTTTTGATTTCGCAAATTTCGCTTGTAGCGCAAGCGTTTTTATTTGTGTAAGACATCGCGTACTACGCGCAAAATTTCCTTCGCGTAATTCAATGTTGAATTTCCGCGATTAATGTTTGAAGAAATGAGATCCGCCGTATCTACCGCCGTTGTTGCGACATACTGAACCGTGTCGGCAACATCGCTACTTAAGCGATTGGCGTTTTGCAGGGTTGTTTTAGCCTGTGCAAGCGACTCGACAATGGAATCGGAAGAATCATCAAGAATGGTATTCACCTTATCCAACGTGTGATCCAGTCGTTCCGTCAATACGGGGATGGACTTCACCGCTGCGTCAAGTTCTTCGCTGTTCTTGTCCACTACTTCTTGTAATGCGCTTGTCACCGTTTTAATGTTTTTCAGTACCTGAATGAGCACGAAAACCGCAACGATCAGCAGTACAAGCAAAGCAAACAACAATACATCCTGCACAGATACGGTTAAGGTCAAGTTGTTCATCGCAAACCTCCTGCCTGTTCGCCGTTATTTATCTGCTTTTTTCGCCGCTTCTTTAACGTCTTCTTTAACGTCTTTGGCTGCTTCCTTTACATCCTCAGCAGCGTTCTTTGCTCCCTTTTTCACATCTTCAGCAGCATTTTTAGCGCCTTTTCCCGCATCGTTGGCTGCTTTTTTCGCCCCTTCTTTTACCGCTTCGGCTTTATCTTCCGCTTCTTCTTTTGCCTTGGCAATTTCCGTTTTTACGCCGTGGACGGATTCTTCGTACTGTTCGCCCAAGTCCTCCAATTTTTCGCGAATAGCGGGGCGAATCTGGCTTATTTTTTCACCGACATCATTGCCGAAATCGCGCGCAAGATTGACATATTCATCCGCTTTATCACGAACTACATCGCCAGCTTCTTTTGCTTTTTTAACGATATCCTGACGGGTTTCTTCCCCGGATTGCGGTGCGGTCAAAATACCGATACCGGCGCCGATGGCTGCACCAATGAGCAAACCTAAACCCACTTTTTTACTATCTTCACGACGTGCGCGATTGACACGCTCTCTGTTTTTGGCTTCGATGTAATCAATAATTCCCATGACAACTCCTTTTCTGTTCCTTGTCCAGTGTTTCGACCAGCGTTTGCTGCTCATTGTTCGCAAGCTATTCTTGAAGAAAAGCCTTACGTTTTACGCTTACGATCCTATTATACCCAACTTTGCAATAAAAAAACTCCCGCCTTCTCGGCGGGAGGAATGGACAAATCCTTGGGCCTTACTCGTTTAATACCTTCTGTTTGTGAAGGGGGGACAGCTG
>NZ_CABTXF010000025.1 GCF_902488755.1 uncultured Murdochiella sp. | reverse complement strand
GTGATGCTTTGCCATCCAATGCGAACCGGGGGGTGGCAGTAAGGAAGGAAGTATTTCAGGCGGAGACAGAACATGACGGGCCGGATCCGCAGGATGAAATTTTTAAGGAGTCGACATGCGTGCAGTGACCTATGAATTGGTTCATCAATCGAAGGATTGCGGCGCACGAGCCGGCATATTGCATACTCCTCACGGAGATATTCTGACACCGGTATTTATGCCGGTCGGCACCCAAGCGACGGTAAAGGCAATGACTACGCCGGAATTGAAAGCTATCGGTGCGCAGATTCTTTTATCCAACACGTACCATTTGTTCCTTCGCCCAGGAGAGGAGGTGGTGCAAAAGGCCGGTGGTTTGCATCGCTTTATGAATTGGGATGGTGCAATGTTGACCGATTCCGGCGGTTATCAGGTATTCAGTTTTGCTGATCGCAAAGCTATCACTGAAGAGGGCGTAACCTTTCAATCCCACCTCGATGGTTCGGCGAAGTTTATCTCACCAGAGGTTTCCATCGGAGTACAGGAGGCACTCGGCGCAGATATTATGATGGCGTTTGATGAATGCGTTCCGTATGGGGCAGATGAAGCGTATACCGAAGATTCTATGTATCGCACGTTGCGTTGGCTGGATCGTTGTATGGCAAGGAAAACACGCTCGGATCAGGCACTTTTTGGCATTGTGCAGGGTGGCTTCAGCGAACGCCTTCGCGAGTTATCTGCCAAGGAGACCACGGCAAGAGATTTGGATGGTTATGCCATTGGGGGAATCAGTGTCGGTGAACCGCATGAGGAGTTTTTACGGATTTTGCGTTTTACCGTACCCTTTTTGCCGGAAGAAAAGCCGCGTTATAACATGGGTATCGGTACACCGGATTATCTTTTTGAATCGGTTGAGGCCGGCATTGATATGTGCGATTGCGTTTTACCTACGCGCGTCGCGCGAAACGGACAGGCGCTCGTTCACGACGGTAAGCGGAATATGCGAAATGCACGCTATAAAGAAGATTTTTCGCCGTTGGATGCCGATTGTTCCTGTCCGACGTGTACGAATTATACGCGTGCCTATTTGCGTCATCTTGTCACAGCAGGAGAAATCGTCGGAGCGCATCTTCTCAGTCTCCATAATTTATATTTTCTCCTGCACATGATGCAGGAAATGCGTGAAGCGATTCTCTGTGATTCGTTCTTGGATTTCAAGGCGTCATTTTTACGTCGTTATTTAGGGCAGTAAAGCGGTTTTGTCTGCAGAGTTGCCTGTTATGGCAGTTTTGACCTGTGGTACAATAGAACAGATGTCAAGAATACTATGCGGCGTTGCCGCAAACGAAAAAGGAGCGAAAAATGCCTAATAATTTATATCCTTTTGCCATGTTGGCAGTAATGTTCGGTGCAATGTATTTTCTGATGATTCGTCCGCAGAAAAAACGCCAAGAAGAAATGGCAAAGGTGCGTGACAGTCTTAAAATTGGTGATACCGTCGTCACCATCGGCGGAATTCGCGGAAACGTAGTTGCGCTTACCGAGGATGCTTTTGAAATTGAAACCGGTCGAGACCATCATCGTATGGAGTTTTTGCGCAATGCACTTTCCTATGTTGTACAGCCTGTGGAAGGATACGAAAAGACGGAAGACAAACTGAACTGGGAAGGCGAAGAATCCGCAAATTCGGCCACAGAGGATAACGAGAATAACGAACCGCACGAGGCGGAATAATTGTCCTGTCGTAAGGAGCGGTCATGCGCTGGTTCATGAAAAACAATCGATCCGCTTTTGAAGAACTGGGGAAGAATACGACTCTGCCGTCGCTTACACGTCTTTTATTGGCAAATCGTGGCGTAGTCTCACAAGAGGCGGAATCTTTTTTGCATCCGCAAGCGAAAGATTTTTATGACCCTTTTTTGTTCTCTGAAATGGAAGTGGCGGTTTCCTATATTTGGGAAAGTCTTTCCTCGGATACGCCTATTCGTATTATCGGCGATTATGACCAGGATGGTGTGGCGGCTACTGCAATTTTGGTGAAAGGGCTTCGCTATCTTGCCGAGAAAGAAGGTAAAAACCCCTTAACGGCAGTCAGTTACGCTATACCCGATCGTATTGAAGATGGCTATGGCATCAATCCTTCGCTCGTTCAACAGGCGGACGAAGAAGGCGTTGGTCTTATTATTACGGTCGATAACGGCGTTGCGGCTTTTTCCGGTCTGGAAGAAGCCTTTTCGAGACAGATTCCGGTCATTGTGACCGATCATCACGAACCCGCTATTGTTGAGGGGAAAGCAAAACGTCCGATTTGTGAGGCGCTTATCAATCCCAAGTTTCCCGGCGAATCGTATCCGTTTCCTTCTCTTTGCGGTGCGGGGATTGCCTTAAAACTGATGCAGGCACTTGCGCAATATGCAGATATAGATCTTCCTATTTTTGAGGAGCTGCTTAGCTTCGCTGCTCTCGGTACGATTTGCGACATGATGGATCTTCAGGGGGAGAACCGCTTAATCGTTACGCTAGGATTAAAGGTTTTGAATCAAACGACAAATCCCGGCTTGCAAGCTCTTCTTACAGCCAATTCTTGGAATCGACCGGTCAATGCGTATACTGTCGGTTTTATTATCGGACCGTGCATCAATTCTTCCGGTCGCTTGTCTACAGCACGACTGGGCGTAGAACTTTTTTTAGAAAATGATCCGGAAACGGTGGACGCCTATGCGCGGGAATTATATGCGCTTAATGAAGAACGAAAGGCGATGACACGCGAGGGAGTGGACGAAGCGATTTCTGCTTTGGAGAAACGTCCATTACCAAAAGTGATTGTTGCCGTTTTGCCTGACGTGCACGAAAGTATTTGCGGTTTGATTGCCGGTCGCGTGAAGGATCGTTTCTCTCGTCCCACGCTCATCTTAACGCCTGCACAGGCGGATCAAGATCTGCTTAAAGGCTCCGGTCGAAGTATCGAAGCGTATGATATGTTTTCTTCATTGAATCGGCATCGCGACGAATATGTTGCTTTTGGTGGGCATCGCATGGCTTGTGGCATAACGATACAAGAAAAGAAAATAGATGCGCTTCGCGCACTTTGGAATAAGGAAGCCGCGTTTTCCGATGCGGATTGCGAGCCTTCTGTGGAGGTGGATGCAAAGTTGCCTTTTTCCGGTCTTCATGCGGATGCGATGCAGCAGATTTCTTCGCTTGAGCCGTTTGGAAAGGGAAATCCATCACCTATTTTTGCTGCTTTGGGCGTGAATGTTCTGCATTTACGTCTTGTGGGGAAAAATCGTAACGTCTTGCAGGCTCGAGTGGAATCACAGGGGGTAACCATGCAGGCTGTGGCATTTTCCGGAGAAGCCTTGCTGGAAAAACTGAAAAACACTTGTCCGTCCGATCAAAAGGCGGATCTTTCCGCTGCTCTTCGCGGACAGGATACCGGATTGCGCGTAGATATTCTTTATCGTCCGGAATGGAATGAATATAACGGACGAAAATCGATCCAGTTGAAATTAGCTGATATGCGCTTCAGTGCGCTATAATAGAATAATTCTATTCTGCTTGCCAATAAGAAAAATACTGCATGGAAGGGGAGGAAGACATGACGATTGACCAATTGATCAACGCAATAAAAGCTTATCATCCGTCTACCGATGAAGCGTTGATTCGTCGTGCCTACCACTTAGCGGAATCGGCGCACGAAGGACAAAAACGAAATTCCGGTGAGCCGTATATTATTCATCCTTTGCATGTTGCCATGATTCTTGCGGAGCTGCAAATGGACGATCAGACCATTTGTGCCGGTCTTCTGCACGATGTCTTAGAAGATACCCCAATTACCGAAGAGGATATGGTTCAGGAATTCGGATCGGAAATTACGAATCTCGTTGATGGGGTAACCAAGCTCAAACAACTGCAGTCCAAGTCCAAAGTGGATAACCAGGTGGAAAATTATCGCAAGATGGTGATGGCAATGGCAAACGACATTCGCGTCATCATCGTTAAGTTGGCGGATCGTTTGCATAATCTTCGCACGTTGGATTATAAAGATCGCGCGAAACAGATTGAAAAAGCCAAAGAAACCATTGAAATTTATGTACCGATTGCCCATCGTCTTGGTATCTCCACGATTAAGTCAGAGCTGGAGGATCTGTGCCTGAAATATCTCGATCCGGACGCCTATTTTGAGATTTCCGCACTGGTGCATAAGCGATTGGAGGAACGGCAGGAATATATTCGCCATATTATGGATCAGCTCAGTGAGGAACTGAACAATATAGGCATTCATTTTGAGATTTCCGGTCGACCAAAGACTCTCTATTCCATTTATAAAAAAATGTATCAGCAGAACAAGACGTTCGCTCAGATCTTTGATGTTTCCGCTATTCGCGTAATTGTCGATACCGTCAAGGATTGCTATTCCGTTTTGGGCGTTGTACACACGCTTTGGAAGCCGATTCCCAAGCGTTTTAAGGATTATATTGCCATGCCCAAACAGAATATGTACCAATCCTTGCATACGACGCTGATTGGTCCCGGCGGAGAAACCTTTGAAGTACAGATTCGTACTTTTGAAATGCACCAAACAGCGGAATTTGGTATTGCCGCCCATTGGCAGTATAAAGAAGGACGTCGTAAAAAGACGGCATTTGATAAAAAACTAACCTGGGTGCGTCAGCTGATGGAATGGCAAAAAACGGCTACCGATTCCGCAGAATACATGGAGACATTGAAGGGTGATTTCTTTTCCGATGAAGTCTATGTTTTTTCGCCGCGCGGCGACGTGGTAGAACTTACCCGCGGATCGACTCCGGTGGATTTTGCTTATCGCATTCATTCCGATATCGGTAATCGTTGTGTTGGGGCAAAGGTGGACGGCAGGTTGGTGCCCCTTGATCATGTTTTGGAAAACGGCAATATCGTCGAAGTACTTACGTCAAAAAACACAGCCGGTCCTTCACGCGATTGGCTTAAATTTGTAGCCAATCCTTCGACAAAACAAAAAATCCGTCAATTTTTCAAACACGCTAACCGTGAGGACAATATTGCTATCGGAAGGGATATGCTGGTTCAGGATTTGAAAAAAGATGGTTATCATGCGAACGAATTATTATCCGATGACCTTTTAGGAGCGATTATTTCTCGTACCAGTTATTCTTCTCCGGATGATCTTTACGCAGCCATCGGGTTCGGTTCGCAATCTTTAGCTGGCATAACCGGGCGTTTGAAAAATGCCTACGAAGAGAAAAAAAGTAAAGAAGAAGAGGAAAAGCGTCTTAACGAGCTGCAACATGCGGCGGAAAAAGCCGAGCCGCAAAAAGTCGAGCATCATGGACCCAAAATGGCGGATGAGGCGGTTCGCATTCGCGGAGAAGGGCTTTCCAATCTACAGATAAAGTTAGCTCAGTGCTGTTCGCCGGTTCCCGGAGACGATATCATCGGCTATATTACCATGGGGCGTGGAATTTCCGTGCATCGTTGCGACTGTGCCAACGTCGTCAATACCAAGCAGCCGGAACGTCTGATTCAGGTGGAATGGGCAAAAACCGAAAAAGCTAAATTTTACTCCACACTGCGTATTCTGGCTCGCAACCAAACGGGATATATGGCAAACATCGTGGAATTGATCAGTAAAATGGATATTAATATGTCCGGCTTGCAGGTACACACGGACAACGACAACATGGCGCATATTTTAATGACGATGGAAATTGACGATGCGGATGAGGTATATGAAGTCATGCGAAAGATTCGCGCCGTTCCCAATACGGTACGTGTTTTCCGCATGAACGGGTAGGAGGAAGAATGCAAGTTCGTACCGCTTTAGGCGCTTATTTCGCAGAAAACAGCTATTTGGTCAGTGATGAAACCACCAGTAACGCCATTCTGATTGATCCCGGCGCACCCATCGCGGTTTTTGACCGTTATATTCAAGATGAAAAGCTCAAGCTCACCGATATTCTTCTCACACATGGTCATATTGATCATCTTGCCGGAGCAGGATATTATCGACAAAAGTATCACGTGCCGATTTGGTTGCATAAAGAAGAAGCGGATGTCCTAAAGTACACGCTGGAACAGTATGCGGATATTTTAGGGAAGGAAGCGGAGAACATTGTGCCGGAACGCTGGTTTCGTGAGGGGGATAGCATTTCTTCGTTGTCCCTGTCCGTTTTAGAAACGCCGGGACATACCAAAGGAAGCGTCGTGTTTCGCTTAGGGAATGCGCTGTTCACCGGTGATACGCTTTTTTGCGGATCTATCGGAAGAATGGATCTCTATACCGGTGATGAGCGACAAATGCGAAATTCGCTGTTAAAATTGTTTGCGTTAAAAGACAATTTGAAAATATATCCGGGTCATGGGGAGACAACAACGCTTGATGAGGAAAGACGTTGGAATCCTTATGTACGTGAAATAGGGCAAACAGAATAAGAAGGAGAAGGTATGGAATCGCTTAACGGATTAAAACGCTCGCATCACTGCGGCGAGCTTCGTAAAGAAGACATCGGAAAAACCGTTGTTCTCATGGGCTGGGCGCAGAAGGTACGCGATTTGGGCGCGCTTGCTTTTATTGACCTGCGGGATCGTACCGGCCTTATACAGCTGACGTTTAATCAGGAGCAGGATGACGCTCTTTATGATAAAGCAAAGCGGGTACGCCCTGAATATGTTTTGGCGGCGGAAGGGCAGGTTATCGAACGTTCTGCCAAAAATCCGGATCTTGCCACTGGCGAGATTGAGGTGATGTGTACGTCTTTACGCATTTTAGATGTTGCAAAAACACCGCCGATTTACATTCGCGATGAGGATGATGTGAAAGAAGAGATGCGCCTAAAATATCGCTATTTGGATTTGCGTAAACCCAAGATGCAGGAAATGTTAACAAAGCGTGCACAGATTACGCGCGCTTTTCGTGAATTCCTCTACCATGAGGGATTTATCGAAGTGGAAACGCCGTATTTGGGCAAACCTACTCCGGAAGGTGCGCGCGATTATCTTGTTCCTTCGCGCGTTTCGGAAGGAAAATTCTACGCGTTACCACAAAGTCCACAGCTCTATAAACAGCTTCTTATGATTGGTGGGACAGATCGCTATTATCAGGTTGCTCGTTGCTTCCGCGACGAAGATCTTCGCGCGAATCGTCAGCCGGATTTTACACAGGTAGACATTGAGATGTCGTTTGTCACCATGGAAGATGTTTTAGATATCAATGAACGCTTGATGGCTTCGGTTTTCCATGAGATTTTAGGCATTGATCTGCCGAGACCCTTCCGTCGTATTCGCTACCAAGAAGCCATGAATCGCTTTGGAACGGATAAGCCGGATCTTCGCTATGGTTTTGAAATTGTTCGTCTGGACGGCATAGAAGAGACCACGGATTTTGCACTTTTCCATCAGGCTAAAGCAGAAAGCTTACTGATTGCCGGAATTAACTTTGATGGTCAGGCGGAGAGCTATACACGCAAGAAATTAGATGCGCTAACGACTTTCGCAAAGGGAATCGGTGCGAACGGAATGCTATGGGTAAAAAAGACCGCCGAGGGAATACAATCCAGCTTCAACAAATTCCTAACGGAAGAAACCAAGCAGTTCCTTGAGGCGCGCTTTTCCCTCAACGAGGGCGATGTCGCTGTTATTCTCATCGGTTCGGAAATGAAAACGCTGGAACGTCTCGGAACGCTTCGCACAACTGTGGCTAATGAACAGTTAACGTTTGATCCAAATGATTTTGCGCTGTGTTGGGTGGTCGATTTTCCGATGTTTGAATACGATGAAGAAGAACAGCGTTATGTGGCAAAACATCATCCGTTTACCAAGCCTCTTGAAGAGGATTTGCCGTTGTTGGATACGGATCCGCTTCGTGTACGCGCACAGGCATACGACATTGTTATCAATGGGGATGAGCGCGGAGGCGGATCGATTCGTATCAATAACGCCGACTTACAGGATAAAATATTCCGACTTCTTAAATTAAGTGAAGAAGAGATTGCTTCTCGTTTCGGCTTCTTTGTCGATGCCTTAAAGTACGGAACGCCTCCGCATGGCGGCATTGCCTACGGCTTGGATCGTTTTGTGATGATGATGATCAATCGCAGCAATATTCGTGATGTAATTGCTTTTCCCAAAACGCAGACGGCACAGGATTTGATGATGGATGCCCCAACGGTTATCTCTACGAAGCAATACGAGGAGTTGCATATTGCTCCTCGAAACGAATAGGGGAAAGTTTTTCGTAACGAATAGTAGGATTACAGTTCACAGAAAGGAAAGGCATGAAAAATCGGGCAGTGGTGACAAAATGCGAAGGTAGACAATGTGAAATCATGGTGTTGCGTGCCGAAGCGTGCGGATCGTGTCATGCTTGCAATGCCTGTCATGCCGAGCCGAGTTACTACCGAGTAGAAAATACGCTGCATGTCGAAGAAGGAGACTGGATCATGGTGGAGATGGAGGATAAACAGTTTTTCCGCCGCGTTGGTCTTGTGTATGTTTTACCGCTGCTATTTTTTCTCGGTGGTCTTTTGCTGAGCCTTTTTGTGCAACAGCGTCTGGGCAAGGTAAACGAGCTTCTCGGTGTGCTGGTCGGTTTTCTTGGCTTAGCGCTCTATTCTGTAGTCATTCGTCCTCTCGATAAAAAAGAACGAAGTGTTTCGGCGATGCACATGGTCTACCGCACGAGTCCGCTGGATCGCGTGAATGATTGCTGTACGAAAAAACAATCGGGAATGGAGGCATAATGCGACCCATTGTATCCATCGTTGGACGTCCGAATGTCGGAAAATCAACGCTATTTAATAAACTGGTCGGTCAGCGTGCCGCCATTACGGAGGACACCCCCGGTGTTACACGCGATCGTTTGTATCGTGAAGTAGAGTGGCAAAATCGCTATTTTTTGCTGATGGACACTGGCGGTCTTGAGGTGGATTCGGATGATATTATGGCGGCACAGATTGCCTATCAGGTGGATCTGGCTTTAGCGGATTGTCAGTTGGTGCTGTTTCTCGTAGACGGAAGATGTGGCGTAACGGCCATGGACCGTATGGTAGCGGAAAAAATCCGTCGGAGCGGTAAAACTTGTCTTGTGGTAGTAAACAAAATTGATACGCACGATACGCCTCATGAAGTCTATGAATTTTATGAGCTTGGTTTTCCGGAACTTTTCATTATTTCGGCGGAGCAGCAATACGGTTTAGGGGATTTATTGGATGCTGTTTTTGCGCATTTGCCGGAAGGCGCTGAGACGGAAGAGCAAGATGATTCGCTGAAAATTGCTTTGATTGGTAAGCCAAATGTGGGGAAAAGTTCTATGGTGAATTCCCTCTTAGGGGAAGAACGCATGATCGTCACGAATATCCCCGGAACCACACGCGATGCGATTGATTCGTTCTATGAACGAGAGGGCAAAAAATACACCTTAATTGATACGGCCGGACTTCGCCGTCAGCGCGCTGTCGATTCGCGTATAGAAAAATATTCCGTTTTACGAACGTTATCGTCTGTAGATAGGGCAGATCTTTGTCTTTTTTTGATTGACGCAAAAGAAGGCCCCAGTGAGCAGGATGCCAAGATAGCCGGATATGCGCATGATCAGCGAAAGGCATCGATTATTGTGCTGAACAAATGGGATTTGGTAGAGAAGGAGACGAATACGTTACGCAATATGGAGGAGCGTATTCGTCAAGTACTGCCCTTCAATTCGTACGCGCCGATTCTTTCCGTATCCGTTAAGACAAGGCAGCGTATGGATCGCCTTTTTTTTCTTATCGACGCAGTGGATGAACACTATAGTTTTCGTATTTCCACCGGTGTACTTAACGATTTGGTGCGGGATGCAGTAGTGATGAATCCGCCGCCGACAGACAAGGGAAAGCGATTAAAAATCTTCTATGCATCACAGGTGGCAACACGTCCGCCGAAGTTCCTGTTCTACGTGAATGATGCCGAATTAATGCACTTTTCCTATTTGCGTTATTTAGAGAATCAGTTGCGCAAGAATTTTGATTTTACCGGTGTAGCACTGCAACTTGAAGTACGTGAACGAAAGGAGTAACGATGCAGTTGCTAGTCGTTCTTCTTTTGAGTTTTTTTCTTGGCGGCTTGCCCACCGGCTATGTATTGGGAAAGACGCTTGCCCATACGGATATTCGCCAACGCGGAAGCGGGAATATCGGATCTACGAATGTGCTGCGCACGCTTGGCGTGAAAGTTGGTCTCTTGACGTTTGCAGGTGACTTTGGAAAAGGAGCACTTTGTGTGTTTCTGGCGCATCTGCTGCTACCTAATGATCCCTTAGCGACTGCTTTTGCGCTTTTTTTCTCGGTTTTCGGACACTGCTATTCACCTTTTTTGCATTTTACGGGTGGAAAAGGAGTTGCCACAATTTGCGGAGCGATGATGATGGTGAATGCGCCATTAACGATTGTCTGGTTGGGCGTATTTTTCCTTATTGTGTTTTCCACGCGCCTTGTTTCCCTTGGCTCCATACTTTCCGTCAGTGGAGCGGCGCTATATACATTCGTCTTTACTGCGCATCCTTTGGTGATTCGTTTTGCTCTGGTGCTTTGCGCCGTCGTTTGTGTTTACCGTCATAAAGAGAACATCGAGCGTTTGCGTAGAGGGACGGAACCACGTTTAGGAGGTTCTCATGTCGGGTAAATCGCCACAAAAAGAAAAGCGATTTTTAACGATCGGAAAAGGGATTTTCCTATTGCTTGTGGTTGGTCTTGCTGTCTTTTTTTTGCGTCGGTTGATTCATCCGAAAACCTTCACTCTCGTGCAAACTGAGCGCGTGGAATTCGTTCGGGAAGGAAGAGGCGCTTTTGTCTTTTATGAGTATGCACCGGATGTGTTTCAACAGGTGGATTGGTCAAAAGAAGACATTCGGTCCGTAAATACCGACATTCGTTATCGAGTAAATACGCCTGTATTAAAAATTGACGAATCCCTTCGTAGGCGTCTGGAATCGGCGGTGACTCGTGTTGCCGGAAAAACAGAAGAAGAATATCTCCAAAAAATGTTGAAGGAAAATGCTGTTCTTACCCCCTTTTCCAGCATGGTTTATCCGTTTTCCGACGGCTATGAATCGCTTTTTACGCCGGAATCTCTACATTTTCTTTCGCCAGGCGATATCGGTACAGAGAATCTTTCGCATCAGGAGTATTCGGGATTAAAATTTGTGGATAATCGTTTGTTTTATCTCGCCCTCGATTTGCCGCAGTCCGTTTTGCCGCTCGATGTGACCTTGCATGAAGAGTACACGCTGAAAACGGATAAGGAGGTAACGCTCCATGGCGAACTGATTCGTAGAAGCGACGATCCACTGGGAAGAAGTCTATTAATTTTTGCTCTTCGCGACGGCTTTTTGCGCATACGGGGAGAGAGGTTTTCTTCCATCCGTTTGTTGCTTTCGGAAGCGGATTGTTATCGCATTCCTTCCTCTGCCGTTTTTCGTGAAGGCGTAGAAACATTTTGTTATGTCCTTGATAAGAATCACGTTGCCCAAAAGATACCGGTTCGCTTAATGGATAACGCTGAAGAAAGCGACGAACTTTTGGTTTTTGGAGGCGATGAAGAAAAGGAGAAGGGGGCGCTTCATCGATTTGATCGCGTCATTCTGCGTCCGCAAGAAGTAAAGGAAGGGGGATTATACCGATGGGACTAATAGAGAACGGACAAGACATTCGTTCGCGTATTAATCGTGCCGCTCTACGTTTTGGCCATCGACCAGAGGAGATTACGCTCATCGCCGTTACTAAAACGGTAGAAGAAGAACGTATACGGGAAGCTGTTTCCTTAGGATTTGTTGATGTAGGAGAAAACCGCGTCCAAGAAATGATTCGTAAACAGGATGCCTTTTCCGGCGCTCGTCTGCACATGATAGGTCAGTTACAGAAAAACAAAGTTCGTCTGCTGCCGCCCAATGTCGTACTTGTTCAAAGTGTTGACCGCATATCCCTTCTTCAGGAAATGGAACGCATCGGCATTCGCGATCATCGCTTTTTTGATGCGCTCATCGAGGTGAATATCGCAGGAGAGACGCAAAAAGGGGGGTGTCCTGCAGAGGAAGTATACTCTTTATTGGAAGCAGCAGAGAACATGAAGCAGGTGCGTTTTCGCGGACTTATGACGGTGGCTCCGGCTGTAAATAATCCGGACGATGTGCGTCCTGTATTCAAAAAGATGCGCACTTTGTTCGAAAAGTGCCGTTCCTTCGGTTATAATAGGAATCAGATAGATATATTGTCGATGGGAATGTCCAACGATTTTGAGGTAGCATTAGAAGAAGGGGCGACGATGGTGCGCATCGGAACCGCATTATTCGGAAAGCGAAGTTGACGAGGAGGATAGAATGGGCTTTTTTGAAAAAATGAAAAACATGATTGGTATTGAGGATCAATATGAGGACGAGGATTATAACGACGAATACGATTATGCGGATCGTGGATCCTACGACAATGCGTATGAAGCTCGTTCGGAACAGGAAAAAGCATCAAGCTTTTCTTCTGACTATGCATCTGCAGGGTACGAAGAATCGTCGTCTACCGCTTCCCGTCTGGGAAAGGTGATTGATATGACCTCCGGTTCTTCGCGTATGCGCATTAGCATTCAGGAGCCGTTAGAATATGACGATGGTCCGAAGGTGTTGGACAATATTGCTCAAGCGCGTACAGTAGTCCTTAATTTGGAAATGTTGGAAGTGGATAAAAAACGTCAGATTTTCGATTTTGTCAGCGGCGGTGTTTACGCCCTTAACGGAGATATTCAGAAGGTGACCAAAGATATTTACGTCATCGTTCCTAAGGGAGTTGATGTCGATGCGGCAGTAAAACAGTCGGTAACCGACCAGTCGATGTATCAACTGTAAGAATGACGCTCCCTCGGATTTCCGGGGGAGTTTTTTTTGAGAATGGGAGCATTATGATAACGGGAATTGGCATTGCGTTGATTTGGATTATCGCGGATCAGGTGACTAAGGCTTGGGCATCCTCCGCATTACAGGAAACCGCTTCAATAAATGTTTTGGGGCATTGGCTGCGTTTTACGTATGTGCAAAATGAAGGAGCGGCTTTCGGCATTCTATCGGGACAAAAGTGGTTTTTTATTTTGCTCAGTATCGCCGCTCTCGTTTTTCTTTTGCTCATGCTTAAACGCTATCAACGAGTACATTTTTTCTATACCGTTTCGATGGGACTAATCATCGGTGGAGCAGTGGGTAATCTCATCGATCGTGTTCGTTTTGGCTCGGTGGTTGATTTTATTCAGGTGGATTTTATCGAGGCAATCCATTTTCCCGTTTTTAATGTAGCGGATATTGGTGTTACTGTCGGCGTTTTTACCCTTGGTGTGCTTTTGCTGCTTTTACCGGAACAGGCTTGGCGGAAATAACGATGAGCGTACACATTGGAAATGACTGGGATTCTCTTTTAGCTGCGGAGTGGACAAAACCTTATTATCAAACGCTTCGTCGATTGTTGCTTTCCGAATATCAGCAATTTACCGTATATCCACCGGCAGAGGATATTTTTTCCGCTCTGCGCTTTGTCTCATATGAAAGCTGTCGTGTCGTCATCTTAGGGCAGGATCCGTATCACGAGCCGCGTCAGGCAAACGGACTTGCTTTTTCGGTACATGGGGGCGTTCCTATTCCGCCTTCTTTACGCAATATTTATCAGGAATTGGATAACGACCTTGGAATCGCTCCGGTCCATCATGGCGATTTGACGACGTGGGCAAAACGCGGCGTGTTACTGCTCAATGCTACGCTAACGGTGCGTGCGCATCAAGCAAACTCTCATGAGAGAATCGGCTGGCAAGTGCTGACTGATCGGATTATCGCTTTACTGGGACAGCGTGAAAAGCCGCTGGCTTTTGTTCTATGGGGACGTTATGCGCAATCCAAACGTGCTTTTATCACGAATCCGAGACATCTTATCATTGAGTCTCCACATCCTTCTCCACTTTCCGCCCATCGCGGTTTTTTCGGTTCTTGCCCGTTCTCTCGAATCAATCGCTTTTATGAAGAACAGGGTGAAGAACCCATTGACTGGCATCTGCCGGCGTCTGCGGAGGTTTGGTCGTGACAGAATATTTGCACTTTCTCATCGAAGAGGAAGACGACATACAGGACATACGATTAGATGCCGCTGTTCACGCGCTTTGGAGCGGCGCGTCCCGCACGAAGATTGCCAAAGCGATTGTATCGGGTTATATTTTAGTAAACGACAAGAAGGAAAAACCACGTACTATCGTTCACATTGGCGATGCCATTCGTATCGATCCGTCTTTTTTTTGCATTCCACCCATTTTACCAGAGGAGATAGATCTTCCGGTTCTCTATGAGGACGAAGACCTTTGGATTATCAATAAGCCGGCAGGTCTCATTACGCATCCGACGGCAAGTGTTCGTACAGGTACTGTCGTAAATGCTCTGCTTGCTTCCGGACGTTCGTACTCTACTCTTTTAGGAGAAGAACGACCTGGCATAGTCCACCGACTGGATGCGCAGACTTCCGGTACGCTTTTGCTGGCAAAAACCGATCGCGCGGCTTTAGCGTTACAGGAGCTTTTTCGCACCCATGACATTCGAAAACACTATACGGCGATTGTGGAAGGAGCTTGGAAAACGGATGGACAGGCGGTAGACGAACCAATCGGACGTCATCCGACCAACCCGCAGAAGCAAGCTGTCGTATTGGATGGTCGTGAGGCGCACAGTCTATTTGTTACGCAGAAGGTGAAAGACGAAGCCAGTCTTATGGAGGTGCGAATTATGACTGGAAGGACGCATCAAATACGTGTCCATGCCGCCTTTTGTCATCATCCCGTCGTAGGGGATACGCTTTATGGGTATCGTCATCAGCGCCATCGTTTTTCGCATCACCTTTTACATGCCCGTACCCTTTCTTTTCTTCATCCTTTTTCGCATGAAAAGATTTGTGTAACCGCACCGTTTGATGCGGAATTTCAACGCGCTTTTGCGGTATTTGGTTTTACGGAACCATCGGCAGACCTTTCTGACATGCAGTAGAGGAAATGTGAAACACCTTGAGATTCTCCTTTTTGTACACTGGAAAAAAGGAGGTCGGCATGTTTGCACGAACAACGTCTTGTCATTTTGAAGGGCTTGCTACGGAAGTAGTAAGCGTAGAAGCCGAAATTCTTAAAGGCTTTTCGCAATTTACGATTGTTGGCTTGGCGGGAACATCCATTCAGGAAGCCAAAGAGCGCATTCGTTCGGCAATTTATTCTATGGGTGTTCGTCTTCCGCTGGGGCGTATTGTAATCAATCTTTATCCCGGAGACGTCCATAAAGCGGGCACGCAATGGGATCTTCCCATGGCGATTACTCTCCTCTCGGCGATGGGGCGCATTTCCTCTTCGGCTATTTCTTCCGTCGCTTTTCTCGGAGAACTTTCTTTAGATGGTCGTCTGCGCAGCGTTCCGGGTGCGCTTGCTATGGTATTGGCATTAAAACAAAGCGGAAAAACAACAATATATTTGCCAGTCGAAAACGCAAAGGACTGCAGTAGGGTGGAAGGGGTCATTTTGTATCCTGTTCATCATCTTCGTCAAGTAGAAGCCTTGCTACAGAAGAAAACGCATTTACAACCAATTCAAGGCGAAAAAAGAGACGATATGGACGCCCATGAACCGAATTTTTCCATGGATTTTGGCGACTTGCGCGGTCAAGAACCGCTTAAAAGATTGATGGAAATTGCCGTTGCCGGTCGCCACTCCTTGCTTTTGGTGGGTCCTCCCGGAGTGGGGAAGACCATGGCGATGTCGCGCCTTCCCAGTATTCTTCCCCGTCTTTGTCATGAGGAAGAGATCGAAGTGCTTCGCATGCAATCTATGAGTGGACAATCTTTTCTCCGTAATCCGTTTCCTCCCTTTCGCATGCCGCATCATACCATTACACGCGCAGCGTTTCTGGGCGGCGGAAATCCGCCTGTTCCCGGTGAAATATCACTCGCGCATAAAGGAATCTTATTTCTGGATGAAATGCCGCAATTTTCACGAGAATTGATTAACGGGCTGCGCATTCCGATGGAAGAAAAACGTATTCGGATTCATCGAACAAGGCGATGCCTTGAAGCCCCTTCTGATTTTCAGTTGATGGCTACCGCCAATTCCTGCCCTTGTGGTTATTTCGGTGATCCCGATCACCCTTGCACATGCAGTGCAACCGAAATTCGTCGTTATCGTTCGCGTCTCCCCGGACCGCTTTTGGACCGCATAGATATGATTTATCGCGTTACGCTCCCTTCCGTAGAAGACCAGATGGAACAAACTGTAAATAGTAGAGAAGACGACTATAATAATTCCATTTTGGACAGCCGAACCATGCGACAACATATTGCCTTGGCACGAAAGCGGCAGATCAATCGCTACAAAAACGAGAAGTATACCGTAAATGCACAGTTCAGTAATCAACAAGATATTTCTCTTCTTCATCCAACGAAAAAAGCCTTGTCTCTTTTGGAGATCCTATGTCAACACGATCATGTTTCACTTCGCGTTCGCCGTCGTTTGTTGCTTGTTGCTCGAACGATTGCCGATTTGGATGGGAAAGAGGAAGTAGATGAAGGTGCTGTTGGGGAAGCCTTTCAATATCGACGCACGGACGAAGGGTGGGGGAACACGGTTTCTGTATGAACATACGTTCATGATGTAATTCCATTCAATTTTCCGCATTAGAATTGTATCGCCTTCGGCGGACTGGTATAATTACAGCATCAATACTTGAGGAGGGTTTATGCTTTCAGCAAATGATTTACGAAAAGGAACGACGTTTGTTTACGATAACGATGTGTATGAAATTATTGATTTCCAGCACGTCAAACCCGGTAAAGGAGCAGCGTTTGTTCGCGCCAAAATCCGTTCGGTCATGAGCGGCGGTTCTAAGGACGTCACCTTCAATCCAAATGACAAATTTGAAGAAGCGCGCATTGAGACGAAAGAAATGCAGTATCTCTACTCTGACGGAGCATTGTACTACTTCATGGATCCGGAATCCTATGAACAGTTTGCTCTTGAGGGAGATGTTGCGTCTGACGCAATGAAATATATCCGCGAAAGCGACACGGCCATTATGAAGTTTTATCAGGGGAAGGCGTTCAGCGTTCAGGCACAGAACTTTGTGGAATTGGAAGTGACTCAGACGGAACCGGGCGTTCGCGGAGACACGGCATCCAATACGACGAAACCGGCTACCGTGGAAACGGGCGCGGCTATTAACGTTCCGCTGTTTGTCAATATCGGCGATAAGATTAAGATCGACACCCGCACGGGCGATTATCTTTCCCGCGTATAATATGAGACGGCAAGAACAGCGTGAGTGGCTTGTGCGTCTCGTTTATGCGCAAGACATGAACAGCGAAGATGAATTTGATCCGAAACGGTTGTTACGGGAGCAGGATCTGCCGGAGGAGAATGCATATATGCAGGATTCTTTACGACTACTCCATGCCCATCAGGAAAAAGTGGATGAAGTGATTGAATCCTACCTTCATGATTGGACAACAGAACGGCTGCATACCATTGATCGTGCCGTTTTGCGCGTAGCTGTGAATGAAATTCTCTTTACCGATTTTGCGCCTACGGTAGTGACGATTCATGAAAGCGTGGGTATTGCCAAACGTTATTCGGATGCAGAAGCGTACAAATTCATTAATGGTGTACTTTCATCTTTATTGAAGGATATGGTCGAAGGTCATTTATCGGAACGTTTCGCCATTACTGTAGACCCCAAAAAGATTCCGGAAACGTTACACACGGATAATGAGCAATGAAACCGCTTCGCATTTCCGAATTGGTGCGCTATTTTGAGCGTGTTGTGCGCGATGATCCCATCCTAAAGCGTGTTCAGGTGGAAGGGGAAGTGGCGAATCTATCGCGGAATCGCTATACCTATTTCGACCTGAAAGATGAAAAGGCACTGGTTCATTGTGTTGATTTTGATGGGATAGTACCGCAGACCATACAAAACGGGGCGCAAATAACGCTTTTCGCCAACGCGATGGTCTACGAAAAGCAGGGGAAATTTGAACTACGAGCCATCGCTCTCGAACAGAAGGGTCGAGGACAGATTCTTCTGGAACGAGAAAAACGCAAACAAAAACTGGAAGCGGAAGGCTTCTTTCGATCGGAGCGCAAACGTCCTCT
>NZ_CABTXF010000024.1 GCF_902488755.1 uncultured Murdochiella sp. | reverse complement strand
GTTTGGCACCTCGATGTCGGCTCGTCTCATCCTGGGGCTGAAGTAGGTCCCAAGGGTTGGGCTGTTCGCCCATTAAAGAGGTACGCGAGCTGGGTTCAGAACGTCGTGAGACAGTTCGGTCCCTATCCAGCGTGGGCGTAAGAAATTTGAGAGGAGCTGTCCCTAGTACGAGAGGACCGGGATGGACGAACCGATGGTGTACCGGTTGTTTCGCCAGAAGCATAGCCGGGTAGCTACGTTCGGACGGGATAAGCGCTGAAGGCATCTAAGCGCGAAGCCCCCCTCGAGATGAGATTTCTAAGAGACCGGGAAGAAAACCCGGTTGATAGGTCCGAGGTGGAAGCGCAGTAATGCGTGGAGCTAACGGATACTAATCTCTCGAACATTTGACCAGAAATACCTATTAAGATTGTGAAATGGTCTAACAAGCGAAGCGGTTGGCAGCCATTTCATACGCAAAGATTTCCCGCAAGGCAAGCGCGTAGCGCGAAGGCGAGCGGAAGAAATCGACTGCGTCGGAGACGGAAAGGTCTAAGTAAGGCGTAGATGCGGAATTGTTAAGAATTAAATATGGTGACGATAGCACGGGGGATACACCTGTTCCCATCTCGAACACAGAAGTTAAGCCCCGTATCGCCGATGGTACTTGGTTGGAAACGGCCTGGGAGAGTAGGTAGTCGCCAAATAAGAGAAGAGAGGGCACGCAGGTGTCCTTTCTTTATATCGCGGGGTAGAGAAGTGGCATCTCGTCGGGCTCATAACCCGGAGGTCGTAGGTTCGAATCCTGCCCCCGCAATGGAAAAAAGAGAAGAGTGGTCCGGTGGATCGCTCTTCTCTTTTGTTTGTAGAGGGTAGGGGGCAGGAGGAGAACCCGGTAAATTAATTTTATTTTTGCGTTTAGAATAAATCATAATGGTTAAAATATCTTTGAATGATAGCTGCTCTTTCCAAGCAGAGGGAAAACGATTGCGCGTTATGAGGAATGAGAAAGGAGTGTGCGGAAAATGTATAGGGTAGATTTAAACAGTGACATTGGTGAAGGCTATGGCTCTTATGTATTAGGCATGGACGAAGAAATTTTGAAATACGTTACGAGTATCAATCTTGCCTGCGGATGGCATGCAGGGGACTGCAACATCATGGACAAGACGGTAAAGATGGCAAAAGAGCAGGGCGTACATGTCGGCGCACATCCCGGATATCCCGATCTTTTGGGCTTTGGTCGACGCGCCATGGCGATTAGCCGTGAAGAAGCGAAGAACTACATGCTCTATCAAACTGGCGCACTTTTAGCGTTTACCAAGGCGCATGGAATCAAACTACAGCATGTAAAATTGCACGGTGCTTTTTATAACAAGGCGTGCGTGGATCCTGAATTAGCGGATGGCGTAGTCGAAGGCTTATCGCAATTGAAAGAAGAGAATATTATTTTAATGGCATTAAGTGGAAGCTATATCGCGCAAGAAGCAAAAAAACGTGGACTTCGCGTAGCACAAGAAGTATTTGCCGATCGTGGTTATAATGCGGATGGAACCTTAGTCAATCGTTCTAAACCCGGGGCTTTCGTAAAAAATATCGAGGACGCTCTGCCGAGAGTTATCCGGATGATTAAGGAAGGAAAAGTTACAACTGCAGATGGGCAGGATATTGCCATTCAGGCCGATTCTATCTGTGTGCACGGCGATAATCCGAAAGCCATTGAATTTGTAAAACAAATTCGTCAGGGCTTAGTGGATGCAGGCATTGAAGTTTCCCCAATTGAAACGTTTATTTCGTGAGGTGGATGATGGAAAACAAAAATATAATTACGAAAAAAACAAAACCAAACTGGTCCATTCTCATTGGAGCCGCTTTTCTTATGGCGACTTCAGCGATTGGTCCCGGATTTATGACACAAACGGCGAAGTTTACGAATGACCTTCAGGCGGATTTTGCCTTTGTTATCCTCGTCTCCATTATTATGAGTTACATTGCGCAAATGAATGTCTGGCGCGTTATCGCGGTTTCCGGTCTGCGCGGTCAGGATATCGCCAACAAGCTCCTTCCCGGATTAGGATACTTTATCGCCTTTTTAGTCAGTCTTGGCGGCTTTGCGTTCAATATCGGCAATGTTGGTGGTGCGGGTCTTGGGCTGAATGTCATTTTTGGCATTGACACCAAGATGGGTGCCGTGATTGCCGCTATTTTGGGCATTATCATCTTCACTTCGAAGTCGGCAGGAAGTGCGATGGATAAGTTGACGCAGATCTTAGGTGCCATAATGATTCTTTTGATTGGCTATGTATGTGTTACCACAGTTCCACCCGTCGGTTTGGCAGCGAAAAGTGCGGTCAGTCCCTCTGATATGCAGAGCACCTTGCCGGCAGTTTTGACATTACTTGGGGGCACCGTAGGTGGATATATTATTTTTTCCGGCGGTCATCGTTTGATTGATGCCGGCATTACCGGAGAAGAAAACTTGAAGGAAGTCACAAAATCAGCGACTCTCGGCATTGGTGTCGCCTTTATTGTTCGTGTATTACTCTTTCTTGCCGTTCTTGGCGTCGTTGCCGCCGGAACTGCCCTGGATCAAAACAACGTGGCAGCCTCGGCATTTCGCATTGCCAGTGGCGAAGTAGGATATAAAATTTTTGGGATTGTCTATACCGCTGCTGCTTTGACCTCTGTTGTGGGATGTGCTTTTACTTCTGTATCGTTCTTACGCACGCTGTTCAAGGTAGTGAACGAAAAAGCCAATCTCTTTACCATTGGCTTTATTGTTATTTCAACGATCTTCTATGTTTTCATCGGTCAACCGCAGAAGCTCTTGGTTCTCGTGGGTGCATTGAATGGTTTAATTCTCCCCATTACGTTGGCGGTCATGTTGTTGGCAAGCCGTAAGAAGAACATCATCGGGGAATACAAGCATCCTCCGGTATTGTTTTATCTTGGCTGGGTAGTTACTTTCATTTCTGCTTACTTGGGCGTAACGACGATGGTGAAGAATTTGTCCACTTTTCTATAACATGACGGGATGAAAATCGAGAATAGTTGATATACGATGAGGACGATCCCAACGCATCGTTGAAAGGAGAACGGGATGTACGAACAGGCGCGTTTTTTGCCGATGGGAGATTGTGCACTCGTCATGGAATTTGCAAACGAAATTTCCAAAGAGGTAAATGCACGTATCCGTCAAACGACAAAAGCTATCGAAAAAATAGAAGGGGTTATCGAAGTCTTGCCGACGTATCGTTCCATTACGATTTTTTATCGACCGGATCAGATTGCGTACGATGAGCTGGTTACCAAACTGCAAACGATAAAAGAAGGAAACGAAGAAGGCGACAGCCTGAGCAGACGTATTGAGATTCCTACTGTGTATGGCGGGGAATATGGCCCGGATCTTGCGTATGTTGCACAACATGCTTCCTTAAGTGAAGAAGAAGTTATTCGCATTCATACCGGCACAGATTATCTGGTGTACATGCTCGGCTTTTCTCCGGGGTTTACCTATTTGGGCGGTCTTGATGAGCGGATCGCTACGCCGCGGTTGGAATCGCCAAGAGTTAAAATTCCTGCTGGGTCGGTCGGCATTGCCGGTAGCCAAACGGGAATGTATCCTTCGGAATCGCCCGGTGGATGGCAGTTAATTGGTCGAACACCGTTGAAGCTCTATGACCCGGCAAAAGAGCCGCCCGTATTTATTCAGGCGGGCGACTATATCCGCTATGTGGCGATTACCGAATCCGAATATGCGGAGATTGAAGAACAAGTAACGACAGGACGATTCCAAGTAAAAATGGAACGGATGGAAGGAGGTATCCAATGACGAACGTGATGGTAAAAATTGGTGGCCTTCTGACAACGGTACAGGACAATGGGCGAATCGGCTACCAAAAATACGGTATCACGCAAGCAGGCGTTATGGATGTGGAAAGTTACCGTTACGCGAATGCGCTTGTCGGAAATTCACCGGATGCGGCGGTCTTGGAAATCAATTACATGGGACCGGAACTCATTTTTGAAGAAGACACGATGATTGCCGTTACAGGGGCGGATTGTCTATTGACCATTAATGGCGAAGAGGTAGCTATGAATGAGTCGCATCTTGTTCCTGCGGGAGGAAGCTTGCGTTTTGTCCAGATGCGAAAAGGAGTTCGTTCCTATTTAGCTTTTGGAGGAGAGATTGACATTCCAGAGGTAAATGGAAGTAAATCAACCTTTTTCAAAGGGCATATTGGCGGTTTTGAAGGGCGTCAGCTGAAGCCGAAAGATATATTGCGACTTCGATCCCACAAACCGTTCAAAAAACGGGTGTTGGCGGCGGAATTCAAGCCGACTTTAAGTCAGGATGTAACGCTTCGCGTGGTGATGGGTCCGCAGGACGATTATTTTACGGACGAGGGGATAAAGACCTTTTTGGGCGATTCTCCCTACACCGTCACTAAATATGCAGACCGCATGGGGTATCGTCTTGACGGAGCGGAAATTTCCTTTAAGGAAGGCGCAGACATTATTTCCGATGGTACGGCTATGGGAGCGATTCAGGTGCCAAAGGACGGGAAACCGATCATTCTGATGGCGGATCGCCAAACGACAGGCGGCTATACCAAGATTGCCACGGTCATCTCTGCGGATTTGCCCATTGTAGCGCAATTGGCAGGCAATGCTAAAATTCATTTTGTTGCCCTTTCTTTGGAAGAGGCAGCAGAAGTGGGTAAGCGGTTCCGAGAAAAAATAGAGCGCGCAGAACAGTATCTTGCCTAAGCGCAGGTGGTTCTCCGAATAGGAAGAGACGGCGTATCCTGTTATGGAAACGATGGGAATATGCGCGTCTTGCAATTAAGAAGAAAAAGAGAACTGCATGAGAACAAGAAAACGTTCGATGCAGCTCTCTTTTTTCGTTGTCACTTGCGTACTGAACGGAAAGTGGTATCGTTAAGGAGGCGTACTACGAAGGCAGTCCTTTCTATATCCTATAGAGAGCAATCGTTTTCAACGTTCATTGGCTGCCGGTGCACATGGTAACCGTGGTCTGCCACGACACGACTGCGATGAGAAACGAAAAGCAAGAAAAAAGGAGAAGACAATGGCGGATGCGTTTCGCGTGGAACATGACTCCCTTGGGGAAGTAAAAGTACCGAAACAGGCGTATTATGGGGCGAATACAATGCGAGCAGTGGAGAATTTCCCTATTACAGGAAATCCGATAGATCCGCGCTTTATTCGCGCCATTGTGGAGGTCAAAAAAGCGGCGGCTTTGATGAATTATGAAGTGCATCAGCTCAACGAAACGCGCACTAAGGCGATTGTGTCCGCCTGTGATCGGATACTCGCCGGAGAAAATATGGATCAATTTGTCGTAGATCCGATTCAGGGCGGTGCAGGAACCTCGTTTAATATGAACGCCAACGAAGTCATAGCGAATATGGCTACAGAATCGTTGGGCGGTGAGCTGGGCTCGTATCGTCCTGT
Source organism: uncultured Murdochiella sp. (assembly GCF_902488755.1). Lineage (GTDB taxonomy): Bacteria > Bacillota > Clostridia > Tissierellales > Peptoniphilaceae > Murdochiella. Next base: position 13,000 of record NZ_CABTXF010000024.1, on the reverse strand, counting down.
GCATCCCAACGATCATGTCAACGAAGGGCAGTCCACCAATGATGTTATCCCCACCGCTGGAAAAATAGCGATGATTCGGTATTTTCAAGACCTTAAAGAAGAAGCGACAAAACTCAATGCGGCGTTTGAAAAGAAAAGCCGTGAGTTTGACGGATACATTAAAATGGGACGCACGCAGAATCAAGATGCTGTCCCTATTCGCCTTGGACAGGAGTTTGCGGCGTATACGGCCGTTCTACAGCGCGACGTGAAACGCTTTGATGCGGCAATTGATGCGCTTTCGGTGGTAAATTTGGGCGGAACGGCAATCGGTACGGGACTCAATGCGGACGTAAAGTATGTGAAATACGTTGTTTCCAAACTCAATGAAGTAACGGGACTTTCCCTTTGCCAGAATGAAGACTTAATTGACGGAACACAGAATTTAGATGGTTTTTTGGTGGCTTCCTCTGTATTAAAAAACTATGCGCTTTCGCTTTCCAAGATTGCGAATGATTTGCGTTTTTTAAGCTCCGGTCCTCGTTCGGGTATTCATGAAATCACGTTGCCTGCACGCCAGGCAGGTTCCTCCATTATGCCCGGAAAAGTCAATCCGGTTATTCCGGAAGTGGTTAACCAAGTGGCATTTGCCGTTGTGGGAAACGATATGACCGTTACCATGTGTGTGGAGGGCGGACAGCTGGAGCTTAATGCTTTTGAACCGGTTTGCTTTTATAAGATTTTTGAGTCGCTGCGCAGTTTGCGAGGCGCTATTTACACCTTCCGCGTGCATTGTATTGAGGGACTTGTCGCGAACAAGAAGAGCTTAGAAGAAGAGGTGGAACGAAGCGTAGGTATTGTTACCGCGCTGGCTCCGCACATCGGCTACGAGACGGCGGCGCGACTGGCAAAAAGCGCTCTGGCGACGAACAAGTCACTTCGCGATTTAGTTCTGGAAGAAAAGCTGATGAGCGCGAAGAAGCTGGAACGTATTTTTAATCCGTATGAAATGACCCATCCCGGCATTGCCGGAAAAGAAGAGGACGAAACGGGACAGTAAAAGTTTTCGTAGAATTAAAAACTTTATAATTTATTAAGAAATATGTAGCGAACAATAGGGCTGTTCGCATATACTAAATAAGAACCCGATAATGCGAAATAGAACCATAGGAAGGAGGACGCCTTGGACAACGCATTTATTGCCGTGCGGCATCTCTATAAAGTCTTTCATATGGGCGAGGAAAAGGTCTATGCGCTGCGCGATGTGAATTTGGATATTGCGCGCGGCGAGATGGTGTGTCTGCTTGGTCCATCCGGGTCGGGGAAGTCCACCCTCTTAAATGCCTTGGCTGGCTTGGAAAAGCCGACAAAAGGAGAAATTGTTATCGGCGGTGTCCATTTGGAACAACTTTCCGAATCCCAAGTGACGCTGTTTCGCAGCTTAAATGTTGGCTTTGTCTTTCAATCCTATAATCTCATTCCCACGCTGGACGCTATGGAAAATGTCACACTGGGGATGATGCTGAAAGGTGTGCCGAAGAAGGAATATGAGGAAGCAGCAAAGCGAGTCTTGACTTTGGTTGGTTTGGGCGAACGCCTGCATCATCGCCCCAATCAGCTTTCCGGCGGACAACAGCAGCGTGTTTCTATTGCGCGCGCATTGGTTGGCAATCCGAAGATTCTGTTTGCAGATGAACCAACCGGAAACTTGGATACCAAAACCAGTTTTGAAGTGATGGAACTCATTTCGCACGTAGCGAAGGAAGAAAATGTAACGGTGATTATGGTTACGCACGATGAAGAGATGACCGGTTATGCCGATCGGATGTTCCACATGCGTGACGGACAAATTGAACGCATTCATGAGCGGAGATAAGAGAGGAGAAACCATGGGCGGAGCGACCTATATTCCGGGTGTAACGGATGTGCCTTCCGATGGCGGCAATACTGCCGCAAACATTACCAATAAACCAAAGTTAATCATTTCCAATTACAGCTTAGACCCGGAAATGCCTCATGCCGGCGAAGAATTTGAAGTATACCTGACCTTTTACAATACCAATGCCGAAAAATCGGTACGCAATATTAAAATCAGCATCGGGGGAGGAGAAGGCGGAACTTCGGCTACCGGCCCGCAAACGGGGCAGGGACAGACGTTGGCTCCATCGGGTAGCTCCGGCTCGGTATTTACCCCGGTCGGCTCTTCCAATACGTTTTATATTTCGCGCATTCGTCCGCAGGAAACGGACAACAAAACCATTCGCCTAAAGACTGCGCCAACGCTTGCGGCGCAGAATTATTCCATCAACGTTTCTTTTGAATATGAAGATTTGTTAGGCAATGAATTTACAGCCACCGAGACCATCGGTATTCCTGTCGTGCAGACGGCGGATATTTTGGTGGGAGATGTGCAGATGAACGGCGGTCAGGAAGAAGCACCCATCATGATGGGGATGCCGACGAACATCGATTTGGACATGTATAATATCGGCAAAGACCAGCTAACGACGTATATGGTGACGATTGAGGGCAAGGGCTTTACCGTAAACGGTTCTCCACGCTATTTTGTCGGTAATTTTGCTCCGGGCGCAGCCGATCGTTTTTCCGCCGAAATCGTGCCACAGGAGAATGAGATTTCGGGCAATATCGTGATTACGTTTGAAGATTCCACCGGCAAGAAACACGAACAAAAACAGCCCTTTGAAGCAAAAGTGGAAGGCAGTGACCAGGGGATGAATGTGGATCCTTCGAAACTGCGCAAGGATGAAAAAACGGGCTTGCTCGTGGATGATCAGACCAGTCAGTACTATGACGCGAATACATTGGAACCCGTTGCGCCGCCCGAAGCGCATACGTTCCCGATTATTCCCGTAGGCATCGGTGTTGTAGCGATCATCGCAGTGCTTCTTTTGGTGCGTCGCTACCGCAAGAAAAAGCAGCAGCAAAAGGAGTTGGATCTCGATGCGTAATGTCGAGCTGGTCATGCTGGCCTGGCGTAATTTAAGACGCCGTAAATCCCGCACGATTCTTACCGTCATAAGCGTCGTCATCGGCGCGGTGGCGATTATTCTGATGCTTTCTTTCGGCTATGGCATTCAGGAGAGCAACCGCCGACAAATGGAGCAGTTTGCGCAGCTCAATGCCATCCGCGTGGATCCGACCGCGTATGAAGAACCGGAGAATGCGAAGGCAACGCAACGGGAAGGCTATCTGCGCGACGAAGAGATTAAAAAGATTAAGCAGATTCCGCATGTCAAAGACGTTTTGGCAGCAAAGAACCTGCGTTACGAAGTGGCATTCAAGGATCCGAACATGAGCATTTTCGGAGAGATTTCCGCAATCGATTTTGATGAGCTGCGAAAAACCGATATTGTGATGGAAAAGGGAAGTATCCCAACCAACACCAAGAAAGATCCATTCCTTGTCGGCAGTAGCATCGTAGCCTATCGCTTCGATCGCAAAAATCCACGCGCCAACATGGAATCGGTTTACGACTTGGATTTTTCGCGGGAAAAACTGGTATTAAAGACCTATAACTATTCTTCACCGGAAGACGGGATTTCCATCGGCAACAATGATCAATCCATAAAGCTGCCACTCACCTATGGCGGAACGTTTTCGAAGTCGGATATTTTGGTGCCGAGAGGATTATATGTCTCCTTTGACACCTTAGAGCACATGGAAAAAGAAGTGCAGAAGCGTGGAAGATCGGAAAACCCCGAAGGAGAAAAATCACCGTCGCCGGCTCCGAAAAAGCTGACGCGGGGAAGAAAAATTCGCTATTACGACAGCGCGACCGTTACCGTAGACGATATTAGTCAGACGCAAAAGGTGGTGGATGCGATTAACGATATGCACCTGAACGCTTACGCTAACTCCGACTCCATCCGTGGACAAGAAGAAGCCTTGCGCGTTGTACGCTGGGTTTTTGCCGGCATCGGATCTATTTCTCTTCTCATTTCGGCAATAGGAATTGCCAATACCATGCTCATGTCTATTCATGAACGCACGCGCGAAATCGGCGTTATGAAGGTCATTGGCGCACAAATTAGCGATGTACGGCTGATGTTTTTGGTGGAGTCCATGCTTATTGGCGTCATTGGCGGCATTATCGGTATCGGATTTTCCTATCTCTTTTCCTTCGGTTTCAACCATTTCTTTGCCCAAGCCATGATTGGAGAAGGCTTTGCCGATGAGCAGCAGCTCAGCCTCATTCCGTTTTGGCTGCCTTTTGCCGCGTTTGGCTTTTCTGCCTTGATCGGTTTGGTCGCCGGATATCTTCCCGCAAAGCGGGCTACGCAGATTTCTGCCATTGAGGCGATTCGTACCGATTAATGCTACAACGATTCCTTCACATTCTCGCCTTTTTATGCCTCACACAGTGTGTTAAGATGAGAGGGAGAACTGCGGAGGAAATCATGCAACGACCGTTTGTGACAGCTGTGGTGACTGGCGCGGGCTTAGGTACACGCATGGGTCACGGTAAAAATAAGATGCTTATTGAAATCGACGGCGGTCGAGTACTGCAGCGCGCTTTGCGTGCCTTGCGCCGATCGGGCGTGTTTGATGCCTATGTTGTCGTCGTCAAGGAAGATATTTTAGAAACGGTAAAAAAGGACATTCTCCCCCAGGTATTCGGGGAGAATTTTTCACGTGTGACCGTCTGTCTCGGTGGACCGACCCGTCAGGATTCCGTAAAAATGGGGCTTGCGCACTTGCCGGAAGAAACGGATATTATTGCCGTTCATGACGGAGCAAGACCGTTTGTCTCTACGGCGGTCATTCAGCGATGCCTTTCTCGTGTTGAGCAGGGCGATGTGGATGGCGCAATTTGTGTCTTACCGATGAAGGATACGGTAAAATTTGTAAACGAAAAAGGCGTGATTGAAAACACGCCGAATCGAGCGCACCTTTTTAGTGCGCAAACGCCACAGATGTTTACGAAATCCGTATTGCTGGACGCCTACGAAAAGGCAATTTGGGAGCAGATTCCCATTACGGATGACGCGCAGATGGTAGAAATTTTTGGCGGAAAAGTGGCAACCGTGGAAGGCGATGAAGCCAACATCAAGATTACCACCCCTATGGACTTGCTCTTCGGCGAGCGCATTGTGACGGAACGGGAGGATTTAGATGAATGAAGTCGCGTTTCGCACGGGCTTGGGTTACGACGTGCATGAACTGGTCGAAGGACGAAAGCTCATTTTGGGCGGAGTGGATATTCCTTTCGAAAAGGGCTTGCTTGGCCATTCCGATGCAGATTGTTTGGTACATGCTATCAACGATGCGCTGCTTGGCGCGTTGGCACTGGGCGATATCGGGGAGCATTTTCCCGACACCGATCCGCAATACAAAGGTATTTCCTCTTTATTGCTGATGCAGCGCGTTATGGAAATGGTAAGAGAGAAAGGGTATTCCCTCGGCAATATCGATAGCGTCATTATGGCAGAACGACCCAAATTAGCTCCTTATGTTCCTGCCATGCGACGGGCGATTGCCGATACGCTGGCTTGCGATGTCACGCAGATTGCCGTTAAAGCGACGACGACGGAACATCTCGGTTTTGTTGGACGAGAAGAGGGAATAAGCTGTATGGCACAGGTTTTGCTTTATCGCTCGGTTTGAGAGGCGCGGACAGTAGAGTAGACCGAAGAAAAACAGGTAGACAAAGAAGAAAAAGCGTATGCCGCAAGGTTTCGTAGAAAATAGAGGAAGGGAATCCATGGAAGAGAATAAAATAGGACGCATCCGCACAGCGGAATCGGTAACAGAAGGGCATCCGGATAAAATCTGCGATCAGATAGCGGATTCGATTCTGGACGAAGTATTGCGGCAAGATCCTCAATCTCGCTGCGCTTGTGAAGTTATGGCATCGACCGGCATTATTTTTGTTATGGGCGAGTTGAGTACCAAGGCGGATGTAGATATTAACGCCATTGTGCGCAAAACGTTGCAAAAAATCGGTTATACCAATGCAGAAAGCGGTATTGATGCGCAGCATTGCGCCGTCATTACCACCATTCGCGAACAATCGCAGGACATTGCCTGTGGTGTGCTGCATTCCGAAGAAGCTCGCGAAGGCGAACAGGAACAGCTTTCCGGAGAAGGGGCAGGAGATCAGGGAATGGTTTTCGGCTATGCGACGACCGAGACACCGGAATATATGCCCATGCCGCTGATGCTTGCGCACCGGTTGGCAAAACGCTTGGCAGAGGTTCGTCGTGAAGGCATCGTGGAGCATTTGCGGCCGGACGGAAAAACCCAGGTTTCGGTGGAATACGACGAACAGGATCGTCCGAAACGCATTGACGCGATTCTTATTTCTACCCAGCACGACGACAAAGCGGATCAAAAAGCGATTAAAGAAGCACTCTGGGATCACGTGGTAAAAGCCTGTTTAGATCCGCTGATGATTGATTCGCATACGAAATTCTATGTCAATCCGACAGGACGCTTTGAGTTAGGTGGGCCGAATGCGGATACGGGGTTAACGGGACGAAAGATTATTGTAGATACCTATGGCGGTGCCGGACATCATGGCGGCGGCGCTTTTTCCGGCAAAGACCCAACGAAGGTGGATCGTTCCGCTGCGTATTACGCCCGCTATGTCACAAAGAATATTGTTGCCGCCGGTTTGGCGGACAAGGCGGAGATTTGTGTTGCCTATGCCATTGGCCGAGCAGAGCCGTTTTCCATTTCCATCGATACCTTCGGTACGGGAAAACTTTCGGATGAACAGCTCTTGCAAATTATCCGAGAGGTCTTTGACTTCCGCCCGGCGGCCATCATCAAGAAGCTCGATTTACGTCGACCGATTTATGCGCATACGGCGACATACGGTCATTTTGGGCGAACCGATGATCGCTATTCTTGGGAAGAACTGGATCAGGTAGACACATTAAAGAAATATCTGGAGTAGACCATGGCATGGTTACGTAAAAATTTGGCGATCGATTTAGGCACGACAATGATTCAGGTATTTACCCGAACCGAAGGCATCACGTTTCAGGAGCCTTCGGTGGTAGCTCTGGACTTGTATACCGATGCGATTGTGGCGGTGGGCGAAGAGGCGAAAAAAATGCTTGGTCGCACCCCCGGGAATATCGTTGCTCGTCATCCCCTGCAGGATGGGGTTGTTTCCGACTATCGCGCAACGGAAAAAATGCTGGGTGCTTTTCTGCATCGTGCGATCGATAAGAGTTTATTGCATCCGGATGTGATGATCAGCGTTCCTTCTCGCGCCACACAAGTGCAGAAGCGTGCCATCACACAAGCGGCGACGGCAGGCGGAGCGCATGAAACATTTCTTATTGAAGCGCCTCTGGCAGCTGCCTTGGGCGCCGGAGTAGAGGTGTCCGATCCTCATGGAACCCTTATTGCCGATGTGGGCGGTGGTCTGACCGATGTTGCCTTGATTTCGTTGGGCGGAATCGTCGTGGCAGAATCCACGACAACAGCAGGAAATAGCTTTGATGCAGCCATTGCCCGTTATATCCTTGATCAGCATCAAGTGATGATTGGGGAACAGACGGCGGAAGAGAGTAAATTGCGCTTAGGCTCCGTCTTGGCATTGGATGCGCCGGAGCGTATAGAAGTAAAAGGACGCAGCCGCGCGAGCGGTTTGCCAAGTCGTGTCTATCTGACACGCGAGGACCTGAAAGAAGCGCTTGCTCCGCAATTTCAGCAAATAGCGGAAACGGTGTATCGCGTGTTGGCACAAACTCCCCCGGAGCTTTCCTCGGACTTGTTTGATCAGGGAATGCTTCTTTCCGGAGGGGGATCGCTTGTTCGCGGTTTGGGAGAATGCATTCAAAAACGGTGTGGCATCCGTGTAAATTATGTGGAACAACCGATTAGCGCCGTCGTGCGCGGTACAGGAAAAGCGTTAACTTGGATTCGTCGTATGCACGCGAGCGACGATCTTTTAGCGGATAAAACGAGACAGCAGGTGATGAGCCGTGAGATTCTACGCAAACGGTGATCCAAGGAGGAAAACATGGCTAATTTAGTGGAGGAACTCATCGAGCGCGATAAGCAAGGTTCGCCCATTCGCGTTGGCGTAATCGGTGCCGGACAGATGGGAACGGGGATGATTGCCCAAATTTCCACCATTCCGGGAATGTGTGTTACCGGCATTTGCGATGCAGTGGCGGAGCGCGCCGAAGAAGCGAAACGCATTTATCTGGATCGTTCTCAGGATCCGCATAATATCATTACCAGTACAGACTACGAAGAGGTCATTCGCTCCAAAGAAGTGGATGTTATCGTGGAAGCGACCGGCATTACGGAAATTGGGGCGCGCGTTTCGATGGCGACCCTTTTAGCCAAGAAGCATCTGGTGTTGTTGAATGTCGAAGTGGATATCACCATTGGCGTACTGATGAAGCAGCTCTTTGATGCGGCAGGACTGGTGTATACCGGTTCTGACGGAGACGAACCGGCGGCGACATTTAGTCTTTTCAACTTTGCTCGTGCCATGGGTATGGAAGTGCTCGTTGCCGGAAAAGGAAAAAACAATAAGCTAAAATTGTACGCTAATCCCGACACGGCACGGCAGGAAGCGGAAGAACGCGGGATGAATCCGCACATGCTTGCTTCGTTTCAGGATGGTACAAAAACCATGGCAGAGATGACGCTTCTTTCCAATGCCACTGGTTTTCTACCTGATGTGGCAGGAATGCATGGCATTACCGGTGACTTAGATGAGACCGTCAAGCAATTTGATCTTGTTGGGGAAGGCGGAGTACTCCAGCGCTTTGGGGTAGTCGATTATGTGGATGGCATTGCCCCCGGCGTTTTTGTGATTGTAAAGGGACAGAATGCACAGGTTGCCGCGGAGATGAATTACATGCTCAAAAAAGGTGAGCGGAACCATCATATTCTTTATCGCCCCTTCCACCTGGGAAGTCTGGAAACGCCATTGACCATTGCGCGTGCCGTACTACATCACAAAGCGGCCATCGTCCCTCTTGCCAAGCCGGTTTCCGAAACCGTAGCCGTAGCCAAAAAGGATATTGCCAAGGGGGAACCCATTGATGGTATTGGTGGTTTCTGTGTACGAGGACGTATCGAAACCCATGAAACGCAGCAGCAGGAACACCACATTCCCATCGGTCTGTTCGTGGGCGATGCGGTTGCAAAGCGAGATATCGCCAAAGATAGCGTACTGACAGAAGAGGATGTCGCTTTAGATCCGACTACGCAGGTATATCGCCTGCGCAGCCTTCAAGACTCCCTTATCGGCTAACAATTCAGAGGACAGCAGGGGTAAAGTGTGGTAGAATATCCCTGCTTTTCGGGGTGTGGCGCAGCTCGGTAGCGCGCGTGGTTTGGGACCATGAGGTCGCAGGTTCGAATCCTGTCACCCCGAGTAGATACAGTAAAAACGCTGAAAACAAGCGGTTTTCAGGATAAACAAAGTGAATATGCGTTTGACCGAAGGTAGGGGAATCATTGCGTTGGCGTAGGCTATGCAACGCCTTTGTGGACAAGAAAGGGGAGACGATGTATAAGGATTTTCATGTGCAGATCTTTGCGGATGGTGCCGTATTGGAGACGATGAAAAAACAATACGAGAGCGGTCTGGTGGACGGCTTTACGACCAATCCGTCGTTAATGAAAAAGGCAGGCGTTGAGGATTATACGCCGTATGCCAAGAGAGTGGTGGAAGCGATTCCGGATCTCTCGCTTTCCTTTGAAGTTTTTGCGGACGATATGGAAACGATGGAACAAGAAGCACGAAAAATCGCTGTATTGGGCAAAAATGTTTTTGTGAAAATTCCGGTCGTGAACACCAAGGGCGAGAGCATGATTCCTCTTATTGCTCGTCTTTCCGCAGAAGGTGTGAATTTGAATGTTACGGCGGTATATTCTGTAGCGCAGACAAAGGCCATTGTCGAAGCGGTAAGCGAAAAAGCGATCACCTATGTTTCCATTTTTGCGGGACGGTTGGCAGATAACGGACTGGATCCCATTCCGGTCATGACCGAAGCCTCCGAAATTTGCAAGCAATACGACCATGTGCGCCTGCTTTGGGCATCCACACGCGAAGTATGGAATGTTTATGAAGCCGAGAGACTGGGCGTGGATATCATCACTTGCCCGGACGGCGTTTTGCAGAAACTTGCCAAAATTACGGACAAGACACCGGAACAGCTTTCCGTCGATACCGTAGTCGGCTTTAATCACGATATCGCCGATCTCGGCTTTACCATTCGCTAATCCTCATGCGTGCTGTATTGCAAACCGTTAAAGAGGCAGCGGTTACGGTTGATGGCGAGTGTATCGGAGCAATCCGTCGCGGCTATCTGATTTATTTGGGCGTTGGTCCAGAAGATACCCATGAGGAAGTCGTGCGCCTATGGACAAAAATCCGCAAGCTACGCGTCTTTTTGGACAGCGAAGGGAAGACAAACCTTGATTTAGCGGCGGTTCACGGGAACATTTTGTTGGTTTCGCAGTTTACGCTCTTTGCGTCTATTAAGAAAGGAAATCGACCGAGTTTTGCTACCGCTGCGCCACCGGCCTTGGCGGAGAGCCTTTACAAGGAAATGGTGGCACTCATTCGCGAGGAATTGCCGGATATGCAGACCGGTCGTTTTGGAGCGGATATGCTAGTTTCTTCCGTCAATGACGGTCCGTTCACTCTCTGGATAGATACCGACGAGTTGTAAAAGCTGGATGCAGAACACGCATAAACCGGATGGCAAACAAAAGAGGACAAAAGCGTTTTTTTTCGGAAGAAACTATCGCTTGGGAAAAGGAATAGAAAGCAATAAAAAAGCCGGGAATCTCTTCCCGGTTTCCTCATGTCGTATGAAAATCGCCACATATTCTGAAGAAGATGGCTTGATTTCAACGCTTATAAAAAGAAAAATCGGAGTGAGAGGATTTGAACCTCCGGCCTCCTGCTCCCGAAGCAGGCGCGCTACCGAGCTGCGCTACACCCCGTCGAATTGCTGACCATGGCATTGTATCATAAAGTTACGCGGGAAACAAATTTTTCCGTTTCAGGGATAATAAATTCAAGGAAACAAAAAGCAGATGCTTTTTTAGGAAAGCGCCTTTCTCCTTCAGATGGAAAGAGAAAGAAAGAAGAAAATAGGCGAAAACCGAGGAGAGAAGAATGGACAAGCAAGTGGATTTGAAGAAACAGATGCGCGTTATCGAAGACTTTCCGGGACTTGGCATTAGCTACAAGGACATCACCACGATATTGTCGGACGCGGATGCGCTGCAGGCAATGGTGGAACAGCTTGCCGACGCTGCGAAGGACTGGGACTTTGATTACGTGTTAGGCACCGAGTCGCGCGGATTTATTGTGGGAGTACCGGTTGCCGCACGGTTGCATAAAGGCTTTATTATGGCGCGTAAGCCGGGAAAACTGCCCGGTAATTTAGTGCGGAAATCCTACACACTTGAATACGGAGAGGCGGCCATTGAGGTGGATCGGGACTCCGTTCCGGATGGCGCGCGTGTACTGGTAATGGATGACCTTTTGGCAACCGGCGGAACGGCAAAAACGGCTTGTGATTTGGTGGAAGCCGCAGGTGGCGTGGTTGTCGGAGCGCTTTTTTTGACGGAACTCACCGATTTGGGCGGACGCGCTCTGTTGGAGAAAGCTGGCTATCCGGTGCGCGCTTTGCTGACCTGGACAAATTAAAGAAAACAGTCGGAAGAGGCGTTATTTCCGTTTTTAGAAAATAGTTTGCATATGGATTAAGGAGGAGAAATGAAAAAACGGTATTGGGTATTGGCGGCTTTCGCTTTTCTATTTCTTGCGTTTCTGCCGTTAACGGCGGAAGCGGGAGAGGACGAGAAGGCGTTTACCGTGACAAAACGAGCCATGGGTTCCACAGAGGATGGCACGCTGGTTGGCGAATATGATGATTGGTTTTCCGCAGTAGAAAACTGTAAACAGGAAGATTTAGCCAATCAATATGTTATTACGATGAACAAGGATTACACCATTCCGGAACAGGAAGGAAGTTGGGGAAAATCTACCGTTAATCTCTTTTTGCGCTCGAAAGAAGGGCAGCAATACACCTTAAAGCGTATGGGCGGAAGAGATCTTATTTCGCTGGATCACAACACCACGATGCGTATTGAGAACGTCATTCTTGATGGCAACAATGATGGACAAGCCATGATGGTTGCCGGAGATGCTGACAAAGGAAGCGCGCATTTAATACTGGGAAAAGGCACGGTCGTACAAAACTTTAAGGATTTAGAGGGGTATGACGGCACCACGTTTTATTTGTATCAAGGTCCATCCATCCTCACCATTGAAGAAGGCGCCATTTTGCAAAACAACACCGCGACGCAAGGGGGCGGTGTAATTCAAGCGCGTGCGAATACCACCATCAATATAAAAGGCGGAACGTTTCGGAACAATACTTCTGCCAGTGGCGGCGGCGTGGTGTTTACCAACGGCACGTTGAACATTACCGGCGGAACATTTAAGGAGAATGAAGGCAAATACGGCGGAGCGCTTTGGATTGGTTCCCAAGCCACTGCAACAATTGAAGGTGCGACATTCCAGCGCAATCGGGCGGCACAGTCCTATGGCGGAGCTATTTGGGGATCCAATTTCTTTACGGTGAAAAACTCCTCGTTTATTGAAAACAAAGGAAAATGGGGGGGTGCAATCTACGATCAAAAAGGTTTGGATATTGAAAACAGCACGTTTTCTGCTAACCAGGCGACGCAAAATGGCGGCGCACTCGCCCAGCTTGACGGGCAAAAAATGGTTGTGAAGGATTCGACTTTCACGGGCAATACATCGGTGAATGCCGGAGCTATCTATTTGCGCTCTTCAGCGGAAGAAAGCACTGTGACACACTGCACCTTTACGAATAATGAAGCAACGGCGCAGGGCGGAGTTATTTGGGCGAACAACGCGGTTCTTTCCGTTGTAAATAGTACGTTTGAAGAAAATGGGAAAAATACGGGGTACGGCGGTGCGCTGTGTTTTAACGGCGACAAGACGTTTACGGTGAAGAACAGCAGCATTAAAAAGAAT
>NZ_CABTXF010000023.1 GCF_902488755.1 uncultured Murdochiella sp. | reverse complement strand
TTACAAGTGTGCTTTTTTACGGATTTATTTCAGACAAACTTTCTGTAATCTGTCGAGTGTTACGTGGCCCACGAAAGACTTTTGGCGCTCGTAGCAGAAAAAAAGACTAATGTCAGGTAGAATAAAAAGGAATTGGAAATTATAAACGAGATTACAAATGCGTTGGCACGGTTAGAAAACGCACAAGAAAGGACTTCACATGGCAATTAACGGCGTAATGGTACAGTCTTTTGACTGGGAATATCCGGCAGATGGATCGTTTTATCGTCAGTTGACATCCATGGCGGAAGCTATGGCAAAGATGGGGGTTACGGCGGTATGGATGCCTCCGGCACATAAGGGAACCAGTGATCAGGACGTGGGGTATGGCAGTTATGACTACTGGGATTTGGGTGAATTTGATCAAAAAGGCACTGTGCGAACCAAATACGGAACACGGGATGAGCTGGAAGCGTGCATCCAAGCGCTGCATGACCAGCAAATCGCTGTCTATGCGGATATGGTCTTTAATCACAAAGGTGGTGCGGATGAAACAGAGGTTTTTCGCGCCGTGATGGTGGATCAAAACGACCGCACCAAGGATGTCGGGGAAGCGCATGACATTGAAGCGTGGACGAAGTTTACGTTTCCCGGTCGCAAAGGAAACTATTCTAAGTTCCAGTGGCATTTTTATCACTTTACAGGTGTGGATTATGATCAGCGTTCCGATACGACGGCTATTTTTCGCATTTTAGGGGATGGTAAGTATTGGTCGGAAGATACCGACTCCGAAAAGGGGAATTTTGATTATCTCATGAACGCCGACATTGATGTCGCGCATCCCGATGTCCAGCAAGAGCTTATGGATGTTGCCTACTTCATGATCAATAGCCTCGGCTATGACGGCTTCCGTTACGATGCGCTCAAACACATTGATACGGGGTTTATTGATCGCCTTTCCGCCTTTATTCGTGAACACCGTCCGGATTTTTTCTTTGTCGGCGAATATTGGAAAAACAGTGAAAGCAAGATGAAGCATTATCTGGAAGAAACAGATTACAATGTGCATCTTTTTGACGTTCCGCTGCATTTTCATTTTGCCGAAGCGTCGCGAAACGAAGCGTATGATATACGACAGATTTTTGATGATACGCTCGTGGCGACTAATCCGGTGCAGGCGGTGACCTTTGTCGATAATCACGATTCGCAACCTGGACAAGCGTTGGAAAGTTGGGTAGATCCGTGGTTTAAGGAAATCGCCTATGCGCTCATTCTTTTGCGCCGTGATGGGTATCCCTGCGTATTTGCAGGCGATTATTACGGAATTCCTTCGGCGGAGTATGCGGGAATAAAGGATGCACTTTTAGCGCTACTGGATGTCCGACAGGGTTTTGCCTACGGCGAACAGGACGATTATTGGGTCACGCCGACGAAAATCGGCTGGGTACGGAGAGGCGACAAAGAGCATCCCTATCCGCTTGCCGTCCTGATTTCTACGGGGGACATGGATGAAGAGCGCATGTTTGTTGGCGAGCAGGAAGCCGGACAAGTCTATGTCGATCGAAGCGGAAAGAACGCAGAAATTACGATTGATGACGAGGGATTTGGGCTTTTTACGGTTGCCCCTGGTTCGGTGACCTATTGGACACGGCGAGATCTTCCTGAGAATTGAGGTGGAAAATGAACTATTATGCGGTGCGCGTCGGCAAGAAGCCCGGCATTTATTCTACTTGGGAATCTTGTCGTGCGCAGGTTCATGGCTTTGCCGGTGCGCAATTTAAAAAATTTACGACAGAAGAAGAGGCGAAGGCGTATATGCAAGCGCTGTCGCCAGAAACCGCCACTCTTGCACCGGAGAAAATTGCCGACGGTGAATGCCGCGCATATGTGGACGGTTCTTTTAACAGCAAGACAAAAACCTTCGGGTACGGCGTGGTTTTCTTTTCTGCCGAAGGAAAAGAAACCTTCTTTGGTTCCGGAAAAGACGAACATGCCCGCCATCGCAATATAGCTGGCGAACTTCGCGGAGCGGAAAAGGCAATGGATCTTGCCCTTGCCAAACATGCCAAGACGCTGACGATTTATCACGATTATGCGGGCATCTGTCACTGGGCTTTAGGCGAGTGGAAAACCAACGTTCCTTTGACACGCGCGTATGCGGAAAAAGCAAAACAAGTACGCGCGAAGCTCACCTTGCGTTTTATTAAAGTCAAAGCGCATACCGGCAATCTTTACAACGAAGAGGCGGATCGCTTAGCCAAAAAAGGTGCCGGATTAGAGGGGTGACGATCTCTCTTATTCCAAGGTTGAGGTGCAGTGAGGGCAGCGTGTAGCGTCGAGCGCAACCTCGGATTTGCAATACGGGCAAGTTTTAGTTGTCGGCGCAACTTCCTTCGGGGAATACATCTTGTTAAACGCTTTGATCATTAGAAACATGACGAACGCGATGACGAGGAAGGAAAATACAGCATTGAGGAAATTGCCGATGGAAAAAACGATGGGGCCCGCGGTGATAGTCCACTCCTTAAAATTCACGCCGTTCAGAAAGACATTAAGAATCGGCGTAATCAGATCAGCGACCAGCGAATCGACAATCGCCTTGAACGCAGCACCCATGATTAAGCCGACTGCCATGTCCAGCACATTTCCCCGTGCAATAAATGCCTTAAATTCTTTAATCATTATTCACTCCTTTTCTTTTTGCGCCGTATTGGTTGCCCGTTCCCTTTGCTGTCTTTTCACAAAAGTGGACGCAACATTTTGGGCGCATCGCACTCTTTCGTCTGTATACCCATAGTCTCGTGGAACCTTCATTATTTCTTTTCTTTGCGCCCCTTCGGCAATGGTATTGTCCCAGGGGATTGTCTATAATAGAGAAAAAGACCGGAGGACGGTCCGGAGAAATCTCGTTTGGAGGTAAACATGAACTTTTTAGCGATTATTGCCATTATTGTCGGCGTGGCATCCATCGCGTTGGCGATGATGAAGCTGCAGGTGATTCAACGGCTTCCTGCCGGAACAAAGGAAATGACACACATCGCGGGGCTTAACCGTGCCGGTGCATTTGCATTTTTACGGCGCGAGTACATGGTCATTGCCGCACTGATGGTCGTCGTATTTTTTGCCATTGGCCTTGGAATTGGATCGTGGTCGACGGCGGTTTGTTTCCTGATTGGCGCGCTTTTCTCCATGCTCGCCGGTTTTATCGGGATGAATGCGGCAACGCTGGCAAACGTGCGTACGACAAATGCGGCAGCGACCAAAGGCATTAACGAGGCGCTGCAAGTCGCCTTTTTCAGCGGTTCTGTTATGGGACTTGTGGTCGTTGGGCTCGGCGCAATCGGCGTTAGCTTTTTCTATCTCCTTTTCCATGATGCCAGCATCGTGATGGGCTTTAGCCTTGGCGCTTCCTTTGTTGCGCTGTTTGCTCGTGTGGGCGGCGGCATTTACACGAAGGCTGCGGATGTCGGCGCCGATTTGGTCGGTAAAGTGGAAGCGGGCATTCCGGAAGATGATCCGCGCAATCCGGCAGTTATCGCAGATAATGTCGGCGATAACGTCGGGGACGTTGCTGGCATGGGCGCAGACCTCTTTGAATCCTATGTTGGCGCAATTTTGTCCGCCATCACCCTTGGCACACTTGCTTTCCAGGAAAAAGGCGTACAATATGCGCTGACGTTAGTTTTTTGTGGTTTGATTTCCGCCATCGTGGGCATTCAATCCGTGCATGGTTCCGATAATCCTCAGCGTTCATTAAACCTCGGTACACTTTACTCCGCTGCAATTTTACTGGTGACCTCCTTGCTCTTTAGCTTTATCGTATTCGGCGAAGTGCGTCCGTTCATTCCCGTGCTCTGTGGCATCGCCGTTGGTTTGGGCATCTCTAAAATCACCGAGATTTATACGTCCGAGGCATTTCCTTTCGTCAAGAAGATTGCCAAAGAATCCACGACCGGTTCGGCTACCAATATCATTTCCGGACTTTCTGTAGGGATGAATTCCACAGCCGTGCCAATTCTTTTTATCGCCATCGGTATTATTGTTTCCTTCATGGGCATGAACGGGATGGGGCCGAATGCCGGTCTCTACGCCATTTCGCTGGCGGCGCTCGGAATGTTGGCAACCTGTGCGATGACCATTGCTGTTGATGCGTACGGGCCGGTAGCCGATAACGCAGGCGGCATTGCCGAGATGACCGCTTTACCGGAAAATGTCCGTGCCATTACGGACAAGTTGGACTCGGTAGGAAATACGACGGCGGCGATTGGTAAGGGATTTGCCATCGGATCCGCTGCATTAACCGCGCTTTCTCTGTTTGCCTCCTATACGCAACACGCGCAGCTGGCAACGTTGGATGTTACTAAACCACAGGTCATTGCCGGTGCGTTTATCGGCGGTATGCTTCCCTTCCTCTTCAGTGCGTTGACGATGAATGCTGTTGGGGATGCCGCTAATGCGATGGTGGAGGAAGTACGCGGACAGTTCCGTAAGAATCCGGGCATTATGCAAGGTACTGCCGACCCGGATTACGGTCGTTGCATTGATATTTCAACACAAGCGTCTTTGCGCAAAATGATTCTGCCGGGTTTACTGGCAGTTGCCGCTCCGCTTTTGGTGGGCATGATAATCGGCGTGGAAGCGCTCGGTGGTTTGCTTGTTGGTGCATTGATCACGGGTGTGCTGTTGGCAATCATGATGGCAAATGCCGGTGGAGCATGGGATAACGCCAAGAAATACATCGAGACCGGCGTATATGGCGGCAAGGGCAGTGACGCGCATAAAGCAGCGGTCACCGGCGATACAGTCGGCGACCCGTTCAAAGATACATCCGGACCGTCCATCAACATTTTGATTAAGCTGATGACGACGGTATCGCTGATTTTCCTTCCGCTGTTTTTATAAGAAGGAAAACAAGAGACAAGGGAAAGCAGGGGGATGAACAGGGCGAAAAACGCCGAACGACCCTCTGGGAACTAAAGGAGAAAGCACATACATGAAATTAGGTATCGTCGGTCTGCCGAACGTCGGGAAGTCCACGCTTTTTAACGCGATCACCCATGCCGGTGTACCGGCGGAAAACTACCCTTTTAATACCATTGAACCCAACATTGGATTGGTGGAGGTGCCGGATGAGCGTCTCTCTGTTCTGGCAGAACGCTTTTCGTCCAAAAAAGTAGTTCCGGCAGTTATTGAGTTTTATGACATCGCCGGTTTGGTGCGCGGAGCGAGCAAAGGAGAAGGGTTGGGAAATAAGTTCCTCGGCGACATTCGAACTTGCGAGGCGATTGTTGAGGTTCTGCGTTGCTTTGAAGATGAAAATGTAACGCATGTGGATGGTTCGGTGGATCCGTTGCGCGATATTGAAACCATCAATTTGGAACTGATTCTGTCGGATTTGGAACAAATTGACCGCATTTTGCTCAAGAAAGAAAAGCAGGCAAAGGCGGATAAAGAGGTGCGCCCCGAAGTAGATCTTTTACAGCGCATTAAAACGGTGCTGGAAGAGGGACGATCTGCCCGCGTGTTAGATCTGAATGACGAAGAGAAAAAACTGCTCAGCTCGTATCAGCTTTTGTCGGTCAAACCGGTCATTTACGTTGCCAATGTGAGCGATGAGGATTGTGCGGATGATGGGGCAACTAACGAAAACGTCCAAAAGGTACGCGCATTTGCGGAAACGGAGCAGGCGCGTGTCGTGGTTATTTCGGCAAAGACCGAGGCGGAGATTGCGCAGTTAGACGAAGAAGAACGGGCGGAGTTTCTGACTATGATGGGACTTAGCCAATCCGGTTTAGATCGGCTTATTGTTGCCTCCTATGACCTTTTAGGGCTCATGTCTTTCCTAACGACGGGAGAAGATGAATCGCGCGCTTGGACGATTGCCAAGGGGACGAGTGCTTGGGAAGCTGCCGGGAAAATTCACTCCGATATTCAGCGCGGCTTCATTCGCGCGGAAATTTTTTCCTATGCGGACTTTATGGCAGCTGGATCTATGGCGGCGATTCGTGAGTCTGGAAAATTACGATTGGAAGGAAAAGACTATATTATGCGCGACGGCGACATCGTGCATTTCCGCTTTAATGTGTAATGTTGATCTGGTCATAAAGCATAGACCGTGTGATTTGCCGATTCGGCAGAAAGGAGAATTATGACGATTACAGAACGTCTACAGGCCTTGCGTAAGCACATGGCAAAACGAGATTTAGAAGCGTACATCATCCCTACCGCAGATCCGCATCAATCAGAATACGTACCCGATTTCTATAAAACGCGCGTATTCATGAGCGGCTTTACGGGCTCTGCTGGCACTCTTGTGGTGACGAGAAACGGGGCTGGACTGTGGACAGACAGTCGTTATTTCCTGCAAGCCGAGGAACAGCTGAAGGGATCCGGGATTACGCTCTATCGCATGGGCATAGATCAGAAAATGGACGATTTTCTGCGGGAAAATGTCTCTCCGTTCGGGAAGATAGGCTTTGATGGTATGTGCTTTTCCGTTTCACGCTATCGTGAGTTAGCCAAAGCTATGGGAAAGCGCATCTTGGTCATTGACGTGGACTATGTTTCCGATATTTGGACAGATCGTCCGGCGCTTCCCTCAAAACCGGCATTTTTCCTGGACAAAGCCTATTCCGGTGCGACAATTGAAGAAAAATTACGCATCTTGCGCTTTATGCTGCGCGATCGCGAGTGCGACTATACCTTTATCAGTGGTTTGGATGATGTGGCGTATCTTTATAACCTTCGCGGCTACGATGTAGAAGACACACCTGTAGTGTTAAGTTATGCCCTCGTTTCCGAAGAGGAGGCGAAGCTCTTTGTGCAGCAGGATAAGATAACGCCGGAGATTGTGAAGAACCTTGCCGAAGCCGGTGTCGAAATCCTGGATTATGAAGCGATTGCGCCGGCACTGGAGGAAATCGCGGGGCAAAAGATTGTCTATCTTGATCCGGAGTATACGAGTATCACCCTGTATCGTTGTCTGCGCGAAAATGTGAAGATTCAACAGGGGACGAATCTCACTTCGCTGATGAAAGCGATCAAAAATGAGACCGAAATCCGCAATATGAAAGAAGCGTACATCAAAGACGGCGTGGCGCTTATGAAGTTCTTCAACTGGGTGGAAACCGGTGCGCCGTCACGTGCCGTCAACGAGCGAGCGGCGGTACGGAAATTGCATGAACTGCGTGCCGAGCAGGAGCATTTCCTTTTGGATAGTTTTGGCGCCATTATTGGCTATGGTGCAAATGCTGCGGTGGTACATTATGATCCCATGCTAAGCAAAACCACGGCAACCATTGAGCCAAAGGGGCTGCTTTTGGTGGACAGTGGCGGTCATTATTGGGAAGGAACAACGGATATTACACGCACAGTGGCGATGGGTCCGATCACAGAGGAGGAGCGCGAAGATTATACGCTGGTTCTGAAAGCGCATATCGCCGGCATGACAGCGGTGTTTCCCAAGGGGACGCCGGGCATGTACGTTTCCTCTCTTGTGATGTCCCCGTTATATCAGGCGAAGAAAACCTTCTTCCATGGAACGGGACATGGTGTTGGTCATATTTTGGCAGTGCATGAAGGCCCGCAGTCGTTTACGAATGTTCCGAGAGGGGGCGGCATCGTGGAGTTGGCGCCGGGCATGGTGACTTCTATGGAGCCGGGACTCTACGTTGCCGGAAAACACGGCATTCGTATCGAATCCATCACGCTCTGCGTAGAGAAAGAAACGAACGAATACGGTACATGGTATGCTCTTGAAGCGCTTACCTGGGTACCTATCGATACACGACCGGTTAACGTCGATATGCTTACAGAGGAAGAATTGCAGTGGCTCAATGACTACAATGCCATCTGCTACGAGAAACTTTCTCCGCATCTTGAAGACGAAGACCTCCGCTACTTGTCCGCACGCTGCAAGCCGCTTGAACGCGAGACGAGGGAATGAAAGATTTTTCAGAGGAATTGAAACGACTGCCCGAATCGCCGGGCGTGTACCTCATGCGTGACGCAAACAACGTCATTATTTATGTGGGGAAGGCGATTTCTCTGCGTCGGCGTGTGCGGTCCTATTTTACCCCTTCTTCCCATGGAAAGAGCCCAAAGGTGCTTGCTATGGTGGAGCACGTCGATCATTTCGAATACATCGTCGTGGACAACGAGGTCGAAGCCTTGGTGCTGGAGTCCAATTTCATCAAACAGCATCGACCTCATTACAACATCTTGCTTCGCGACGACAAGCAGTATCCGTATATCTGCATTCCGCAGGAACGCTATCCGCGTCTTCTTAAAGTGCGCCAAACCAAGCAGGACGGCGCAAGGTACTTTGGTCCCTTTCCCAATGCCTATGCGGTGAATGATACGATCCGTCTCTTTCAGCGTCTTTTCGGTTTGCGTACTTGTCGTCTTGATTTCGACCGTGGCGCGCGGCGGAAAAGACCTTGTCTCAATTACGATTTGGGGCAATGTCCTGCCCCTTGTGTCGGTTTGGCGGATGAAGCGGCGTATCAGGAGCAGGTGCGTCGGGTGGAAGAGGTGCTCAAGGGAAATGATCGCGAGATTCGGGCGCACTGGATGCAGGAAATGATGACGGCATCCGAGGCGCTGGATTATGAACGAGCGGCGCGTTATCGTGATGCGCTTTACAATTTGGATGCGTTGCAGGAAAAACAGAAGGTTACGCTAACGCGTGGAAAAGATGCGGATATCCTCGCCATGGCGCGAAGTGGTAATCAGATTATTATGCAGGTTTTTTTCGTGCGTGGCGGAAAAGTCGTTGACCGGCGCACGTTTCGTATTCAGGAAGAATATCAGGAAGAGGAAAAAGCGGTTCTTGCGTCTTTCCTGAAGCAATTTTATCTGGATGCGCCCTATATTCCCGGTGAAATTTATTTGGCGCAAAAGCCGGAAGAAGAGGAGACCATCGTCGCGTTTCTTCGTGAAAGGAAAGGTCATGCGGTGCATTTGCGTGTGCCAAAGAGAGGCGACAAATTGGCGCTTCTGCGTACGGCACAGGCGAATGCCGAGGAACAGTTAACAAAAGCCCTTGCTCGGGAAGAACGAAAAGAACGCAACAAAGAAGCAGGGATTCGCGCCTTAGAGGGCATTGTCGGCAGGACGCTTTCCCGCGTTGAGGCATATGACGTATCCAATGTTTCCGGCGTGCAGAACGTCGGCGCAATGGTGGTTTTTAACCGGGAACGGAAAGAACCGAAAGAATACCGAAAGTTTAAGATACAAAGCGTAGAGGGAAGCGATGATTATGCTTCCCAGCGTGAGATGCTTTCGCGACGTATTGCGCATGGTTTGCGTGATCGAGACGAAGGAAAAACCAACACCGGTTTTGGCGTATTGCCCTCTGTTATTCTGATGGATGGTGGGAAGGGACATGTACACGTGGCAGAAGCGGTTCTTCGTGCCCAAAAACTGGACATTCCCATCGTAGGCATGGTGAAAGATGATCGGCATGTGACGCGCGCATTGTTCTATCAGGAGCGGGAATGGGCGTTAGATCCTCGATCCCCTCTGTATCATTATCTTTATGCCGTACAGGAAGAAGTCCATCGCTTTGCCATTACCTATCACCGGCGGCTGCGCACAAGTGCCATGACGCAGTCGGCGTTGGACGCTATTCCCGGCATCGGACAGAAACGGCGTACAGCGCTTCTTCGCGCGTTCGGTTCGATGGATCGTATGAAGGAGGCTTCCGTAGAGGAGCTTTCCGCGCCGGAAGGTATGACCCGACAGGCTGCGCAGGCGGTTTGGACGTATCTTCAAGACGAAGCGAAAAAGGAAGCCACGTTAACGAAAACAAAGGACTCGGATGAGTTGCTTCCAACGCCAAAAGAAGTTGCCGTAGAAAAGCGGATGCGAGAAAAAAGTCAAAAGACAAGCGGCGAGCAGAAAGAGGAATAGCCATGGAAAGCGAAAATCGAACCGTAAAATTGGTCGAATTGGTGGAAAAAACCGGACTGGAAGTGGTGTCTCGCTCGACGGACTATGAAGACATCATTATTAAAGGAGCGGATGTGAACCGCCCCGGACTGCAATTAGCCGGTTTCATGGAAAATTTCCCCTGGGGACGTCTGCAGATTATCGGGCGCGTCGAATATATCTATTACATGCAGCTTTCGCCGCAGCTTCGGTACGAACGCTTTCGAGGGCTTTTTTCCTATCCTATTCCGGCGCTCATTTATTCTTATGATCAGGCGATTACCGACGATATTTTAGATTTAGCCGATTATTACAACAAGACGATTTTGCGCACGCCGTTGCAGACCACCAAATTGGTTGCGCAGATGAACCAGGAATTAGAAAAACTACTGGCGCCGTCCACTACCGTACATGCCGGTTTAATGGAAGTGTTCGGTACGGGGGTACTCATTCAAGGAAAGAGTGCCGTGGGAAAATCTGAAACCGGACTGGATCTACTGATTCGTGGGCACCGTCTTGTGGCGGATGATGTGGTGGAGCTCACGAGGGTGGATAACAGCCTCATAGGGCAGGCTCCCGAAAATATTCGTCATTACATGGAAATTCGCGGTCTGGGTATTTTGGACATTCGCCGTCTGTATGGCATCGGTTCCGTTAAGGAAGAGACGGAGATCGAGATGGTGATTATGTTGGAGGACTGGCAAGACGATAAAGAATACGACCGGCTGGGCATTACGGATGAATATACCGAGATTCTTGGCGTTCGTCTTCCTGCCATCACGGTGCCGGTAAAACCCGGACGCAATCTCGGCATGATTATCGAAGTCGCCGTGCGCAATAATCGTTTGAAGCAGATGGGCTATAACGCTGCATTGGAATTAAACAATCGTCTGATTGAGGAATCCAACCGCATGGCACGCGAAGAGGGCATACAATAGACCAAATTGGGCGCAAGTTTGACGGAAGAACACCTTTCTTTTATACTTTGGATGGGTTCAAAAAGATGGAGAACAGTGGGATTTTCCCCAGAAAACGGCAGGATGGCCGCACAGAAAGTCAGGAGTAATTATGGTGCAAAAGTTCAAAACAATGGATGGCAACGAAGCTGCCGCCTATGTTTCGTATGCGTTTACGGAAGTGGCGACGATCTATCCGATCACCCCTTCCTCTCCGATGCCGGAGCACGTCGATACATGGGCAGCGAACGGGATGAAGAACATTTTCGGTAAACCGGTGCAGGTAGTGGAAATGCAGTCAGAAGCCGGTGCCGCCGGTGCGGTACACGGTTCTCTCGCCGCCGGTGCACTGACGAGTACGTATACCGCTTCGCAAGGTTTGCTGCTGATGATTCCGGATATGTATAAAATCGCCGGCGAGAATTTGCCGGGCGTTTTCCACGTGGCTGCGCGTGCGGTGGCAAGCCATGCGCTTTCCATTTACGGAGACCATTCCGACATTAACTCGGCGCGTATGACCGGCTTGGCTTTCCTCTGCTCCAGCTCTGTACAGGAAGTTATGGATTTGGGCGCAGTCGCGCATTTAAGTGCCATTGAAGGTTCCCTGCCGTTCTGCCATTTCTTCGACGGTTTCCGTACGTCGCATGAAATTAATAAAGTGGCGGTTTGGGATTTCAAAGACTTGGACGAAATGGTCGATCACAAAGCGATTCAGGCGTTCCGCGATCGCTCCATGAATCCGAACCGTCCCAAAACGATGGGAACATCGCAGTCGCCGGACATCTTCTTCCAGAATCTGGAAGCATCTAATCGATTCTACGAAGACATCATTCCCATTGTCGAAAAGAATATGGCAAAGGTCTCTGAAAAGACCGGTCGTTCCTATCATCTGTTTGATTACTATGGCGACCCGGAAGCGGAAAACGTCGTTGTATTGATGGGATCCGCCTGTGAGGCGATGGAAGAGGTCATTGATGCCGAGGCAGAGAAAGGCAATAAGCTCGGCATGATCAAAGTCCGTCTCTATCGTCCGTTCAGCCGTAAGCATTTCCTTGAAGCCCTGCCGAAGAATGTGAAGAAGATTGCGGTGCTTGACCGCACAAAAGAAAAAGGTGCTTTGGGCGAACCGCTCTACATGGATGTCTGCGCCGCATTATACGATGCGGATATTCATCCGGTCGTTGTCGGCGGACGCTACGGAATGGGCTCCAAGGATACCATTCCGACGCATCTTCTTGCCGTATTCCGTAACCTCGAAAAAGACGAGCCGAAGAATCATTTCACGATTTCCATCGAAGACGATGTCACCAATCTTTCCCTTGATCAGTCCGAAGTGTTACGCATTCGCGAAGAGGGCACCACGCGCTGCAAATTCTGGGGCTTCGGCTCCGACGGTACGGTCGGTGCTAACAAACAAGCCATTAAAATCATCGGCGATAATACCGATCAGAATGCACAAGGGTATTTCTTCTACGATTCTAAGAAATCCGGCGGTTTGACGATCTCGCATCTGCGTTTCGGGAAAAACAAGATTCGTTCGACGTATCTGCTGGATGAAGCGGATTTTGTCTCCTGCTCAAAACAGGCGTATGTCCATCAATATGATCTTCTCCGCGGTCTCAAACAAGGCGGCGTATTCCTGCTCAACTGCACTTGGGCGAAGGAAGAATTAGAGGATCATCTGCCGGGACAGATGAAGCGGTATTTGGCAGAGAACAATATTCAGTTCTACATTATCAATGCGTCAAAACTGGCGCAGGATATTGGTCTGGGCAACCGCACGAATATGATTATCCAGTCTGCCTTCTTCAAACTTTCCGGCGTATTGCCCATCGAAGAAGCGGTTGCGCATTTGAAGGATTCCATCGTCAAAGCCTATGGGCACAAGGGCGATGACGTGGTAAACATGAACAATAAAGCAGTTGACGCAGGAATCGAAGCGCTTGAAAGGGTAGATATTCCTTCGGCATGGGCGACGGCTGAGGACGAGACGGTGGATCTTTCGGGTACGCCGGAATTCTTTAAGAAAGTGGTTCGTCCCATGCTGCGCAACGAAGGTGACGATCTTCCGGTTTCCGCTTTTGTCGGACGTGAAGACGGTCATTGGGATGCCGGCACTTCCGAATATGAGAAGCGCGGCATTGCACTCTATGTTCCGGAATGGCAGATTGATAACTGCATTCAGTGCAATCAGTGTTCCTATGTTTGCCCGCACGCGGTCATTCGTCCGTTCCTGTTAAATGAAGAAGAGCAGAAGAACGCGCCGGAAGGTTTTGTTTCCAAGAAAGCCATCGGCAAAGATATGGAAGGATTGAATTTCCGTATTCAGGTTTCGCAACTGGACTGCACGGGTTGCGGTAACTGCGCGGATGTTTGCCCGGCGAAGACGAAGGCGCTCGTTATGAAGCCGTTTGAAGAGCAGTATGAGGCGCAGAAGGGACTCTGGGAATATGCGCATGAGAAAGTCGGCTACAAGGAAGTCATGCCGGATTCCACGATTAAGGGTTCACAGTTCAAACAGCCGTTGCTGGAATTCTCCGGCGCGTGCGCGGGCTGTGGCGAAACGCCGTATGCGCGTTTGCTGACCCAGCTCTTTGGGGATCGAATGTTGATTGCCAATGCGACCGGCTGCTCGTCCATCTGGGGCGCTTCGGCACCATCCACACCGTATACAGTGGATGCCAACGGCTGCGGTCCGGCTTGGGGCAACTCGCTCTTTGAGGATGCGGCTGAATATGGTTACGGCATGTTGCTTGCCACGGAATCCAACCGCGACTTGGCAGAGACGAAGATGAAGCAATTCCTCGAATTGCAAATCGATACGCCGCTGAACGAACTCTTTACTGCTTGGATGGAAGGCAAGAGCGACTATCGTGCTTCTAAAGCAGCGACAGCGGATATTTTGGAAGCCGCCAAGAAAGGTGTCAATAACGCCGAAGGGCAAAAACTTTTGGACGAAATTATCGACCTGAAAGACTACATGACCAAGAAGTCGCAGTGGATTTTCGGCGGCGACGGATGGGCATTCGATATCGGATACGGCGGATTGGATCACGTTCTGGCATCGGGCAAGGACGTCAACATCCTCGTCATGAACACCGAAGTCTATTCCAACACCGGCGGTCAATCCTCGAAGGCGACTCCGCTTGCGGCGATTGCGCAATTTGCCGCATCCGGAAAGCGCATTAAGTCGAAGGATCTCGGACTCATGCAGTCCACATACGGTTACGTCTACGTTGCTCAGATTGCTATGGGCGCAAACCAGAACCAGACCATCAAGGCATTGCGTGAAGCCGAAGCGTATAACGGCCCGTCCCTCATCATTGCCTATGCACCGTGCATCAACCATGGAATCCGCATCGGTATGGGCAAGAGCCAAGAACGCGAGAAGCAGGCTGTCGAAGCCGGTTACTGGCACCTGTGGCGCTACAATCCGCTGCTGGCGGAGGAAGGCAAAAATCCGTTCCAGCTTGACTCGAAAGAGCCGACGGCGGATTTCCAGGAATTCCTGATGGGCGAGGTACGTTACTCTTCCCTCAAACGCAATTTCCCCAAAGCGGCAAGCGAGCTATATGCTGCAGCGGAAAAGGCGGCGAAGGAACGCTATGAGAATTACAAACGCCTGGCGGCGATTGAATACTAAAACGGATTCAAACGCATCGTTTATGGAAAGGACACCCAACACAAATCTTGTGTTGGGTGTCCTTTTTAGGGTAATCTTATGACATATAAGTCTGGGGAGGCGGAGGAATGATAAAGGAGAATCAGCGTGCGGAGTTGCGCTCAGGAGCGTATGGCATTGTCACAGAAAATGTGTGCCTATCTTCGCTAACGACTTTTCATTTGGGCGGTCCGTGTGATCTGTTGATAGAAGTGACTTCAGAAAAGGAAGCACTGCGTACCATTCGTTATTTGCGCAGCAATGCCATCCCGTTTTTCGTTATCGGAAATGGATCGAATTTACTGGTTCGTGATGGCGGTCTGGATGGTGTAGTGGTCAAGATGGGACCGGCGTTTTCGGATGTTACGGTGGATGGCAATTTCATTACCGCACAAGCGGGTGCGGCAGTGGCGAAAGTAGCACAAGCCAGTTTTCGAGCCGGTCTTACCGGCATGGAAGCCCTTGCCGGTATTCCGGGAACCGTGGGCGGTGGCGTGATAATGAATGCAGGTGCCTATGAACAGGAAATGAAGGATGTTCTTTGTTCTCTACATGCGATAGCCGATGATAATACGTTATGCACATTGTCACGCGAGGAAATGGAGTTGGGCTATCGCACCTCGCGCATGATGCGCGAAAGCATGGTGGTTACGGAGGTTACCTTTGCCCTCAAACCGGGAAATCCGGAGGAAATTCGTGAAAAAGCCGAAGAGTTTGCCGTGCGAAGACGAACAAAACAGCCTTTGGACAAGTATTCTGCAGGATCCACCTTTAAGCGTCCGCAGGGGCATTTCGCCGGCGCATTAATTGAACAGGCGGGGCTTCGCGGCTACACCCTTCGCGGGGCGAAAGTTTCCGATAAACATTGTGGCTTTCTTATCAACAACGGCGAAGCGACGGCACGTGATGTGTTGGATCTGATGGCTTACGTGCAGGATACGGTAAAAAAGCACTCCGGGGTCGATTTGGAACCGGAAGTGCGCATTATGGGAAAAGAATAGGCAGAGTAGCGCGTGCAGGCAAGGCGGTGAATCGTCTTGCGTATGCCGGAAATAGAAAAGACCATCATCGAAAGGAGGTGTCCGCATGAAAATGGTTATTGTCACCGGTATGAGCGGTGCGGGGAAAAGTTCCGCCCTGCGTCTTTTTGAAGACATGGGTTACTATTGCATGGATAATATTCCTCCACAGCTGATTACTAATTTTCTGGACTTAACCAGAAGCGCTTCGAAGCCGATGAATCAGATCGCTTTGGGCGTGGATATTCGCGGAGGCGCTTTCTTTGAAGATTTACAATCCACCGTCGAGGCATTAAAAAAAGAAAATGACATGGAAGTGACAACGCTTTTTTTGACGGCTTCCGACGAGACCTTGGTACGCCGCTATAAAGAATTGCGAAGACCGCATCCTATGGATAAGGCCGGCAACATCTTTGACGGCATTCAACGTGAAAAGAGCTTTCTGGCGCATTTGCGTCAATCTTCGGATGTTGTCGTGGACACCACCGATAAAACGCTGGGAGAGTTGAAAGAACAAATTGATCATCTGTTTTTGTCCGAAGGCGAAAAACCGGCGCTGCGGATTTCTGTGATGTCCTTTGGCTACAAGCATGGCATTGTGTTAGATGCGGACTTAGTGTTTGACGTGCGTTTCGTCAATAATCCTTTCTATATTTCGACGCTGCGCAAGCTGACGGGGTTGGATGCGCCGTTAAAGGATTATGTATTGCAATTTCCGGAAACGGAACAGTTTCTGACCAAAACGATGGACTTATTGTCGTTTTTAATTCCGCTTTACATACGCGAAGGAAAACGGACGTTGACCGTTGCACTGGGCTGCACGGGAGGACGCCATCGTTCCGTCGTGATGGCGGAGATGCTGGGGGCTAAACTGAGCGAGCGGTATCAGGGGGTTAATGTCTCACACCGTGATCGTCGTTATTGGAAAGACTCTGCACAGAAAGGGGGTCTGCGATGAAAGAAACGAGCGCCGGCGGCGTTATCATCAGAGGAAAAGACGTACTGGTTCTACGCAAGTTCCGCGGAGACTGGGTGCTGCCGAAAGGGCGCATCGAAGCCGGCGAAACGCTGGAGCAAACGGCTCTGCGCGAAGTCAGCGAAGAGAGCGGCCTTACTTGTCGCGTAGGGGAGTACATCGGTTTCGTGCGTTACAATTACGCCAAACCGAATGGCGTAGAAGTGCATAAAACGGTTCATTATTACACGATGACGGCAGAAGGAGGCTCGATGAAGCCTCAACGTGAAGAGGGGTTTTGCGATTCGGCATTTATGCCTTGGCGAAAAGCGGTGAAATTGCTGCGACACGACTCGGAACGCAGTATGGTGCGTCAGGCGTTTACTGGCACATCGTCGGCAAAAAAGAAAACACCGCCTCCTGTGGAGTCATAATCATGAGTTTCTCTTACGACACCAAAAGTGAATGCGCCCATTTGCCGGTGCATTCTAAAATTGAGGCACTTCTTGAACTCTCTGCCATGGCGCGTTTGAATGCGGCAATGGTTATCAATCGCGACGGACATCATCTTCGTTTTTTTTCGGAGCATCCCGAGGTGATTGGCTGTGTAGCCACGCTGTCGCGTTTTTTGTTGCAAGTAGAAGGTGAGATTTGTGCGCAGCAGGATGATCGTCTCCAAAAAAGACCGGTTTATTATATGGATCTTCCGGAGAAGGCAACCGAAGAGCTCTTTGCACAGAGTGGAGTTGATCTTTTTGGCCATGCAACACAAAGTCGAGAAGCGATTTTTGGTCGTCTTGGCGTAGAGGCGAATGCTCGGGCGTATTTACGTGGTGCCTTTTTAGCAGCGGGTTCCGTGGTAGACCCGGAGAAATCGTATCATTTGGAAGTGGTAACCAAAAACGAATGGGACGGCGAGATTTTAGCGCACGTTTTTCAGACGCTCTCTCTTCCTGTGAAGCAGACGACGCGCGGAACGCTTACGGTATACTACTTCAAAGACTCTGAGGCGATTTCCGACATGATGATTGCTTTAGGGGCTTCCGCGGCCATGCTGGCGTTGGAAAATGTCAAAATTAAAAAAGAAGTGAAAAATGCGATAAACCGCAAATCCAATGCAGAAGCAGCCAATCTGGACAAACAGTACCAAGCAGCGTTAGAACAGATTCGTGCGATTCACTGCATTGATGAAAAACGAGGGTTAGACAGTCTTTCGGAATCCCTTCGCGCTGTGGCACAGGCGCGCTTAGAGCATCCTATGGCAAATCTTAGGCAACTTGGCGAGCAATTCAATCCGCCCTTGAGCAAGTCCGGTGTCATGCACCGTATGCGTCGCTTGCTTGAAGAAGCATCTATGTTGGAGGAGAAATGAATACATACCGTAATGAAGACGATTCGCGCAGACGCGATCCGCGCGGGCGGGATGGAAAGTACCGTTTTTCGCCTGAACAGAGGTATCAGGAAAGGGAACGGGAAGAGGACACGCTGCCATTGACGGTTGCCGACGTGCGTCGCGCAATGCGCGCTGAGCAGGAAGAGCGCCGTCAGGCGAGTCGATATCAGCAAAGGCAAAAGAATGACGCATATCGACGTATGCGTATAGAAGATTTTGAGGAAGAGGCGGAAGAACCGCGTAAAAAGAAAAGCTGCTTAGGACGATTCTTCCGTCTGCTTCTCCTCTTGCTCATCGTCGCCATCCTCTTTTTGGTGGGCTATCTTTTTCTTTGGGATAAAGAAAAAGAGAATTTGCCGATTCCTTCAGCAGAAGAAGGCAATACGCTTGCACCCATTCACGACGATCTGCTTGTGCTTATGGCGGGCGTGGATGATACCGGCGCAGGAGAACCGCAACGCACGGATACGCTTTTGCTGTTGCGCTTTGCTTTTGGAGAAGGGCGTCTGATCGGGTTGTCCATACCGCGTGATTCGCGCGTCTATATTGATGGAGAGCCGGATAAGATTAACCATGCCCATGCGTATGGGGGAATAGAATTGACCATACAAACCATACGTGATTTTCTGGGCATTGATCTGGATTATTACCTCGAAGTGGACTATCAAACGGTCAAGGCGGTGGTTGACGCTGCAGGAGGCGTTCGCTATAACGTGCCGGAAGATGCTGCGCCGGTTCCCGGCGAAGTGCATCGCGTGGGCGACCATGTGCTAAACGGAGAAGAAACGCTTAGCTTTCTGCGTCATCGCCAAGGATATGTGAATGGGGATATAGACCGCGTAAAGGCGCAGCAAGCCTTTGTTCGGGAAACGGCAAAGCAAGTGGCATCCCCGCTCCGCTTTTACCGTTATCCTTTTGTGCTTCACGCCCTGCGTACCAATGCGAAAACCAATCTTCCGGCGCTGCCGCTGCTCCCCAAAGCACCCGGCGTGTTGTTCACCGGTTTATCGAACATGGAGCTTCACACCCTTCCCGGAGAAGGGGATATGATTGATGGCGTAAGCTATTATCTTGTCGATGAGGAAGAAACCCTTTCGATGGTGCAGGAGTTATTCGCACCGTTCCTATTAAGATGAAAAAGTACGGCATCGATTCTGTTTTTTATCTGTAATAAAGAAAGTCGACACGAATCGGAAAGAAAAGGACAGAGGCAAATGCGCAGAAAATGCGCAACGGCGAGGCAAAGTCTGCCCATTGTCGCTAAAAATAAAAAAATAGAGAAAAGTGTTGACAGAGATAATATGAGGTGGTAAACTGCATAAGTCGCGCCGAAAAGAACAAGCGACAAGAAAAAGAAAAAGCGAAAATAAAGCACAACTTTTCTTGACAAGCACTTTATGGCGTGATAGACTATTCAAGCACTCCCAAAAAGGGAGAGCGCGAACCTTCAAAAGTGAATACGTGAATAACTTTGAGTAAAAATAATTCAAACAACAAATTTAGAGT
>NZ_CABTXF010000022.1 GCF_902488755.1 uncultured Murdochiella sp. | reverse complement strand
TGTTTGTGAAGGTGGGACAGCTGCCTTGCGCTTCGGACGTCCCCTCAAAGGGGGCTTGTCTTCGGTTGTAGGACTCCGCCGTTCCTTATAAGATGCGTAGGTTTAATTTTCAGGCGTATCCAAGGACAGTTTGAGTGTAGCATACCTTTTCCCGTTGTTCAAGCGTAGTACGGGAGTGAGAGGTGTCAGAACAAGCAACCCAAAATCAGATGTCTTGCATCGTGCTATTTCCCCTTTTCATTTCTCTTATCTTTGAGATGTGATACCATAAAGGCATCTTTCAGGGAGGAAAGCAGATGAAAACGATCAATCTCTTTCGTAAGCCGGGAACGGAATCCGATGCCGTTCATGACCGTGTCCGGCTTTTTTTTGCGCATCGTGGCTACACCCTTTCCCGACTGTATGAGGATACCGCAGAATATAACATTGTTATTGGGGGCGACGGCACCTTTCTTCGCGCGGTGCATTCCACGAACTTTTCCCCGATTCCTTTTTTCGGTATTAATACGGGACATTTAGGCTTTTTTCAGGAAGTGAATACCTGCGACTTAGACGCACATTTGAAGCGATTGCTGGACAAGCAATACGAGGTGCATCCTCAAACGCTATTAGGCGTTCATGTGGAGACTTCTGCATGGTCATATACTCTTCTTGCGGTCAATGAATTTTTGGTGCAAAGCCATGACACACACATTCTGCATCTTGGCGTGAATATCGATGATGTGGATTTCATAAATACCTCTGGGGATGGGCTCATGTTTTCCACTCCTGCGGGGTCCACTGCGTATACCCTTTCCGCCGGAGGCTCTATTCTGCATCAGACATTAAAGGGGTACCAAATTACCGCACTGCATCCCATTCGATCCAAGAGCTTTGACTCTCTTCCGACTTCCCTGGTTTTACCGGCGGAATCGAAAACGGTCGTCACCGTGGATGAAAATGACAGCGAACGCATTCAACTCATCGGTGACGGCATAACTCACCGGTTTCGCGGTGTAAAACGATTCATTTTTTTCGTCCCCGATGAAACCATTTTCCGTGTGATATTTCAGACAAACTGGTATTGGAAAAACTTACGTGATAAACTCTTTTGACCGCTTTGCGTGAGCGGTGGGCGCTCATGCGATAGTTCGCCCATAAGGAACCTCAGGATAGATATAGAAGGAGATACGATGGACATTGTTATCGTCGGTGCTGGAAAAATGGGTGAAGAGCTTTGCCGAAGTCTCTGCGCCGAAGGCCACAACATCACTCTAATCGAAAAAAATCCGGATCGTCTGCAATTGATTCTCGAAACCTACGACATTACCGGCGTTTTAGGCAATGGTTCCTTTTATGAGATTCAATCTCGTGCGAACGTCGATAAATGCGATATTTTCATTGGCGTAACCGAACAGGATGAGATGAACATCATCTCCTGCGTCATTGCCAATCGCATTGGCGCAAAATATACGGTAGCACGCATCCGCACACCGGAATACGCTGAACATTTGGATTTCACCTCCAAGAATCTGGGCATTTCCCTCATGGTTAACCCTGAACGCGAAGCGGCGCGCGAAATATTCCGCACATTGCAATTCCCGACAGCGTTAAGCGTCGAGTCTTTTGCGCATGGGCAGGTGAATATGGTCGAATTGCTCGTGAAGGAAAACAGCCCCATGATTGGGATGAACATGATCGCCTTTCGCAAGCGCTTCCCCGGACTTATTACCGCTATCATTCAAGAAAATGACCAGTCCGTCATTCCCAGCGGCGAAACGACGTTTCGTGCTGGCCAGCATTTTTATGTACTCGGCGAACACAAGGATCTGCGCAATCTCTATGCCGAATTCGGCGGCCTTTCGCGCATTAAGTCGGTACTCATCGTAGGCGGCGGACGCATCGCGCGCTACGTTTTGGACATGCACCGCAAAACGTCCAAACATATTAAACTAATAGAAGCAAATGAGCTGATTGCGAACGACTTGGCAGAAGAATTTCCGAATTTTGAAATCATCTTAGGCGATGGAACCGATCAGGCATTGCTCAAAGAAGAGAATATTCATCAATACGATTGTCTTGTTGCCATGACCGGCATTGACGAAGAAAATATCATTCTCTCGATGTTTGCCGCGTCGGAAGGCGTTCCGCGCACGATTACCAAAGTGAATCGTCTGGCGCTTTTGCCGATTGCTTTCAGCGTTGGCGTACAATCCATGATTACGCCCGTCAATTTAGGAGCGACGGCGATTATTCGTTACGTTCGTTCCATCGACAACGCCTCACAAAGTTCGAACATTGAAGCGCTTTATCGGGTGCGCAGCAGCTCGGTAGAAATCATGCAGTGCTTTGCCCGACCAACGTTTCACGCCATTGATATTCCTCTTTCCGAGGTGAAATTCCGTGATGGCGTGCTTATTGCCCTTATCGTTCGAGATCACAAAATCATCATTCCCTCCGGTCAAGATGCTATTCAAGTGGGCGATCATGTACTGGTGGTCTCCAATCATGGTGTCGCCAATGAATTAAACGGTTTTTTACGAGGTGAAGGATGAACCATTCCATTACGCGCTATATCATGGGAAGAGTATATGGCGTATTTGCCATGCTGCTTTCTCTTCCACTTTTCATTTCCTTCCTCTATCAGGAAAGTGGAAGGCATCAGTTGGCATGGCTTATCGCTATTTTGCTGTCTTTGGTACTGTTTTTTTTGTTTGGGCGTAAACAGCCTTCCGATGCCGAATTCTATGCACGGGAAGGCTTAGTTATGTGCGCCTTGCTGTGGCTTACACTCTCTCTTATCGGAGGTCTTCCCTTATACCTCACTGGCGAATTCCCCAGCGTCATCGATGCGTTTTTTGAGATTGCTTCGGGATTAACGACGACCGGCGCATCGGTTTCTCTTAATGTTGAACTGCTGAGCCATTCGGTGCTTTTTTGGCGTTCCTTCACGCATTTCATCGGTGGAATGGGGGTGTTAGTCTTCGTGCTTGCCCTGACTCCTCACGCTTCCTCAAGCTCCGTACAGATTGCGAAAGCAGAAATGCCGGGGCCTGCCTTCGGCAAATTAGTTGCCAAACTCTCGGATACGGCACGCATTCTATATGGAATATACCTATCCCTCACGGTGATATTAATTGTTTTTTTACTGCTGGGAAACATGCCGCTTTTTGATGCCATTTGTCATGCCTTTGGTACGGCAGGAACAGGAGGCTTCAGCGTAAAAGCCGCTTCCATCGGATACTACCATTCTGCCTACATCGAATGGGTACTGGCGATTGGTATGTTGGTCTTTACGGTGAAT
Source organism: uncultured Murdochiella sp. (assembly GCF_902488755.1). Classification (GTDB taxonomy): domain Bacteria; phylum Bacillota; class Clostridia; order Tissierellales; family Peptoniphilaceae; genus Murdochiella. The sequence continues at coordinate 17,162 of NZ_CABTXF010000022.1, read as the reverse complement.
ATGAATCTCTACTATTTTGTATTAGTCGGTCACGTGAAGAAAATGGTAAACAATGAAGAATTTCGCTGGTTTTTAGGCATATTTGGGGCTCTTTTTGCCGCTCTGACGCTTTGCCAATTACGTGCCGGACTTACGTCTTCCTCTACGACAGTACGCGATTCGTTTTTTTCGCTTGCCTCTATTCTTTCCACTACGGGCTACTGTACCGCGGATTTCGCGCGTTGGCCACTATTTTCACAAGTCATTTTGCTTATTGCTATGGTGGTCGGCGGATGCGGCGGATCTACAGCCGGAGGTTTCAAAGTTTCTCGCATTGCCATTAGCATTAAATCCGCTTTTCGCACATTAACGCAAACGCGCCATCCACGCCGCGTCGTGCCACTGCATTTTGACGGAGAGGCGATGGATGGCTCTTCTTTGCGAAAACTATACGGCTATCTTGCCGTTTACTTGCTCTGCATCTTGGTTTTACTGCTCATTGTCTGCTTAGATCCCCTTACCGATACCCTGGAAACCGCTGTATCCACCGTTTTTGCCACGTTTAATAACGTCGGTCCCGGCTTGGGAAAAGTGGTTGGTCCGACCGGTAACTATGCCGGATATCGCGCCTTCACCAAATTTATCTTGACCGTAGGCATGATCGCCGGACGACTGGAAATCTGGCCGGTACTCATTTTATTTGCGCCGCGCACCTGGAAAAAACACTAATTTTCCTCTCCGCGCTTCCGGTAAAGCATAAAGCCACCATGAAACCAAGGCTCTGCCGATTATTCCTGCGCAGCTAACGCCTGAGAAAGAATTTCGGCTACAACTGGCATGGCAGCTTCCGCGCCGGAACGACCGTCGTCTTCCATGACCACACAAACCACAACCTTTGGATCGTCTGCAGGCGCAAAGCCAATCGTCCACGCATTCGTAGAATTGTTTGCCGTCTCTGCCGTTCCGGTTTTTCGACCCGCTCGTTGTCCAAGGGCCTCGTCCAAACCAATCGTTTCTCCTGTAGCGACAAGGTCTTCCCGAAGTATCGCCGCATAGGACGGAGAAATCTGGTGTACAACCGTCGGTTTTGCCCTCTTCACCTCTTCTCCTGCCGGCGTTAAGAAATGCTGTACGATGTGCGGCTCTAAAACCTTTCCGCCGTTCGCAAAGGCGGCGTACGCTACAGCCATTTGCAATGGCGTAACCAGAACATCCCCCTGTCCAAAGCTGTTCGAAACCTTTAGATTGACATCCATACCTTCCTTATAATCCGCAGTGGATATTGCCGTCGGTAACAGAAAGGGCAGTTCCTGATTAAAGCCTACCGACTCCATTGCCTGGCGCAATACGGAAGGATCCATATTCTTTGTTTTATCTATAAAATACACATTGGAGGAATGCATAAGCGCTTCTTTCAAGCCGATGTCCCCGTAAGCCGCTTCCCCAGCATTGGTATAGCGCTTACCATCCACCGTGGTTTCCCCTTTGTCTTCATACTGCAAATCTACGCCCTGGCTCAATAAGGCAAGCGCCGTAATTGGCTTAATAACCGAGCCTGGGGTATACCGACCAAGTGTAGCACGAGGAAAAAGCACGTCTCCTTCATCCTCAACTAATTCATTCCAGCGTTCATCCACATCGTTCACATTGAATGAGGGAAGCGAAACCATCGCCAGAATTTCTCCTGTCTTGACATCCATCGCGATTGCTGCGCCTTTATGTCCCTCCATTGCGCTATACGCACAGTATTGCAGGTCGTTGTCAATCGTTAAAACAGCATCGTTTCCCGTACCTTCATTCAATACGCTTCCCCGAAGTGCCGCAATGGGATTATCGCCTGAAAGATTGAGTAATTCCTGATTCAGTGCTTTTTCTAAGCCGGTTTTTCCGTACTGCGCAGAATGATAGCCGATGATATGAGAATACATATTCGGATGGTTCGCGTAGCGATAATACGTGCCATCTTCCCCTTTTTCCCGACCAACGAGCTCCTGTCCGTTACGGTCGTAAAAGCGACCGCGCCCGAAGTGGGTTTCGTCCACCCAATTTCTCATATTTAACGCGTTTGCGCGTAAATCAGGCGCCTTCACCAACTGAAAGAACACCAGATATAACACCAGTCCCAAAAAGAGAACAAGAAATAAACCGACGACAAGCGCCAAACGGCGTTTACTTCGTTTCATGGACGCCTCCTTTATAGGGCATGTGCTCCGAACAAACCTGTAATATGGCAAGTAAGAGGAAACTGGAAAGCAGCGAGGAACCACCATAGGTCAAAAACGGAACGGTAATGCCCGTTAAGGGAATAACCTTTAGTACCCCGGCAAACATAATAATCGCCTGAGAGGCGAAAATGGAACTTACGCCGACAGCAGCAGCAGCATAAAAATCTCGTTCCTGCTGCATGGCAATCTTAATGCCACGGTACAACAGAAGAACAAAAAGCAGAATCAGACATATCCCCATAAAAGAACCCATTTCTTCAATGACCGAGGCGAAGATAAAGTCGGAGTGTCCAAGCGGTATACTCTCCGGATGGCCCAAGCCGATACCGGTACCGAAGAAGCTTCCTTCTGCAACGGCAAATAAGGCTTGAATAATCTGGTACCCCTTATCATTGAAATCCTGCCAAGGGTCCTGCCACATCGCAAAACGAACCCGAACATGACCGAATAGCTGATAGGCGGCATATAATCCGATAATTGCCAGCACAAAATTCGCGACCGGAATCCAGCGGTGTCGCTCAAAGGCAATTTGCGTAGTTAATAACGTCGCAAAAAACACAGCTGCCGTACCTAATTCGCGCTGTAAAAGGAAAAGCCCCAAGAGAATATAGACCAATACCGTCAACGAAATACGCCCTAAAAACGTCTTTTCATGCTGTTCATAATTCTTATACCACGAGGCAAGAAAGAGCACAAACGGAACTTTGGCAAACTCAGAAGGCTGCACGCGGATACCGGCAATCGATAGCCAGTTTCGAGCTCCTCCCAATGTCACGCCAAAGGCAAGGGTAATCACAAAAAGAAAAATCGTCATGCCGTAATAAAAAAACGTATGACCTTCCCACAACTTTGGTGAATGACGCAACACAAAGGTTACGAGAAAAAAAGCGACAAGACTTGCCAGATATATGAGCAGCTGACGTTCTCCACGATCGGGGTCCAATCGGTAAATCATAATAATACCAATGCTGAATATCATGTTGGCAATGAGCAAGAGATAGCTGTCCCCTTTTGTAACGCCATGTACGATGGTCAGGGAAAGCAAGGAAACAAGCAACAGCCCTCCGCCAAACAGAAGAGATTGTTGGTTAATCTCTTTAATCTGAAATAGATAGACCAGAAAAATAGCCAAAAACTGAAACAAAAAGAGCAACCATTTTGTCTGTGCAAAAGCCTGCTTTGCGCGCATGGGCGTAGGTTCCTGTCGTTTTAGAAAATCAGTCTTCATGTTCTTCCTCGTTCAAAAACACAAAATGAAGTCCGCCAAGGGCAACAATATCTCGTGAATGTAATTCGGTAGGCTGCGACACAATAGCATCATTTATCGTTGTCGGATTGGTAGCTTGTAAATCGTCGATGAAAAAATGGGATCCGTTTTGGACAATCACTGCTTGGTGTTTACTCATTTGACGGTCTTTAATGACTATGGTGTTGTCATCGGCTCGCCCGATAGAGGTGTTATCGGAAAGGTAATATTCATCCCGTAGAGGAAAATCGTAATCGTCCGGATTGCTTAACAGTCTCAAGGTTGCCGCCTGCACGGGACGGCGCACGGCGCTCTGTTGAATATCCATCGTAATCATGCGCACAATACGACTGATAAAGGACAGAACAACAAGGACAAAAACAAATTTAAGTACGGTGGAAAGTATCATATAAAGCGTAATTTTTCCAAACAATTCCGTAAAAAACAGCGCTTCCAGCGCATTAAAAAACTCGTTCATCTCGTCTCCTTGCTTCCATGAGTAACATTTTCTATATCTTACGGCTCACCTGTGACGATTTTTTGTATACATGAAGAGGATAACGCAACAAAAAACGCCCTCCCACAAAAAAAGCAGGAGGGCACCATTTTATTGCACGCTATTCATCTGCTTGGTTATCTTTTCAACCAATTCCTCGCAAATAGCATCCGCTTCGCTCTCCTTTTCGGCAACCGAATAGACGTAGAGTTTGATTTTCGGCTCGGTACCGGAAGGACGAATGGCACACCAGCTCTCATCCTCAAATTCGTACTTTAGTACATTGGATTTCGGTAATCCTGTTTCATCGTAAAGATAATCGGTCACACGAACGACCTTATGGTTACCTGTATCGATGAGCCCCTTATCACGGAAGACATCCATTATACGCCCGATGAGTGCCTGACCGTCCGCTCCTTCCTTGACGATGGAAATCAACTTGTTGCCGTGATAGCCATATTCCGCATAGATATCGTGTAAGACATCAAGAAGTGTTTTTTGCTGCGTTTTTTTGTAAAATGCTGCGGCTTCCACGAGCAACATAGCAGACGATACCGCATCTTTATCGCGAACAAAGGCACCGTGGTTATAGCCGATGCTCTCCTCATAACCGAAAACAAAGGTATGTTCCTTTGTAGTATCCCAGTCATTGACCGGTGCGGCAATGTTCTTAAAGCCGGTTAGCACATCGTAAAGGGCAAGTCCATATTTCGATGTGATTTTTCGAGCAATATCGCCGGTGACGATGGATTTTATGACCGCTCCGTCCTTTGGCAATTTTCCTGTTGCTGCCATCTCGGAAACAATATAATGCGTAAGCAGCGCGCCGATATGGTTGCCATTGATAAACTGATATGTCCCATCCGTTTTCCGTACTTCCAACGCCAGACGATCGGAATCCGGGTCAGAGGCAATCAAGATCTCCGCGCTTACTTCCTTTCCCTTTTTCTCTGCCAGACGGAAGCATTCCGGTCGTTCCGGATTGGGATACCCGGTTGTCGTGAAATCCGGATCCGGTTCAACCTCCTCGGAAACAAGCGAAATACCGGTAAAGCCACGGCGGCTTAACACGGTGCGAATCGGGATGTTTCCACAACCATTGAGCGGCGAGTACACAAAAGGAATCGACTTATCGACATCATCATGAATGGTAAGGGCGAGCACCTTTTCCAGATAACGTTCCATCAGGCTTTCGTCGATAAGTACGATTTTTCCTTCGGCAATGCCTTCTTCAAACGGAATACGGGACACTTTGCCGTCCGCTTCGCACGCATGGATGTGATTCTCAATGCGTTCTGCCCAATCATCCAAAATCTGTGATCCGGCGGTGCCATACGCTTTATAACCGTTATATTCCCGCGGATTATGAGAGGCTGTTACCATGACCCCGGCAAACGTCCCTAAATCTCGAATGGTATACGATAAGACCGGTGTCGGAACAATATCACGGTGCAGATAAACGCGAATGCCATGCGCTGCAAAAATCTCTGCAGAAAGATGGGCAAATTCTCTCGACATGTGGCGCACATCATAACCAATGGCAACCCCCTTTTGCTTCGCTTCCTCACCACAATCTGCGATCATGCGAGCAAAGCCTTCCGTAGCCTGACCCACCGTGACGACATTCATTCGGTTGGTTCCGGCTCCCAACTTTCCACGAAGTCCTGCTGTACCAAAACGAAGTGATTGATAGAAGCGATCCTTGATCTCTTCCTCATCGCCTTGAATTGCGACTAATTCTTTCTTTAAGGTCGGATCCAATTGTTCATCCGATAACCACTGTTCATAAATCGAAAAATAATCCACGTTCTCCTCCTTATGGTTTACGCCTAACGAAGATGCCCATCGGCTTCTTCCTTCGCTTTTTCTCAATACAGCACCTGCACACGAAACATCGTCATGGAAATCGGCGCCAATGGCAGATGCAAATGGTCGCTACGGCTTATTTGTACACGGTTACCTGAAACGCTTCCCCAACGGTCAAAAATGCGCTGTACGGAAACGCGCTCGGCGTGCAGCGTATCAAAAATACCCGTAACGTCCAAATTAAAATCCCACCATCCATCATGAAACAGGGAGACGAGATAGTCCTTACTTCGTTTATCGCCCAGACGATACGCCACGCCAAGGACGGAAGATTGCTCAATCGGAATGATTTTTACCCTTTCCCGCACTTCGTCACCGGTTTCCAGACGAAAAACTGGATAGGCTTTGCGCAAAGCAATAAGCTGCTGCACATATTGAAAAAGGGAAAGATGCTGTTTTTTCTTCTCCCAATCAATCGCATTCACCGAATATGGTGCGCAGTAGGAATTATTGTTTCCCTGTTTTGACCGACGGAAACTGTTTCCGGCGTGAAAAAAAGGAATGCCCTGCGCCGTAAGCAACATACTAAACGCTAATTTCGTCATGGCTTCCTGATGCTCGGCGCCATTAAGCGAAACCGTCAGCTTATCCTCCAAGATAAGATTGTCATGTGCATTAAAGTAATTTATCGTATGGTACGGGTTTTTCACGCCTCCATTATGCCCTTTTTCGTCATGGATCGACCCCAAAAGGCCTGTTTCCGTGGCTTGTTTATCATTCGCATTGCCTTGCAAAAAACCTCTTTCAGCACTATCTACCCCACCGCATAGGGCATCACGAAACACAGCGTTAAAAAGAGCAAAACCTTCCCCATTCTGTGTTCCCCAACGCGTTTGGCGGATCATGGGCAAAGGCGAATCGGAAGCCGCCCAGGGCTCTCCATACAAGATGACATTCGGATTTACGCGCCGTAACGCCTGTTCTGCCATACGGATGGTATCCCGATCCGTTAGTGCCATCAGGTCAAAGCGAAATCCGTCAATGGCATACTCTTTTTGCCAATATAAAAGGGACTCTAAAATAAATTTGCGCATCATGGGCGCTTCGGAAGCAATCTCATTTCCCACACCTGTGCCGTTTGCGAAATCTCCATTGACCTTTCGATAATAATAATCCGGAACAAGAAGATTGAAAACCGAATCCTTTGTGCGAAAAGTATGATTGTACACGACATCCAAAACCACGCCGATTCCGGCTTCGTGCAGCTTCTGTATCGCCGTCTTCAGCTCCCGGATGCGCGCCTTTGGGTCATAAGGATCGATAGCATAGGCGCCTTCCGGAACATTATACAGATGCGGATCGTAGCCCCAATTATAATTATCATCCGCACCAAAACGAGCCGGGTGCTCATCCACGGTTGCATTTTCGGCAATGGGCATAAAATGCACATGGGTAATGCCCAGCTCTTTGAGATGCGCTAAACCGGTATTTATCCCCTGATAGCTACTCTCTTCTACAAGACCGAGGTACTTGCCTGCATTCTTGGCTCCGCTATGCGTATGAAAGGAATAATCGCCGACATGCAATTCATAGAGAATCGCATCCTTCGGCTTAGTTGACACATATGCATCTTGACGAAAGCCCGCCGGATTGGTTGAGGAAAGATCCACGACCGCACTTCGCCGTCCATTAAGCGACACAGAAACAGAATAGGGATCCACAACTTCTATGCCGTCGGCAAAAAAAGTATAGAAATAACCATCCCAATCGCCCTCTACTTGAGCAGTATAGACACCGTCTTGGTTTGTCATCTCTATCATCCGACAGGCTTCGCCCTCTGCAGAGGGAAAAAGGCGAAGTATAACCTGTTCCTTCGTGGGCGCCCATACGCGGAAAATACTCTTTTGTTTCGTATAGGTTACACCCAACTTCACTGAAAGCGCATATTCCGAGGCGACGACAGACGCACTTGTTTTGGCGCAGGTTGCGCCAAGAGAGGAGTGTTCTTCTTTTCCAGTGGTCATTGTTTTTCCGTTCTTTGTCCAAAGGGATTTAACGATTCATAGAGTTCGACATATTTTCGGCTGGAAAACTGCCAACTGAGATCCTTCGTCATCCCGTTTCTGCGAAGCATATTGAAGTCCTCCGGGTGATTACGGAATACTGCACAGGCACGCTGCATGGTAAACAGTAAATCATGGGCGTTCACATTCGCAAAACTAAATCCTTCGCCTGTCTTCTCATATTGATTATAAGGCGAAACCGAATCGCGCAGTCCTCCGGTTTCACGCACCAACGGCACACAGCCATAGCGCATGGCAATCATCTGCGAAAGACCGCACGGCTCAATCATGGAGGGCATTAATAGAAGATCGGCGCCGGCATACACCTCATGCGATTCGCGTGTTGAGAAATGAATGCGAGCAGAAAGTTTATCCGGATATTTTTTGGCAAAATAGCGAAACATTTCCTCATAGGTTGCATCGCCTGTGCCCACCACCACAAACTGCACGTCCTCTTGAAGGAACTCCTCAAGAATATAACGTACCAAATCAAGTCCCTTCATGGCATTTAATCGCGTCACCATGCCGAAAAGCGGAACATCTTCCCGAACGGGAAGCCCAACCGATTGCTGTAACGCTTTTTTATTGTTCTTACGCAAAGCAAGCGTACGTACATCGTACTGTTGAGAAATCGCTTCATCCGTTGCCGGATTCCAGACTTCTTCATCAATTCCATTCAAAATGCCGCTAATCTTCCACGAATACGCATTAATCACATTTTGCAGACCTTCGGCAAAGAATGGATAATGAATTTCTTCCGCATAGGTTTCAGAAACCGTATTGACCTTTGTCGCGTGAACAATCGCCGCCTTCATAAAATTGATCGACTCATAAAACTTCAGGTCATAGTCGGAGTAGTACGCAGGATTCAGGTTCGTCCAGAAGAAAAGCTCCGGAGAAAACTGTCCCTGATATTTTAAATTATGAATGGTATAAAGGGAACGCACTTCGCGGTAAAAGTCATCCCCACGACGAAAATCGTTCAGATATACCGGTACAAGTCCCGCGTGCCAGTCATTGGCATGAATGACGTCCACCTTCCAGTCTAAGACGCGTGGCAACCGAACAGCAGCTTTGGCAAAAAAGATAAATCGTTCGCCGTCATCAAACTGTCCGTAAATGCTCGGTCGCTTAAAATAATATTCATTATCCAGGAAATAATAGGTTGCGCCATTATACGTGAGTGCATAGACACCGCAATATTCATTCTTCCAGCCGACGCTCACCGCAAATTGGGTGATGAGACGCAATTCGCAGCGATACTTCTCTTCTATCTGCGAATAGAGCGGAAGAACCACGCGACAATCGCAGCCGATTTGATTGAGCGCCTTCGGTAAGGATGCCGCAACATCTGCCAATCCGCCGGTTTTAATGAACGGGGCAGCCTCTGCTGCCACATAGAGAATATTCATTCTTTACCTCGAAATCACTTCTTTCTTGCCCACAACAAACGGATGGGAATATGCTCCGGCAAGCGTGACACCGTCTTGAATAATCGCCCGTTTGTCGGTGATGGTATTGACGACGACCGCATTCGCGCCAACAACCGTTTTTTCATTCAGTATACTGTTACGCACAATGGCATCTTTGTGCACATGTACGCCACGAGAAAGAATGGAATTTTCAACTTGTCCTTCGACAATGCAACCATTTGCGACAAGACTGTTGCGCACATTGGCGGTCGTCGCATACATGGTGGAAGGTTCATCCTTCGACTTGGTGTAAATCATATTGTCACGGAAGAAAATCTCCTGATATAAATCTTGATCTAAGAGACTCATGCTGGCTTGAAAATAGGAATAAATATCGTTAATCACCAGTACGGGAGCAGCAACTTCATAAACGCCAATTTTCAGCCGTTTTCTTTCTTTATCGATCGCTTCGACAAGCGTCGTCGCCGTACCGCGTTCGAGTGAACGCTTAATCAAGTCAACAAAGACGGTACGTTTGATGAACATACGTTCCAGATAAAGAGGAAACGCTTCTTTCGTTCCGAGATTGATGCCCATGTTGACGAAACGTCCCTGTTCATCGAGAATCAGTTTGTTCATATTCGTGTATTCTCCGCCACGGTCTTCCATGTTCTTATAAAAGAGCAACACGTCGTTATCGCTGGCAAGAAAGCGGTCATATGCTTCATCCAGATCCGCTTTCGTAATCATCATCGGATTCATGATATGGATGTTGGAAGCGGTAGATTCCTCGAAGAACGTAATCGAATCATAATACGTCTGAACGAGACTTCTGTGCTGATCGGATGTACGACTGGGCGGATTGATAAACAAACCGTTGTTTCGTCGATTCAGCTCCCAGTTCTTGCCATCGCCCACATGGTCCAAAGTGGAGCGAATATTGTTTCCGCCATAGAGAATGACGCGGGACAAGCTATAGTTGGAAAGGCTGGAAAGAGCGAAATCGATAATGCGATATCGTCCGCCAAAAGGAATCATGTAATCGGGGCGATTTTCGGAGAGACTACCGAAATCGCGATGATAATGTTCCCCGTCATAATGGGAATTGATAATACCAAGACAATCTTTCATCACCTACTCCTTTGTGATTTTTCCGCCGGCTACCAAACAAATCGTATCGGATTGTTCCTCTCCGATTTGTGTCTCTTCTTCAATAACTTCGTTCTCGCCAATCACAGCATGGGAGACTTTTGCGCCTTTTTTGATGACACTGCCCGAAAGAACGACGCTATCCTTAACCTCAGCGCCTTCTTCCACCGTCACATTGGTAAACAGTACACAGTGCTCCACTTTTCCATAAATACGGCAGGCCTCATTGACCAAGGAATTGCTGACTTCCGCCTTTTCCCCGATATAATGCGGCGGAAGGTTTTTAGCGGAAGTATAGATTCGCCAGTCTTTCTCATAGATATCCAAACCATTGTCCGGATCAATCATGTCTAAATTGGCTTCCCAATAGCTCTTAATAGTGCCAACATCCTTCCAATACCCTTTGAAGCGATAGACATATAACGGCATGTTTGCCTTAAGCATCTTAGGAATGATGTCATGTCCGAAGTCATACGAAGAGCTCTTGTCGTTATAGTCTTCTACTAAAGCCTTTCGCAACGTCGGCCAATTAAAAATGTAAATGCCCATGGACGCTAAATTACTCTTCGGTTCTTTCGGCTTTTCCTCAAAGGCAATAATACGGTCTTCTTCATCCGTGCTCATGATACCGAAACGGGACGCTTCTTCCCACCCCACTTCCATAACCGCAATGGTCGCTTCGGCTCCCTTTTGGACATGCACATCCAAAAGTCGATTATAGTCCATCTTATAAATATGGTCTCCGGAAAGAATGAGTACATACTTGGGATTAAGATTATCCAAATACGCTATATTTTCATAAATCGCATTCGCCGTTCCGTCATACCAACGTCCGCCTTCTTCCGAATAAAAGGGAGACAACAGGCGCAGACCGCCATACGTGCGATCATAATCCCATGCCGCGCCTATGCCGATGTGTTCATTGAGTCGAAAAGGTTTATATTGGGTCAATATGCCGATGTCATGAATATCCGAGTTGGTGGCGTTGCTCAGGGCAAAGTCGATAATGCGATACTTTCCTCCAAAGGGCACTGCCGGCTTTGCGGTATCTCGCGTGAGTGCTTTCAGTCGCGAGCCTTGCCCGCCTGCCAAAAGCATACAAACCATGCCGCTTTGATTTCTCATTCGTGCTCCTCCTTTTATTTCAACGGGATTCTCGACGTCTAAAAAGCAAAACGTTATCCTTCTCTTCTTATTTTACCATTTTCCATGGTTCTTTGGGGAGTTTTGTTTTCCTTTCCTATATTGGCAGATAATGAAAACCAGGCAATGTGAGGAGCGTTTATTTCCCGTTTCATGAACTATAAGAGCCGTTGTACATAATGAAAACGAATGCCTAAAAAAGGACGGTGTCAAGCAATGCCCAACACCGTCCTTTTTTCGTATGCTTTTCCGTTCAGGAGAGGTCGTTATTCCTGTTCCGGAAGGTTATAAAATGCATCCATGCCCGGATAGACCGCATCATCGGCGAACATATCTTCAATGCGCAGAAGCTGATTATATTTTGCTACACGGTCGGTACGACTGGGCGCTCCCGTCTTAATTTGACCGGCATTTGTCGCGACCACCAAATCCGCAATCGTCGTATCCTCGCTTTCGCCTGAACGATGTGAAACGATAGCGGTATAACCGGCGCGCTTCGCCATTTCAATGGCATCCAACGTCTCCGTCAGCGTGCCAATCTGATTCACTTTAATGAGAATGGCATTTGCTACGTGCATCGAAATACCTTTTGCCAGACGCTCCGTATTGGTGACGAAAAGATCATCGCCGACGAGTTGTACTTTGCCGCCAATGCGTTTGGTCATCTTTTGCCAACCGGACCAATCTTCTTCCGCCAAACCATCTTCGATAGAAATGATGGGATATTTAGCAATCCATGATTCCCACATATCAATCATTTCATCGGTAGTTTTGAACTCATCTGTTTTCCAGAAGTAATAACCCTCTTTGCCGATTTTCTTCGCTTCTTCGTAGAGCTCCGTCGTCGCGGGATCCATGGCAATCATGAAGTCTCTTCCCGGAGTAAATCCGGCCGCTTCAATTGCTTTTACGAGATATTGCAGGGGTTCTTCATCGTTCTTGAAGTTCGGCGCAAAACCACCTTCATCCCCCACTGCTGTCGGATGACCATCCTTCGCCAAGACGCTCTTAAGCGTATGGAACACTTCGGCGCATTGCTGCAGCGCTTCCGACCAAGAACCAGCACCTACCGGCATAATCATAAATTCCTGGAAATTGACGGAATTGTCCGCATGTTTTCCGCCGTTAATAACATTCATCATGGGAACCGGCAAAGTCTTGGCATTTACACCGCCGATGTAATTGTACAGAGGCATACCGTACTCATCCGCTGCCGCACGAGCGCAAGCAAGAGAAACACCTAATATGGCATTGGCTCCAAAATTCCCTTTGTTGGGCGTTCCGTCCGCTTCCATCATGGCATGATCAATTCCTACCTGATCAGTGACTTCCCAACCTTCCAGCAGCGTTGCTAATTCATCATTGACGTGATCTACCGCTTTTAACACGCCTTTTCCGCCAAATGCTTCTTCGCCGTCGCGCAGCTCCACCGCCTCAAAAGCACCCGTAGAGGCTCCCGAAGGGACGATCGCACGTCCGAAACCGCCAAGCTCCGTCGTTACTTCCACCTCTACCGTTGGATTACCGCGAGAGTCCAGCACCTGACGAGCATACAGATCAATAATTTGTGACATATTCTTCTCCTATCCTTTTTCCGTTATTCCTCTATGCGACAATTAATCGATACGATAGTTCACTAAACTGATAAAGCTGGAGGCTTCTAAACTTGCTCCGCCGACGAGTGCCCCGTCGATATTATCCTGTGCCATGATTTTCTTAATATTCTCCGGTTTGACCGAACCGCCGTAAAGAATGCGAACTTTCTCTGCAGCAGTGGGCGAAACCATTGTCGCGACCTGACGGCGAATGAATGCCGCCATTTCTTCCGCATCGGCATCGGAAGCCGTTTTGCCGGTGCCAATCGCCCAAATCGGCTCATAAGCAATCACGACCTTATCAAAATCATCCGGTTTTACATTTTGCAACGCCGAAAGCAGCTGTCCCTGTACTTTTTCTTCCTGTTTTCCGGCTTCCCGTTCTTCCAATGTCTCGCCTACGCAAAGAATCGGAAGAAGCCCCTTTGCTAAGGCGGCATCCACTTTTTTCTGAATCAATGCGTCGGATTCACCGAAAAGTTCCCGTCTCTCGGAATGACCGAGAATAACATATTCCACCTGCAGATCAAGCAGCATGGCAGCGGAAATTTCGCCCGTATAAGCACCATTATCGGCATAGTGCATATTCTGCGCGCCAAGATGAAGCTGACAATCATCCATGACTTCATTGACTGCCTGCAAGTCAACCGCCGGAACACAAACCAAGGCTTCGACAGCATCATCCAAAGCAATGGAATCAATTTGCCGCACTAGCATCTGCGCCTGATACGGTGTTTTGTTCATCTTCCAGTTGCCTGCAATTAACGGTTTACGCATAGCGTCCTCCTTATATAATGAATTATCGATCCGAAATGGCGGAAATACCGGGCAGGTTCTTTCCCTCGAGGAATTCCAAGGAAGCGCCGCCTCCGGTGGAAACATGCGTCATCTTATCCTTTAATCCCGCTTGTTCAACCGCTGCCGCACTGTCGCCTCCACCGACAATCGTCACACCAGAGCAATTTGCCATAGCGTTTGCCAAAGCGAACGTTCCCTTTGAAAATTCCGGAATTTCAAAGACACCCATCGGACCGTTCCAAACAACCGTCTGTGCCGCCTCAATGATCTTTACATAGCGTTCCGCTGTTTTCGGACCAATATCTAAGGACATTTTGTCCTTCGGAATGGCATCGATAGAAACCACCTCTGTCGCCTGCCCTTCTTTCACATCCTCTGCGATAACGCCATCCACCGGCAATTCCACGCGAACGCCCTTTGCCTTAGCACGTTCAAGCAATGCATTCGCTAATTCCATTTTGTCGGCTTCCAATAACGACGTACCGATCTCTTTTCCGGTTGCCTTGAGAAAGGTATATGCCATGCCGCCGCCAATAAGAATGGTATCCACCTTGTTCAGCAAATTCTCAATAACGCCGATTTTATCGGATACTTTTGCACCGCCCAGAATGGCCACAAAGGGGCGTTTCGGATCACTCAGCGCATCGCCCATAATCTCCACCTCTTTTTGTACTAAAAGTCCGAGAGCCGAAGGCAGCAGTGAGGCAACTCCGACATTGGAGCTATGCGCACGATGGCAAGTGGCAAATGCATCATTTACGAAAACATCCGCTAAAGAAGCCAATTCGGAAGCAAATGCAGGGTCATTTTTGGATTCTCCGGCAACGTAACGTGTGTTTTCCAATAAACAAACATCACCACTCTGCATGGCGGCGACACTCTGCTTCACTTTGTCATCCACAACAACATCTGATGCAAAAAAGGATACCGGCTGATGTAACAGTTCTGCCAATCGCTCTGCTACCGGTTTAAGCGTAAGCGCCGGATCGGCGCCCTTAGGACGGCCTAAATGGCTCATCAGAATCACAGCGGCATTCTTTTTTAACAGTGTCTGAATCGTGGGCAGTGCAGCAACAATACGGCTGTCATCGGTAATGCGTCCGGAGCCGTCTTTCGCCTGCGGCACATTGAAATCTACGCGCACCAGAACTTTTTTTCCATTCAGTTCATAATCTTCAATGGTCTTTTTGGGCATACTCTGCATCCTTTCTCTTCTTCCTTGTCCACCCCTTCCGGAAATAAAAGGGGAAACGAATTTAAAAAAAGAGCGAGGAGACCCCTCCTCGCCCTTTTTCTGTGTTATTTCGCAACTTCCGCGAAGTATTTGAGGGTGCGCACCATATTGCTGGTAAAGCCCATTTCATTGTCGTACCAAGAGCAGGTCTTGACGATCTGCTTTCCGTCCGGACCTTCGACCACATTGGTCAACGATGCGTCAAAGACGGAAGGAACCGGTACGCCGATAATGTCCGAGCTTACAATTTCATCTTCATTGTAGCGGAACCATTCCGCTTCGCGCTCTTTCATCGCGGCATTGACTTCCTCGACCGTTACCTTTTTATTCAGTACCGAATACAGTTCAACAATGGAACCGGTGATGACCGGAACACGAAGTGCGCTGCCATCGATGCGTCCGCTGAGTTCCGGAATGACTTTTCCGATTGCTTTTGCTGCCCCCGTCGTCGCGGGGATGGTGTTGGCAGCACCTGCACGGCTCTTTCTGCCACCCGGTGCATCCTGTAAACGTTGCGTGGAGGTGTACCCGTGAATCGTGGACATGATGGAATGATCTACACCAAACGCTTCGTTTAGGGCGTTCACCATGGGTGCTAAGCAGTTCGTGGTGCAGGACGCCGCAGAAACGATCAAATCATCATCATCGAGGCTCTTGTGGTTTACACCGTAGACGATCATTTTCACGCCTTCTCCCTTCGCCGGAGCGGAGATGAGCACGCGCTTTGCGCCGGCATCGATATGTGCCTGCGATTTTTCTTTTGATGTATAGAATCCGGTGCACTCCAGAACGAAATCGACACCTAATTCCTTCCAAGGCAAGTCGGCTGCGTTCTTCTCGGCATAGCAGCGAATTTCATGCCCTTCAACGACGAGGCTATCGCCTTTTAATTCAACGTGATACGGAAAAGCGCCCTGTGCTGTATCGTACTTTAATAGATAAAGCAGATCTTCATTATCCGTTAAATCATTGATTGCCACCACTTCCAGCTCCGGTGCATTACGCAGCATCTCACGCAGCGCGAGGCGACCGATACGACCAAAACCGTTAATCGCAACTTTTGTAGCCATGTTTCCTCCTGTTGTATACGTATTTTATTGTACCTACGAGGTTTTTATTACCCTTATTTGCGCATTTCTTACCAAGGAAAGAACGAGTTTTTAATTCTTTTTTGCTTCGCTGCTTTCCGCCGCAGCAGAAGAGGTCTCCGCTTGTGAGCTCTGCTCTGCATCGGCTGCCGAAGAAGCCGAGGAGGCGCTTTCGCCCTCAATTTTGACATCTGCAGCCGCAATCTGTTCTTGTAAATACTTTGTGTATTTGTCGCCGTTAATCTTTTCTACGATCGAATCGTGCAGTGCTTCCACCGTATCATTGCGCTTATTCACTTGAATGATATGGTAGCCGAACTGACTCTTCACCGGATCGCCCACTTCTCCGACCTTTTGTTCAAGAATAGCCTTCTTAAATTCGGCAACGAATTTATTCGGTGAAGTCACACCAAGACTTCCGCCATTTTGGGCAGACTGGGTATCCAACGACATCTCTTTGGCGACATCTTCAAACTTTTCGCCTTTACCGAGACGTTCTTTAACCTTTTTCGCTTCCTCTTCGGTCTTAACAAGAATGTGGCGAGATTCAACCGTTACCAACTCATCCTTGTTCTTTTCAAAATACGCTTTGATTTCCTCATCGCTGGGCTGATTCTGCTGATTGAACCATTCTTTATGCTTACGGGAAATGGTTTCATAGCGCAGACTGTCCTTGAGCTGATCATCGGTGATGCCCAACGCTTTGATGGTATTGCTGTAATTCGCCGCTCCACCATACGCCTGGATCGCTTTGTCGTATTCCACCTGATAATCTTTATCGGTCAGTTCCACCTTATTCTTTTTCAGCTCCTGCAGCATAACCTGTTCCGAAATAAGCGATTCGCGAATCGTCATCGGCAGACGATATTGCGCTGCGATCATGCTCTTATAGAGATCGAGCTGCGAATCATTCTTTTGTTTGCTGATT
>NZ_CABTXF010000021.1 GCF_902488755.1 uncultured Murdochiella sp. | reverse complement strand
TCCGCACCGCCGATAATACCGATAGAACCGGCTTCCTGCGGATTAAAGCCCAACAGGATGGCCCCGGTAAAGGCAAAGAAAATGCCCAACTGTGCCGCAGCGCCCAAAAGCAGACTCTTCGGGTTGGCGATCAGCGGCGAAAAATCGGTTGAGGCGCCGACACCCAAGAAAATGAGCGGCGGATAAATGCCCAAATGAACGCCTTCATAAAGAATGTTCAACAAACCGCCCTCGTCCATTAGACCAGCAAGCGGCAGGTTTGACAGCAACATACCGAAGGAAATCGGAATCAAGAGATACGGTTCATAGCCTTTGGCAATCGCCAAATACAAGAACAGACAGGCGATGCCAATCATGACAATTGTGCCAAAATTGAGCGCCATAAAACCGCTGCTGCTGAAAAAGGATACAAGCATATGGATCATGGGTGATCTCCTTTTATTACTTCAACGAATAGAGCGCCTCACCGGTATCGACCGTTTGTCCCTCGCTGACATAAATCGTTCCGATAACACCGTCACGCGGTGCAACGATTTCGTTTTCCATCTTCATCGCTTCGAGGATGATGACCGTATCGCCTGCAGCGACCTCATCTCCTTCTTTGGCAACGATCTTCCAGATATTGCCCTGAAGCGGTGCTTCCTGATCTTCTCCGTCACCGGCAACATGCGGTTTCTTCTCTTCCGCTGGTTTGGCTGCAGGAGCGGGTGCTGCCTGCGGAGCCGGTGCAGCAGGGGCTGCGGGTGCTACGGGAGCGACCGGAGCAACAGGGGCAAAGGCTTGCGGTGCACGATAAACCGGACTTCCGGCAGCACCGACTTCTTCCAGCGTCACTTCGTAGGTTTTGCCCTCAACGGTGACATGATATGTTTTCTGCATAAAACTCTCCTTCCATTGTGCTATTGTGCTAAAGATATTATCCAATAAAAACTGAAAATCGTCCAGCGACTATTTGCGCTTTGCCTTCGAATGCGCATATAACCCAGCGCCTAAAGCGCCGACATATTGCGAAAGCGGCGAGGTGAAAACCTCATGCTCCAACTGGTCTTGCAACGCTTTGACCACGCCTTCATTCTGTGCCACGCCGCCGGTCATGACAACCCGGTCACGAATGCCGACACGACGGGCTAAGCCTACTACACGAGCGGTTATCGCGTAATGAATGCCATTAACGATATCTTCCTTTTTCTCCCCCGTCGCCAGCTGGCTGATGACCTCTGATTCCGCAAAAACGGTGCAGGTCGAACTGATGGCAATGCGTTTTGTGGATTTCGCGGCTAATCCTGCCAAATCCGATACATCCACTTCCAAGATACCTGCCATAACGTCGAGAAACCGTCCGGTTCCGGCAGCGCATTTATCATTCATCTGAAAGTTCACCATCGCGCCATGGTCGATCTGAATCACCTTGACATCTTGTCCGCCGATATCGATAACGGTGCGTACATCCGGAAAAAGGAAGTAGGCTCCCTTCGCATGACAACTGAGTTCGCTCATTTGGGCATCGGCACGTGCAAATGTATTTCTGCCGTAGCCTGTCGCCAGAACGTAATCAATCTGCTCTTCAGAAAGATGTGCGGCTTCCAATACGCCTTGGAACGCGCGATCCGGTCCCGATGTGCCCGTGCCCACCGCAACCTTAAAGGTGCCGACAATTTCATCGGCATCCTTTAAGATAACAGCTTTACAGGCCGAAGAACCGATATCAATTCCCATTGTATAGGTCACGGTATCTCCTTACTCTCTTACGTGTTGGCTTATGCCATTTCATCCGCGATGACGTCGGCGAAGGCTTGTAAAGCGGTCTTTGCCTGACCAAAATCGCGCATCTGGTGATCAATGCCCAGACGAATGTGACGAATGTTCTGCTTATCTAGCTCCTGGCGCAGCGAAGGATATTCCATTTCTTCAGGGTCGCAGAAGTTCTGCATGAACACCACCACGCCCTGCGCGTTGTAGTCACGTACCAAGCTTGCCACATATTCGGCACGGCGATTTTGCGCGGACGCTTCATCGTATAGCAGCACTTCGTAGTCTAAATCCGCAAACTGCTGTGCTAAAGCGCGCATCGGATCGCCTTCTTCCGGTGCATCTGTGCGGAAGCTGCGGCTTTCATGCGCCACATCATCCATCGCAATAGCAATTTGGTTGTCATCCAAAATCTGCAGCAAATCGGGGTTGTCGCAAATAATACCGGAGGTGACGACACGAACACCCTTCCAGTCGGATTTCGGCAGTGCTTCCAACTCGTCATTCAGCGTTTTCAATGCTTCGGTATATTCGTCTTTCAGCATAAAATAAGAGGCTTTCAAAACCGCGCTGCGGTTGACCGCGGAAACGGCTTCGGGATGCTCCCCTGCTAATTTGACAAAGCGACGACGTTCGGCGCGGCTTTGGTTGTATACCTTAATCGCATTCTTGAGGGCTTCATCGGTGATCTTGGCACCGGCGATTTCTTCTAACTGCTCTTTGACATTGCGGTACTGGGAAATGGTGTATTGAATGCCGTATTCCGGACGACGATTTTGCGGATGCGCCAGAAAGATGGTCGGCATTTTGCCAAGTTTCGCCATCGAAACACGAATATTCTGGCTCATCGGACGCAGCGTATCGCAGAGGGTCGTCATAATCACCCCGTCCAGATCATCAAGCGTGCCATCCAGCAACATCTCTAAATCCAGCTGAGCGAGCGAGCAATAGAAGGAAGCGCAATATTCTTTCGCTTCTTTGATATTCTTTTTGTTCGTTCCCCACATGCCCATGGGAACCATGCCGGCAGCAAACACCAGTTCTTCCGGCGCATAGTACGGCATAACACCGATGGCTTTTTTGCCCTGCGCTTTATACGCCTTGAGCTGCTCGTCCGGATGATTGGCGGCTTTGGCAAACGCTTCAAAATGTTGTTGAATGCTCATCTCAGTCCTCCTTCATCGACGCGCGACGATCTGCCATCGCTTCTACCAGACCCTGTACACGGGTTTCATATTGCGCTGCGTTAAAGTTGCGCGGATCCGCCTGATCACCATCAAAAGCAACGCAGGGAATGCCCAACTCTTCTGTCCAGCGACGCTGCATTTCCGGCATGTAACCCGACCACGGCTTGCAGCTGCGGTTGTAATGCACAAGCGCGCCATCCACTTTGTTGTCGCGGCAGAGTTTGGCACGCCACTCAACGCCTTCCTCAAGGCAAACGCTGTTCGGCGCTTTGCAGTACGCAGCACACATACTGTCCAAATCATCATAGACGAAGCCAAATGCCGGTGCGTAAACAACCGCAGTGACGTTTAATCCGTCCTTCTTTAACGGCTTAAAGAGGTCGCGCAGTGCCGGCCAGCACGGGATGCCTTCAAATAGAATACGATACTGTTCAGCAAACGGTGCCGTTGATTTTCCCTCTTGACGATAGCGTTCGAGGTCAACTGCGAGTTGGTTAAATGCCTCCGCCGTAGCTTTTTTGCCACGCGCCGTTACGATATCCGCCATATGGTTGAACAGGTCGAAACCGGACATCGGTGAGGGAACATATTTTTGGAAATCACAGACCTTCAACCACGCCTGCGAAGTGCGGTTGGCGTTGGCGCAAACTTCTTCAAATTTCTTCTCGTCAAATTTTTTGCCGGCAATTTTTTCCAGCTGCTTGATGGCATCCTGGAACTGTCCCTTGATGTATTCGATGTTGTCCTGCGAAACGCCCACTTCATTACGATACGGAATATCAATCATAATCAGCGGAATGTTGTGCATACGGGCAATGTTTTCGTACCATTTTGTCATGCAGTTGCAAATGTTGTTGCAGCAAAGCACGAAATCCGGTTCCGGTACGCGACGGCTTTCATTCGTCGTCTCGACACCGGCGGAATACGCCAGACTGATGCGCGCATAGCCGCAAATATCATTGTCAAAGCCCATGTTTTCGGCTTCCTGGCACATGCGCTCGCCGTCATGGCGCGCGGCGATACCAGCCGCCTGGTTTTCAGGATAAACAACAGCTAAATCAAAAACCTCTGCCAATTCGCACGGGAATTTCGAAGAGGACCAACCTACCGGACGGCCCGCTTTTTTCGCGTCCCACGCCGCCTGATAGACATCCGTTACGATATCCTGCAACATTTTAACGCCGGGCAACACCTCTTTTTTCTTCTTCGGTGCTTCCGTTACGGCTTTTTCCTGAACTGCTT
The DNA here is from genome assembly GCF_902488755.1 of uncultured Murdochiella sp. Taxonomy (GTDB): domain Bacteria; phylum Bacillota; class Clostridia; order Tissierellales; family Peptoniphilaceae; genus Murdochiella. The sequence continues at coordinate 16,494 of NZ_CABTXF010000021.1, read as the reverse complement.
CCTTCTGTTCCGTCACTGTATTCTCCTTTCCTCCATCCGAAAGTCGGCGGTTACGCTTCGGCGAACGAAGCGTAACCGCCGCTTTCTTTATTTATGCAGCGCGTCAAAATCGCGAATGATGCGCGGGGTCATCATCTGATGTACCGGAGCGACTGATTGCGGATTTTGATAATAGCTTTCCGTAAACGCCTGAATATATGAGCGGAGATGAACCATGTTGACTACTTCATCCACGAGACCCAACTTCGCGCAATACTGCGGTGTCGATTTCTCGGTATAGTCATTGATCAGTTCATTCATCTTCTCAATCGTCGGATCAAGCGGATTGCCTGCTTTCTGCTCTTTGACCAGACGGCGGCTGTACATTGCCGCAGCAGCGGTTTCACCCGTCATAACGTTCATTTCGGTTGCCGCCGTACCCAGGGAGAAGACATTCGAGGTATGCCCCTGCGGACCGCCCATGACATAGTGCGCCGCAGCAGTGCCCTTGCGCAAGGTAATTTCGAGCGACGCCATGTGGGTGTCCTGAATGGAGTAGATGAGCGATTGCCCTAAACCAAGCAGCTCAGCACGCTCTGCCGGATCACCAACATCGATGCCGGTCGTATCCTGAATCCAGACCAGTGGCACGCGGTCACGTGCGCAGAGCGTCACAAATTCATTCATCTTGATGAGCCCCTGGCGATACAGTTTTCCGCCGATGCCGACCGAACCCTGTTTGTACTCCGGATAATTCATGAGCAAGCCCTGGTTGTTGGTGACCACGCCGACGAGCAAACCGTTGACTTTGGCAAGACCGCAGATGATTTCGGGGCCATAGCCTTTCTTAAATTCCATAAATTCCGAACCATCGAAGAGACGACCAAGCACGTCATCCGGCTTGTACTGTTTTTTCTTGTTCAGCGGAACGATGGAATAGAGATCTTCTGCGGAATACAGCGGTTCCTTCGGATCGTCCACACGGAAGAATTGTGGGTCATAGCACGGCAGGAAGCCGACATACTTGCGAATGCCTGCCAGAACACCCTGTTCATCGGCATAGACTTCACGGAAGAATCCCGTCTCATTGTAATGCACTGCCACCCGTCCCGGCGGTGTCGAGGTATCACGCTTAGTCGCTTCAATCAACTGCTCAGCACTTTCTTGATCCATGTACCCCTTCGGATTCATGCCGCCCAAAATGCCGGCGCCACCGACTGCCATGTTGGCATCCTGGTGCGCAATCAAGATGGTCGGGCTGATGGAATGGTATCCGCCGCCTGCCGGGTTGGTGCCGAAAATACCGACGATGACGGGAACGCCCAACTGGTTTAATTCCGAATTGCGGTAGAACGGAGCACCGCCACCGCGACGATTGGCATAAACCAATTCCTGTTCATCCAGTTTAACGCCGGAGCAGTTCAGCACATAAACCAGAGGAATGTGCAGCATTTTCGCCGTATCGGATGCACGAATCAGGTTTTCCGACTGTCCCGGAACCCAGGCACCGGCTAATTTCTTGTTATCGGAAGCAACAATCACCGTCCAACGACCGGCGATTTTTCCGAGTCCCTTGATGATTCCGGTAGAGCCGTTTTTGTTGTTCATCGGATTGTACAGACTGTTGAGCGGCAAGAACATGCCGTCGTCCACGAGGGTCAGGATACGCTCCCAAGCCGTCATCTGTCCCGATTTGTGGATGCCGTCGTCCGGTTTTCCGGCATCTGCAGCTTCCTTCACGCGGCGGGCAATGTCCGCCTCAATATCTTTTAATTCCTTTTCATTTTCCGGATTTGGACGATTCAACGGTCTGCCGACGGTCGGCATCGTCTGGAAATATCCGGGCATGGAATACATGTAATCGCTCATTGTTCCTCCATTTATTACCGAGTTTGTTTACTCGACATCCCCTGTTATTTATCTTCCTTCGGCACTTTAATGAATACCTGACCCGGATCGATTTCTTCGCGAATAATGCGAATGATTTCGGGGCTCGGTCCTTCCATTAATTCCGCACGGCTGAGATCAATCTCAAAGCCGGTGTTTTCTTGAATTTCTTCCGGCGAGGAGTACGGATAGTAGTAGGCAAGATACATTCTCTTGGTCTGCTCATCAAATTTCATGATGCCCAAGTCGGTAACGACCATCTGCGGGCCGCGATCTTCCGGAAGACCGGCTGCCGCGCGCGTTCCGGGACCGGTTACCCATCCGGGGCTGGTCACGTAGTCAATGTGTTCCGTGAAGCGGCGTTTCTGATGCTGCATCATAAGCACCGTGTTTTGATACGTCGCGATACCGTTCGCACCGCCCGAACCCGTGAAGCGCGTCTTCGGATGGTTGTAATCGCCGATGGAAGTCGAGTTGACGTTGCCGTAGGGGTCAATTTCCGCACCACCGATGAAAGCAATATTGTTATCAAAGCCGTGCAGGTACATATTCGTCTCGAAACCGACAAAACGGACATTCGGCCACTGCACAGCGCAATGCGCCATGAAACGGCAGTCGCCAACGCTTCGGGGCACTTCGATCGGGGCGCAGTCCATAAGTCCGCTCTCCACGATGAGGTGGCAGCTCGGCTGAATGACGCGCTTAGCAAGAGAACCGCCAATCAGCGGAAGCCCCGTACCAATCGTGACAATCATTTCCGGCTTAATGGATTTTGCGATGGCATACGCCTGCATTTCCTGTTTGGTATATTTTGTGTAATCTGACATGTCGATTCCCCTCCTGCTATTTCACGTAGGTCGAGTAACCGAGACCCGGCACAACTTTCAGTTTCGCCAGACGGCTTCCGCCGATCTTGTCCAGCAGCTGATCATGGTTTTCTACGCTGTAAATCCATTTTTCGCAGAAATCCTTGAAGGTTTCCGGCTTGTGTTCCGGATCGTAGGGAATATTCTTCTTCGCCATCTTCGCTTTAGCATCTTCGTCATCCAAGTACTTGGACGCTTTGTCGTATTCGCGAAGCGCATCGGGATCGTCATCATAATAGTCATAGCACTGTGCGGGCCACGCACCGTAAGGAGCATGGACAACAGCGTCTACGCAGCCTTGGAAAATGTTGGGTTGCGCGGGATCTTTGCGGATCTCTTCGTCGCTGACCAATTCTTCGCAGGTGACGATGGTTTTTCGTGCCGCCATAGCAATATCCACATCATGGAACTCATCTCCGTAGATAATCGCAGTGCCGTCGGGGCTCGCTTTTTGCACATGAATAATCGCCGTATCCAGCTTCGGCACCGGAACGGCGACACATTTTTCTCCCGGATGGAAGGGATTGTCCATTTCGACCAACTTCAAATCATCCACTTTTTCAAGCGTTTTACGCACTTCCTTCGACATGCCCCAATACTTGGTCAATCCGCTCGCCGCCATAAAGCGCGTCGGTAAAAACGGCAGACCCAAAGCGGCTGCGTGCAACTGCAGCATCAGCACATCCTGTGAGTAATCTTCAAACAGAAGCTCGCCTTTTTCAATTGCCTCGCGGAAACGACGGGATACATTGGTAAAACCCGAATTCGCCGTATAGCAGTTGATATACGCTTTGACACGTCCGGATCCGATTAAAAGATCCCAATCGCCACCAGCAGGGCTCGACCAGCCGACCAGATCTTTCTGCCCCTGACGCAGAATTTCATACACGGCGGCATACGGTTTGCGGTTTGTAGTGAAACCGCCGAAGCACAGGACATCACCGTCTTCGACATACTTCGCGACGGCGTCCTTCATGGACATCACTTTGTCCGACATGATTCCCTCCTCTTTTTTTGCAAAGGTTTTTCCTTGTTGCATGCCTTCCTATCCATTCTACAGAACTTTCCGGATTACGTCCACTGAAAAGCCAAATTCCGCTTATTCTTCCTTCCCTATTGACATAATAAATGGCGTCCCATCGTTATAGCAAATGACGCTCCTTCGTAATAACAAATGGTAAGAGAGACTTGCCAGTAATTCCGTCTCTATGGTACACTTCGTTTGTCGTGTTAACCTGTTTTTATTTTTGGTTGTCAATCGTTGTGCGACTGTGCAGCTATGCGCTGTAATGATCCATCCCTCGCCGCAGACAACTGCCGGCATAACCAGAAGGAGTAAAAATGAACGCAAGACGTATCACCCGTATCGCTGTTATGGCAGCATTAACCTTTATCGGATCGCTCATTCGTGTCCCTATCGGTCCCATCCCCATCACCCTGCAAACCGTTTTTGTCATTTTAGCGGCTTTATTCCTTCAACCGGGCGATGCCGCGCTCGCGATGGGCGTTCACTTTATACTGATGCTGTTCCTGAAAGGGTCTGCCCTATTTGTTTCGCCGTCTACCGGCTTTTTATTCGGCTTCATTTTAGCGGCATTTTTGGGTTCGTTACTTGCCCATCACACTGCCTTCGGGAAAACAACCTATGGCTTGGCAGTTGCGGCGCTTGTCACGGCTGCCAGTTGCTATATCATCGGACTGCCCTATATGTATTACATCTTACACGTCATTAAAGGTGCGAATATGAACGTCATGGCAGTTTTGGAAGCCGGTCTTATTCCCTTTATCCCCGGCGACCTCATCAAAACCGGCATTGCCTTCGTCGTCGGAAAAGTGGCAATGCCGCATGTCGAACCCTTGGTAAAACGCGCCTGATCGAAATCTATATCCATGTATTCTGTGCCCTGCCGTTTTCCCTCATGACAGGGCATAGAATAGAACTCATTTCGTATTTCTTTTCCTTGCATAATCATCTGAATGTTTCCTGCGATGCTCGTTGTAACGTTTTCCTTCAAGAATGACCGAATTTCAGTCATTTTGTTTGACTTTTTTTCCTCTTTGCGTTAGATTTTTATAAATTACTTTTCATGGTTTTGCAAAGTAATGCGTTTCTTGTCCCGCTCTCCAAGTGGCTTTTGCCCACGCTGAAGCAGGACTGTCCACGCTTTCTTTTTCTCTTGCGGAAACGGATGCCTTTCCGATATTCCGGCTTTCGACCGTTCCGACTGCGTAACACACGGGCACGGGTATGACGAAAAGGGGCGTATGAACCGAAGGAGCAGCTTATGAAGCGATTTTTAGCCCTGATGTTGACGTTGCTGTTTTGTATGACCGCCTGTTCCGGCAACGGCACGGAAAACGACAGCAAGAAGTCTGCCAATAACGGAGAAGGTTCCGATAACGCCATTAAAGTCGCTTTTATCGGCAACACCACCGGTGATTATCAGCAATACGGTATTCCTGTCCGCAATGCGGTAAAACTTTGGTTTGACCAACTGAATGAGAGCGGCGGCATTAACGGAAAAAAAGTGGAGCTTCTTGAATACGATGATAAAGGCGATGGCGTAGAAGCCATCAATGCCTATCACTTGGCAAAACAGGAAGGAGCTACGGCTATTATCGGTTCGGTATTGACCGGTCCAACCATTCAGTTGGCGGATGAAACCTTTGAGGACAATATTCCGCAGATTACCGCTTCCGGAACGGCGCTTGGTGTAACCGTAATCGATCCGGATGCCGAAAAACCAGAGGTACGCACGAATGTCTTCCGCTCCTGCTTTACCGACCCGTATCAGGGTGAAAAAATGGCAAAGTATGCGAAGGAAAAATTAGGGGCAAAGTCGGTTGCTGTCTTTTATGAAACGGGCAGTGACTATTCGGAAGGCGTAAAAGACGCTTTCGTGAAGACGGCGGAAGAATTAGGCATGACCGTAGTAGGCACCGAAGCCTTTGGTACCGGCGATAAAGATTTCCGTGCGCAGATGACCAAGTTGAGCGCGGCAAAGCCGGATGCCATCATGCTTCCCATCTATTACAGCGAAGCCGGTTTGGCAGTAACGGCGGCGCGCAATGCCGGTTATCAGGGCAAATTCATGGGCGGCGACGGTATGGGTTCTATTAAAGACTACGCCAGCGCCGAACACCTTGAAGGACTGGTGTATTGCTCCGGTTATGCGCCGGGAACGGACAGCGTGAGAGACTTTGAAGCAAGATATAAAAACGCCTTCTCTTCGGATGTCCCGAACATGTTTGCGCCTCTTGGCTATGATGCCGCGATGCTGATGACCTACGGACTCAAAATGGCGGAAGAAAAAGGACTCGCCCCACAAACGCCGGAGTATTATGATGCCGTCATCGCGGGCTTAAAAGAAGCGTCCAATCTGAAAGGAATTACCGGCACCTATTCCTTTGATGAACAGAACAATCCGATTAAGGAAGCGGCGATGATCGAGTTGAAGAACGGAGAAGAAGTCTTCAAGGAAATGTATTGATTTTCGCTTCGCCGGAATGGACGCCGACGAAAGTCGGCGTCTTTTTTATCCGCACGATACAAACTGCTTCGGAGGAACGTATGCAATTATCCTTACTGCTTACACAATTCATTAACGGGTTACAGACGGGTTCCATCTATGCGTTGGTGGCGCTGGGGTATTCCATGGTCTACGGCATTATTCTCCTGCTCAATTTTGCGCACGGAGATGTGATCATGATCGGCGCCTACAGCCTGTTCTATGCCTTAGTCCAATTTCATTTTCACCCTATTGTCGCGGCAATCCTTGCCGTCTTGTCGTCCACGGTTGTTGGTCTTCTCATTCAGCAGATCGCCTATCGTCCCCTGCTGAACGCTCCGCGTCTTTCGCTGCTCATCACCGCCATCGGCATGAGCTTTCTTTTGCAAAACGGCGCACAAATTCTGTTTGGGGCAGATGCGAAAAGTCTTGGTCCGCTGGTTCCCGGCGCTCTGCACCTTGGCAACACCAGCATCAGCTATGCGGCGATCGTGACCCTTTTAGTCTCTGTCCTGAGTATGGTCGCCCTTACGCTTCTGGTCTCGCGCACCAAGCGTGGACAAGCCATGCGTGCCGTTTCGGAGGATATGGATGCGGCGCGTCTCATGGGCATCGATGTGAATCGCACGATTGCTTTTACTTTTCTCATCGGTTCCGCCCTTGCTGGCATTGGCGCAGTGCTTTACGTCAGTTCGTATCCGCAGGTATCCCCTACGATGGGATCGATGCTCGGCTTAAAAGCCTTCGTCGCTGCGGTTCTCGGTGGAATCGGTTCGCTTCCCGGTGCTATGGTGGGCGGTCTGCTCATCGGCGTTTTAGAGGTGCTGGCTTCTGCCGTTGGATTGTCCGTTTGGAAAGATGCCGTCGTCTTCGCCATTCTCATTCTGGTTTTGCTTTTTAAGCCGGATGGAATCATGGGCGTGACACGGCGTGAGAAAGTGTAGGTTGCTATGGTTCGATCCTATCCCATGCCGGCGCGTTATGCAGTGAACACCCTGCTCGTCGTCCTCTTTGGTGTAGTGCTGATGACGCTTCGCTCCGCCGGTGTCATCACCGAGTATTGGAACGGCATTCTCATCATGGTCGGCATCAACATTATTTTGGCAGCGTCCTTGAATATTCCGGTAGGCTATTTGGGGCAGCTTCCTCTTGGTCATGCCGGTTTTATGGCGATTGGTGCTTATGCTTCCGGCATCTATCTGAAAACTACACCACTTGCCAAGCTGGTGCGCGGAAATCTGACCCCTGAAGCCATTTTTTACATCGTAACCGGACTTCTCATCGCTATGCTGATTTCCGGATTCTTAGGTTTTCTGATCGGTATTCCGGCTCTTCGTCTGCGAGGAGACTACCTTGCCATTATCACCTTAGGCTTTGGTGAAATAATTCGCGTGGTATTAACCAATATCGATCAAACGCTTGGCATTACCCTTACCTATGGTGCAGCCGGTCTCAAGCGTCTGCCCAAGTTCACGAGTCTGCCGTTAATTTTCCTCTGCGTGGTGCTGTGTCTCTTTTTAATTCACGTATTGATGAAATCACGACACGGACGCGCCATTCTCTCGATTCGCGAAAACGAGATTGCCGCGGAAAGCGTGGGTATCCCCACTACCTACTATAAAACCTACGCCTTCGCCTTTTCCGCTGCCTTGGCAGGTCTCGCCGGAGCGCTTTATGCCGGTTATCTCGGTTCTCTTTATCCCACCAGCTTCACGTTTATGAAATCCATTGAAGTTCTCGTCATCGTCGTCCTCGGCGGAATGGGTTCTATGTTGGGATCCGTTCTGTCCGCAACGTTATACACGACATTGCAGGAGCTTTTACGCGGTTTTGAAAGTTACCGCATGGTGGCATTTGCTTTACTGCTCATCTTGATGATGCTGTTCCGTCCGAAAGGTCTCCTGGGTGACTATGACTTTTCCTTGAGCCGCTGGGTGGAAAAAGCTCTTGGACGACGAAAGAAGACCGCAAAGGAGGAGAACCATGTCTAATCACTCTCATGACACCGCCGGACAAGGTTGGCGCAATCGCCCCGAAACCAAACTGGTTCCCGTTCCCAGCCGCAACCGCATCCCGGAGCGTGATGTACAAAGTGCTCCTGTTCTGGAATGTCGCAATTTGGGCATTGATTTCGGCGGTCTTACCGCGGTAAATGATTTTGACATCGCCATCGGGCGTACCGAAATCGCCGGTCTCATCGGGCCTAACGGAGCAGGTAAAACGACAATCTTTAACCTTCTCACGCGCGTCTATGACCCCACTCGTGGCACGATTCTCCTTGACGGACGCGATGCGCTTCGCATGAATACGCCGCAGCTTAATCAGGCAGGCATTGCGCGTACATTCCAGAATATCCGATTATTTAAGAACCTGAGCGTCCTCGAAAACATCCTTATCGCTTTACATCAGCGTTCGAATTATTCCTTGTTGGATACTTTTCTGCGCCTGCCCAAGTATTGGCGGCAAGAAAAAGAAGCGCGCGAAAAAGCCATGGATTTGCTTTCCATTTTTCATCTTCAGGACTTGGCGGAACAGGAGGCGGATTCTCTTCCCTACGGCGCTCAACGGCGTCTGGAAATTGTCCGCGCACTGGCAACTAATCCCAAAATTCTGCTGTTGGATGAACCGGCAGCAGGCATGAATCCTTCGGAAACGGCGGAATTGATGGATAACATTGTCTACATCCGTGATCGGTTCCAAATCGCCATCTTTCTCATCGAACACGATATGAACCTTGTCATGGGCATTTGCGAGGGTATTGCGGTTCTCAATTTCGGACGTATTATTGCCAAAGGCACCCCTTCCGAAGTCTCCAACGATCCTGCCGTAATTGAAGCCTATTTGGGAAAGGAGGCGTCCCATGCCTGAGAAAACCTTGCTGCAGATAGACGGTCTCCATGTCTACTATGGCGCTATTCATGCGATTAAGGATGTCTCTTTCCACGTCAACGAAGGCGAAATTGTAACCTTAATCGGTGCGAACGGCGCAGGAAAAACTACTACATTGCAATCTATCTCCGGACTGTTGCCCATTAAATCCGGCAAAATCCAATTTGAAGGAAAGGATTTGGTTCATGTCCCTGCGCATAAAATTGTCGGACGTGGCATTGCCCAGTCGCCGGAGGGTCGTCGCGTCTTCACGAAAATGACGGTGGAGGAGAATCTGCGCATGGGAGCGTATCTCCAACAGGATGAGTCCGTCATAAAAGCCGATTTTGAACGTGTCTATACCCTCTTCCCTCGTCTGAAAGAGAGACGCGAACAGATTGCCGGAACCCTTTCCGGCGGAGAACAGCAGATGCTTGCCATTGGTCGTGCTCTGATGTCTCGTCCGAAAATGCTCATGCTGGATGAACCATCCATGGGGCTTGCGCCGCTCATCGTTGAACAGATTTTTTCTATCATTCGCCGTCTGCATGAAGCCGGCACCACCATCCTCTTGGTGGAACAAAATGCGCAAGCCGCACTTTCCGTCGCCGACCGCTGTTACGTGATGGAAACCGGACGAATCGTAATGGAAGGCTCCGGAGAGGAATTGTTGCACGCGCCGGAAATCAAGAAGGCATATTTGGGCGGATAATATGAGAAAGCGACGGATTCCCGTCGCTTTCCTTTTTTGTTTAGATAGAGTCCGCCGGCAGCTCCCCGGTGTCCTTCCTTGCGCCGCCAGCAACGGTTTCAGCGGCACTGTTAGAGATTGTAAGATAGGGGATTTCTACTCGCCCCTGGCAAATCACGAAAAAGCAATATTGCCAGGGGTATTGTGCCTCTCCTTGACCCTGGCAATTGGCAAAAAAGCGCATTTGCCAGGGGTAGTTTGCGATCGGATGACCCTGGCAAATCATGAAAAAGCAAGATTGCCAGGGGTGGTTTGCGGTCGGACGACCCTGGCAAATCATGAAAAAGCACGTTTGCCAGGGGTATTGCACCTCGTCCTGACCCTGGCATATTGCAAAAAAGTCCGTTTGCCAGGGGCGGTTTGCGGTAGATGACCCTGGCAAGTCACGAATAAGCAAGATTGCCAGGGGTATTGCACCTCGTTCTGACCTTGGCAATTGGCAAAAAAACACGTATGCCAGGGTCGAGTACCTTCTCCCCGACCCTGGCATATTATAAAACGCCCCTACTATGTTCGATACATTTCTTAAAACTCGACCGATAACACAAAGTATCATCAACAATCCTATTTTGACCGCGCCGCTGACAGCAACCCAAGCGGCGCTCCTTCTAAGAAACGCGCCAAAAGGCGGCATTCAAACTGCCAGTCGAAAACCGGATCCACATTGCATCCTTGTTTCCAATGCGCATGATACGAAACAAAGATGGAATAACCTTTGCTTTCCATACTGTGCCGATCGTCTTTTTTATGCGCTCATGTCTTGCAACAACCCGTTATAGCAGCAGCCACAGCACTTCTATTCTTTCGTGTTCGCACATACATAGCCAAGATGCGAAAGAAATAATCTACTCAAAAAAGAAGAGTCTAATTAGCGGCAAGGAACAGAGGAGATAAATGGTCACCTTCAGCATACGGTGTTTCTCTTCTTTTTGATAACACTTTTATACAGTCCGTATAATCCTATGGCGAAATAAAGAACGCCGTAAATTTTCCAAAAAAGATCAATACCGTTTTTCATATTGTTCTCCTATATTCCTCTTTCAATCTACCTCGTCATCATGATTATAGTTTTTTTTGAATAAAATACAATAAGATTCACCATGCAACGGCTCAAAATATACACAAAACCCAGCAATATAAAGCGCCCCTTTTCATAAGAAATCTCTCCAATTATTATGATATTTCGTAGCATCACGAGTATGACTGATCAATACCCAGCGCCGACCGATTGCGAATACTATCTTTCAACGCTGGATAGAATTGTCCTCTTCTCTTCGCAGCGCTCAGCTTAATTCCACTAATTCATCTACGATAGAGCCGATATAAGCAATCGTCTCTTTCAGGGGCTTATCCGTAGTGATATCCACACCGACAAGCGCAGCTTGGGCAATAGGATCCAGTGAGCCGCCGGCCGAGAGGAAGGAACGCCACGCATGGACGACGGTTTGACGATCCGAAACGCCAACATGATTCTCATCCGCTGAACGGTCATTCTGTCCAACCTCGTTTTGTTTCGAGCCGCAGGCCTTTCCGGACGCGGCATCGGCTTTTCCAGCCACCTCCGAAGACGCCATCAAGCGAAGCGCCATCTGGGTGCCAACGGTAAGACCGGCAGAATACGTGTAGGAATAGAGTCCGTTATAGTAGTGGGGCTGACGCATCCAGGTGAGTGTTGAACCATCCTTGATTTCGACCGCATCCCCCCAAAAGCGCGTAAGGACATCACGATAGATGCCAGAAAGTTCATCCGCATCTACGGAACCACCGCGATCCACAATACGATAGACTTCGCGCTGATAGGCTGCTTCCAAAAGATGCGTTACAAAATTGTGGTAGTAGGTCTTGGACAACATCTGCGAAAGCACCCAACGACGTTCGCGCTTGTTGTCTCCGGCTTTTTGAAGCAAATAGTTTTCCATGATGAGTTCATTTGTCGTCGAGGGCGATTCCACCATGTAGAGTGACATTTCCTTATTCAGATAGGGTTGGGCGGAACAGGTGAGAACACTTTGACCGGCATGTCCCAGTTCATGGGCAAGTGTTGCCACCTCATCCATGCGATGATTGAAACTGGAAAGAATATAGGGATGCACGCCATATACCTCGGCACAGAAGGCACCGGTACACTTGCCTACGTTTTCCGCATAGTCAATCCAACGTTCATCAAACGCCCGGGAAAGCATCTGCACATAATCCTCGCCTAAGATGGATAGACCATCTTTAATGTATGTCTCCGCTTCCGTATAAGAAATAGTGGAAACAAAAGAGGGATCCAGCTCCAGTTTGAGGTCGTAACTCGTCATAGAGGAGAGACCGTAGACCCGCTGCAAGAGGCGCGCATACTTCTGCATAATCGGAGCCAAATCCTGCATAATTACATCAATTTGACGGTCGTATAATTCGCGCGGCACTTCTTGGTCGGCAAGAAGGAACGAAAAAACCGAATCGTAACCGCGAAGAGTGGCTTCGATTTTTTCCTGCTGCACGCGGCTATTGTACGCCGAGGCGGTAACATGACGATGCCGCGCAAGCTCTGCATAAAAGACTTCTGCCGCCTGGTGACGAAGCGCGTGATTCGTCTCTGCTTCATAACGGTTTTCAAAAGTGTTATAGGTCATCGTTATGGTTTTCCCGTCAACGGAAAACGGCGGAAAGACCGTATCGCCAAACTTGCTGTCCGCATAGATTTGCTCCGGCGCATTCAGGGTTGGCGCCATGGCCGCCAATGTCGCTTCGGTTTCCACCGAAAGAAAATGCGGTTTATCTTTTGCCAGACGCACCAGATATCGGGCATGTTCCGGCATGAGACGCGCTGCTTCTTCCCGTATAGTCTCCTCCGCATGGGCAAGGGTGATAGGTACATACGCTACTTTCTTACCAAGAGCAGCAAGACGCGACGCAGTACGCGCTTCTCTCTGTGCGTTGCCTTTATTGGAAGTATCCTCTTCCACCTGCAAAGAAGCATACGCCTCGAGACGCTCCATCTGGGCAAGCAAAAGCGCATACGCAGATAATGCTTCATTTACCTGTTCTGCCGTTGTCCACGTTCCGTCATAACGGGCAACAAACGAATCGGTCTGCTGTTCTGCTGTAGTAAACGCCTCCTCGAAAGCCTGCTCCGATTCAAAAATCGGGCAAAGATCCCACGTTTGTTCTACCGGAACTTGTGCCCGGAATACACTCTTTTCCATTGTTTCTCCTTTCCTGTAATCCGCAATCGCCGCCTACTCCGCAATTACCGCCTACTCCGCAATTACTGCCTACTCCGCAAACGCCGCCGAAAATGTTCCGACTACCGGGCAATCCTCATCGCAAGGAAGAATTGTACCGACGCCGATATTTCCGTATACAGATGACAACCCACCGGCGACATTCAGCTATAATGACGATAGGGAAATATGTATGATTTCCATCTCCATGCTACCCTTTTTTCTCCTCTCCCGTACCGTGGAAAAAGAGAAAAATAAGGCGTTCGGCTTGTGTACTATGAAAGTGCTCTTTCGCACAACACCAAAAGGAGGAACTATGAAAACCCATGATCCGCGTTTTGACGCTTATGCACGCCTCATTATAGAGGTCGGATCCAACGTACAGTCCGGCGTACCCGTGCTGATTACCGCCGCCATCGAAGCGGCCGATTTTACACGCTTGGTCGCGAAATATGCCTATGAAGCTGGCGCCAGCGAAGTCGTCGTCGATTGGCAGGATGATGCGCTCCGTCGTCTGCGCCTGGAACACGCTTCCCTTGATGTATTGGACAACGTGCCTGATTTCCTGTACGACAAACGGGAATACTATTGTCAAAAAGGCGTACACATGATTCATCTGCTTTCTTCCGACCCGGAAGCGCTTGCCAGCGTAGATGCCGATCGTGTGCAGCGTGCTTTTATAGCAGTGAATAAAAAGTTCAAACCTCTTCGGCATTACACCATGAACGATGAAGTGTCTTGGTGCATCGCTGCCGTTCCCTGCGCCGTCTGGGCGAGAAAAGTCTACCCCACAGCAACGAATGACCAGGACGCAGTCGACCGTCTGTGGGAACAAATCTTTACGGTCATGCGTCTCAACGAGGAAGATCCCGTCGCGGCATGGCAAGCACATCTCATACGCTTGCAAGAACGGGCGAATCGTTTGAATCACTATCGTTTTGAACAGATGCACTATCGAGCGGAAAATGGCACCGATTTGGTCGTCCGTCTTCCGAAAGGACACATCTGGTGCGCAGCAACCTCTACCGATAACCGAGGAACCGCCTTTGTCCCCAATATGCCGACCGAGGAAGTATTTACCATGCCGCATCGAGAAGGTGTGGACGGCACGCTGGTGGCAACTCGTCCGTTAGCCTATAACGGAAGCCTCATTGAAGACTTTACCCTGCACTTTACGGAAGGAGCCGTAACCTCCTACTCGGCTAAAAAGGGCGAGGAAAAACTGAAAGCACTCCTTGAGGAAGATGAAAATGCGGTGCGTCTTGGCGAAATTGCACTGGTTCCCTATGACTCACCCATTTCCCTTTCGCATACGCTCTTTTATGAAACGCTTTTTGATGAGAATGCCTCCTGCCATTTTGCTTTCGGGGCAAGTTATCCGACGACAATGGAAGAGGGCGAGAAGATGAGCGAGGAAGAATTAAAAGCGCATGGCGCGAACGTGTCGCAAATTCATGAAGATTTTATGGTCGGCACGAGAGACCTAGCCATCACCGGCATTACCGCGGACGGCGAAGAAAAGGTTGTTTTTGCAAACGGTAACTTTGTACTCGAATAAGAGTGAATTGAAAGAGGTAACTCCGTCACGTCTTGGGCGGCGAAGAGGACAAAACTGTCTCCTTCCCTCGGCGAAGAGCAAACAAAAATCCGACACCCACGGGTGTCGGATGATTTGCTTTCGTCCATCGCCTGAAAGCAGGACAGGCGAATACGAAACGCCAACCGCCAGCTGATATTACGTAAGGATTTCTTATCTATGTACAGTGTACCATGCGAACCAAAGAGAATTTTGATTACTTTGTGATGATTTTGCGAAAAGGGAACCATAAGGAGGAAAACCATGTTTTCGACCGTACCGCAAAAGAGCGGAAATCTCGGTTTTTTTGAGCACGTCGTGCTGATGAGCGGCTCCCCGAGAAGACGCGCCTTGCTGGCTTTTTTGCATCCAAGGCGAGAACATGTCGCCTGTGACGAAGAAGTGATTCGGCAATCCGTATTGGACGAAACCGTCGGAAAGCCGATGATCGAACGTGCGGCAATCGCCGCGCGAGCGCTCGCCGAAGCAAAAGCCGGCGGAAACGACGAGGAATTTTCCCTTTTGGCGAATACCCTCTATATCGCTGCCGATACCATCGTCGTCCACAACGAGAAAATCTACAACAAACCGCGAAATATGGCGGAAGCGGAGCAAATGATGCGCTCCTACTTTGGGAAGACCCATACCGTCGTTACGGCAGTCTGTCTGCGGACACTACAAGGTTCGCTGCACTATGAAACTTTTGCGGATGTTACTTTTTCCCCCTATGCGCCACAGATGGAAGCGCAACTTCAAGCCTACCTCACTCCACAGCTTCTGGATCGTGCCGGGGCCTATGGTCTACAGGATATGCCGCCCGGCTTTCTATCCGGCGTAGAGGGAGACCCCTATACGGTGATCGGCTTTTCGGTTTCTGCCCTCTGGCGCGCCATTGCGCCCTATTACGTTGCCGACGGAAGCTCCCCCTCGCCATCAGCATTTCCGTCCATTGCCGATTTTGAGCAAATTGTCCGCGAATTAGCCGACGAACTGCCGGATTTTCTCTTTCGTGACTTAAACGGACAGATCCAAATTCAACCGCAAAAGGAAATCCATCCGCAAGCTAAGCATGGTGATTTGCTGGTTTTGGGGCGCTATATCCGTGACAACCTTGGAAGACATATTGAACTCTACTATGGCTCCTTCCGGCAACAATTTCCTTCCTGTGGGCGCGAAGAACTCAAAGCGCATGTGCGCGAGACGCTTCGTCATGAATTTGAACACCATGTGGAAGAAATGGCAGGCAATGCGGATTTGGCGCTGGAAGATGCTCGTTTTTTACACGATTATCTACACCGAAAATAGGGATCCATGATACAATGAAATTGCATCTGTAGAAGCGAAACAAAATAGAAACGAGAAAAGGAGGCATTATGACATTCGAAGTTGTCGATAATTTATTTACGATTAATCTCAACAGCGTGCTTACCCTTGCGTTAGCCGCCATCCTTCTTCTCATCGGATACGTTCTGGTGCGCAAAGTACATTTCCTCGCGAAATTCTGCATTCCCGCACCGGTCGTTGGCGGCTTCCTCTTTATGCTTATCACCTGGATTGGGCATACCACCGGAAGCTTTTCCTTTGTATTCGATGACCCGTTCCAAAGCGTGTTTATGCTGGCATTCTTTACGACCGTCGGTCTGGGCGCGAGCTTTAAGCTGCTCAAGAGCGGCGGAAAACTGCTGCTGATCTATTGGTTGATCTGCGGCGTTGTTTCCATCATCCAGAATAGCATCGGTATCGGTATTGCCAAAGCCACCGGCTTGGAACCGCCGTATGCCCTGTTGGCAAGCGCTATCTCGATGATTGGCGGACACGGCGCTGCCCTGTCCTATGGCAACGATTTTGT
>NZ_CABTXF010000020.1 GCF_902488755.1 uncultured Murdochiella sp. | reverse complement strand
CAAGCAGAAGACGGCATACGAATGACTTGATGATAAACTGCCTGTGTTCGTAGAAAAACCGATTACATCGCAGGACATAGTCGGTTCATCACCTGTGGTAAAGAGCTTCCTTCCTGCAGGGCATGAAGCCAACATTGGCGACAGGCGCGAAAAGCATGAAACGTCGCCTCCGCTTTTTTTGGATGATGATACACACGCCAAGACCCACGCAAGGGATAGGCACTTTGTCCATGATCCTCCATAAACCGCAGCACATCCTTAACGGGATAACCTAAAAACAAGCCGATTTCATCGGGAAGGGTGGGAGACAGGCATATGCGTTCCCGTAGTTGAAAAAGAAGATAAGTAAGAAACTCCTCTTTTTTCATTGCTGTGCCAGCAGCGGACGTTTTGGCGGTAGTCTGCACCGGCGGATTTTCGTTGGCATAACGATAGCCTAAATTATGTAAGGCATGGCTAACATCTGGGCGCAAAATCCATTTGGTTAGCAGGTGGGCGCGATAGATTAATATACGATGCGTATTACCGCATTTTCCCAACAGGCAAAAATGAACATCGAAACGTTGATATTCGCGGGTACCGTACGCAAGGATTTTTTCGATTTCGCCCTCATCCGCTTCCCAACAGAGGAGGGAAGCGGGCTTGAGCCCGGCTAAGGTTTCCGCTCCATGTCGCACAATCGCCTGTTCGAAAGGGTACAGAAGATTCACGAGGCTCTCCTTTTCTTTTGGCTTGCATCCGAAAAGATACAAGAGGTTTTTTCGTAAACGAATGAAAGGATCCGTTTGTTAGCTAACGATAACAAACGGAAAACGGATTGTCAATTCGACTTTTCTATTTTATTGCCGAAGCCGGAAGAATAGTGCCGAAGCGGAAAGACGGATACCCAAGCCAGAAGCATGAGGTAAAAGCCGGAAGAAAATCCACCTTTTTTCGTCAGGCATTGAATAACGACCGTTTTTTCGTATAAAATACGGCTGTCGCCTGAAGAGATGCTCCTCTTGCCGATCGCACTTTTACCACCGGCATAGAATTTCTTCAGCGGTAATGCAAATACAAGGAGAAAAACATGGCAGGGTTTGTTGCGGCGTTTCGTACGTCGATACAAGAGAATACGATAGAGAACATGTTGGATACGATGGCGTATCGTGGCAGAGATTACCGGCATCACCTTAGAGACGGGGCGTTGGAGATGGGGTATTTAGGCATGGATTTAGGCTATGCCTTCGACCGCAAGGAGATTTGTCAACGCGAGAAGACCACGGTATTGCTCACCGGCTATGTGAACAATGTGGATGAAGTGCGTGCGTACGCTGAAAAACGCGGTGTGGCGGAGGCGTCTTCGCTTACGCCGGCAGAAGCGATTGCTGTACTCTATGAAATAGAAGGCACGGAGGTTGCCTCTGTGCTCAAAGGCGGCTATGTCGTATTGATTTACAACAAGGAAACGGGCGCTCTGATCGTTTTTCGCGACCGCTTTGCTGTACAGCCGGTTTATTATTATCAAACAAAGGACGGCGGAATCGTCTTTTCCTCCGAAACCAAGGCATTTCTTGCCTTGCCTTCCTTCGAGAAAAAATTCAACAAAGACGCGCTAGTTCCGTATTTGATTTTTCAGTCCCCGACGCTGGAAGAAACCTTTTTCCAGGGCGTATTTACCTTCGCACCGGCGACGGTGATGACGGTGACCGGCGAAGAGGAAGGGGGGGTGCAACTGACAAAACAGCAATATTGGGATGTAGCATTTGCCCCACAGGAAATGGAACTGGAAGAAGCCTCCAAAACGATTAATTCCTTGGTGGAACGCTCCATTGCGGAGAAAACCAAGTATTTTGCGCATCCGGAAGCGATTGGACAATCCCTTTCCGGTGGCGTGGATAGCTCCTATCTTGCTTCGCGCATTCGCCCGAAAGAGACATTCACCGTGGGGTATCACGATCAGGAGTTTTCGGAGATCGACAATGCGCGTGATTTGTCGAAGATTATCGGCGCCACGCATTATAGCGAGATTGTTGACTCCGAAAAGACCTTCTCGGAACTTTCGACGATTGCCTATCTGGGAGACCAGCCCTTTGCCAATTTGTCGGCTGTGCCTATGTTCTATTTGTCTAAACAAATCAGCGAGCACACGCACGCAGTGTTTTCCGGCGAGGGTTCGGATGAGTTTTTCGGCGGCTACTTTGAATATACGGAGCCGAAATATATGAACGTGTACAAGTTGTTGCCGACCTCTCTACGTCGCGCCATTGGCAGACGTATGCTGAAATCGACAAAAGACTTCAAAGGGAAAAACTTCATGATCAAGGGAATGCCGACGGAAGATTGGTATATCGGTCAGGCGAAGATTTTTCATGAAGCCGAAGCGCGTCACATTGTGCATCGTTCGTATCGTTACGCACCCCGCGTGCAGGAGTTGCTTGCGCCGTATTTTGAACAAGTCCGAAATCTTTCGGATATTCAAAAGAAGCAATATTTAGATTTTCATGTTTGGATGGTGAATGACATCGCCTTAAAGGCGGATCGCATGAATATCGGTCACGGTGTGCAGTTAGTCACCCCGCTATTAGATGAAGACCTGTTGGATTTTGCTCGCACGTTACCGGATGAACTAAAGATTCAGGGAACTAAGGTAAAGATCGCCTTCCGCCACGCGGCGCTTAACTATCTGCCGGAAGAGTGGGCAACACGAAAGAAAAAAGGCTATGTTGTGCCGCTGAAAAACTGGCTCAAAGAGCCGAAATACAGTGCGATCATCACCGAAATGCTAACAGGTGAATTAGCAGCGCAGTTTTTTGATGTGTCACAGCTGAAAGCGCTAATCGAAGAAAATCTGTCCGGAAAGCGCGCGCAGCATCGCAAAATCTGGACGGTTTACATGTTCCTGCTTTGGTACCAGGAATATTTTGTGAAGCGGTAATCGCCTTTAGTCCGTTCTTTGTAACGGTTGATGTTTGATGTTGCTTGTAGGAGAGGGAGGAAATGATGATGGAGCGATTATTTAAGTTGAAGGAGAATGGAACCACGTTGCACACCGAGTTGCTGGCCGGTATAACGACCTTTATGACTATGGTGTACATCTTGGCATTGAACCCCACCATTCTCAGTGCTGCAGGCATGGATCCGGGCGCGATTCTGACCGCGACGGCGGTCGCTTCCGCGATTGCGTGCTTTTGTATGGCGGCATTTTCCAATAAGCCGTTTGCGCTTTCCGCGGGGCTCGGACTGAATGCCTATTTTGCGTATTCGGTTTGCGGAGCGATGGGGTATTCTTGGCAAGTTGCCTTGACGGCGGTATTTGCCGAGGGCGTTATCTTTATTCTCATGTCGTTGACGAATGTACGCGAAGCGATTTTTAATGCCATTCCGGCGCAGTTAAAAACGGCGGTTGCTGTGGGCATCGGTTTTTTCATTTCGTTTATCGGCGTGCAGAATTGTGGTCTTATTGTAGAAGGACCAACGCTGGTTAGTCTCTATTCCTTTACGCATGGCGCAGAAACCAACGCTTCACAAGGGGTAGCCATTATTCTTTGTTTGATTGGCGTACTGTTAACCGGATGGATGTTGATTAAAGGGGTGAAGGGCTATATGCTTTGGGGGATGTTGGCTACTTGGGGGCTTGGCATTATTGCGCAAGTGTTGGGCATCTACGTTCCGGCGCCGGATGCCGGCTATTATTCGCTGATTCCGACAGCGGTTGTGTCCATGCCGAAATCTCTTGCGCCGACGTTGATGCAACTGGATTTTTCCTTCATTACCGAACATTTTCTCAATTTTGTTGTCGTCTGCTTTGCGTTTCTCTTTGTCGATGTGTTTGATACACTGGGCACAGTGATTGGCTGCGCCTCAAAAGCAAATATGCTGGACAAGGACGGGAAATTGCCGGGAATCAAAGGCGTTTTGCTGGCGGATGCCATCGGAACGACCGTCGGTGCTATGCTTGGGACATCAACCATCACGACGTTTGTTGAGTCTTCTTCCGGGATTGCGGAAGGCGGACGTACCGGCCTTACCAGCGTAGTAACCGGTGTGCTTTTCTTGGTCGCGCTCTTCCTGACCCCGCTTTTCTTGACGATTCCAGCTTTTGCGACGGCGCCGGCACTCATTATCGTGGGCTTTTTGATGATGCAGCAGGTTTCCCGTATTGCGTGGGATGATATCACGAAAGCGATTCCCTGCTTTGCCTGCATTACCATGATGGGCTTTGCCTATTCCATTTCGGATGGTATTGCGTTTGGCTTTATTACGTACACCATTCTGCACGTTCTTACCGGCAAAGCGAAGGAGCTTTCCTGGTTGATGTATGTGCTTTCCATTCTGTTTGTGCTGAAATACTTTATTATCTAAGACGGAGTCGAAAGGTCCTTCTCCGTCGGTTGATGGGTAAAACAGAATTAAAGAAAAGGGCGCGGCATTCCGCGCTCTTTTTTTTGCTTTTTCCTCTTGACGAAGGAAAAAAAAGAGGGTAAAGTAATCATGCGTTAGATAAGACTAACACGTGTATGCTTGTGGAGAACAGGAGCATGCGAGAGAGTCTTTTATATTGTTAGCATAAACTAACCGAAATGAAATTATACCGATGGAGAGAAGAAGGAGTTTGCAGATGAAGACCTTACGCGATGTTGCCGTGGGAGAAACGGTAAAAATAGTAAAATTGCATGGTCAAGGAGCAGTAAAACGACGCATGATGGATGTTGGTTTAACCAAAGGGGCTATCGTTTATGTTCGAAAAGTTGCACCGTTAGGGGATCCCATTGAAGTGAACATCCGCCATTATGAATTATCCATACGAAAAGCCGACGCGGAGATGATTGAAGTGGAGGAAGCAAGCGAAGAGTAACATCTCTATCTTGTATACGTTCCGACTTATGCCGGTGCGCAAATCAAAAATGCCTCTGCCATTTACGTGCAGGGGACGATGTAGAAAAGACTATTAAGAATAGAACATAGAATCATACATAGACAAGAAGAAAGGAATACTATGCAGCTTCGCATTGCTTTAGCCGGAAACCCGAATAGCGGAAAAACGACGCTGTTCAATGCCTTAACCGGTTCCAACCAGTACGTCGGCAACTGGCCGGGCGTCACGGTAGAAAAAAAAGAAGGTAAGCTCAAGAATCATGACGACGTATTGATTGCGGATCTTCCAGGAATTTACTCTCTATCGCCGTATACGTTGGAGGAAGTTATCGCCCGTCGTTATTTATTTGAAGAACGACCGGATGCCATTCTGAACATCGTGGATGGCACGAACTTAGAGCGTAACCTCTACTTGACCACCCAACTGTTGGAACTCGGTATTCCTATGGTGATTGCGGTCAATATGCAGGACGTTATGGAAAAGAGCGGGGATCGGCTGGATATTCCGGCACTTTCGAAAACCTTGGGATGCCCGATTGTATCCATTTCGGCGCTAAAAAACCGTGGGATACAGGAGGCGGCGGAAGCCGCCATTCAACTGGCGAAAGAGAAGACCATTCCCACGTTGCATCATCCGTTTCAAGAGGATGTTGAGTCGCTGTTAACGGAAATTGAAGCGATGCTTGCCGATTCGGTTCCGGCAGAAAAACGGCGTTTTGTGGCGACAAAGCTTCTGGAACAGGACAAGACTATGCAAGAGTCCCTGCTTCTTTCGGAAGATGTGCTGCAGGCAATTGCCGAAAAGGTCGAAGCGCTTGAGGAGCGTCGTGACGACGATGCCGAGAGCATCATGACTTTTGAACGCTATCATTATATCGAATCCATTATTCACTCCACCTATCACAAGAACCGTACGGGAAAACTGTCAGCTTCTGACCGGATTGACCGTGTGGTGACAAACCGTATTCTGGGATTGCCTATTTTCGCTCTTATCATGTTCGTTGTGTACTGGGTTGCCATGGTTGCTGTCGGTACGCCGGCAACCGATTGGGCGAACGACGGACTCTTTGGCGACGGCTACCATCTGTTCGGGATGGGCACAAAGCAATACAACGAAGACAACGAGCAATATCAGAATGCGTTGCTGGCAGCACAGGCTTTTGCCGAGATTGACCCGGAGGCGGAGGATTTTGATGGGGAAGCAACCCTGAAAGCCTTGCGCGATGTCGAGTTACAAGCCGGCAAGGAAAACGCGACGCAAACGATAAAGACAGTCAATGAGGAAACATTAGAAGAAACAGATAAAACCGTATATTATGATGCCCTTCCGAATCTTACGGAAAAGGAGATGGAAGAGCAGAATATTTTGCCGACGACGTTCCGAGATGCCTTGGCGTATTTTACCGCCCATGGTTTCAATGCGCCCGATCCGGCGGATTACGGAACTTGGGTACCCGGTGTGCCGGTTTTAATCGGCGATCTCTTAGAGAAGATTCATGTCGACGGATGGCTTAAGGGCCTGATACTCGACGGCATTGTCGCCGGCTGCGGCGCAGTTCTGGGCTTTGTTCCACAGATGTTGGTACTTTTCTTCCTGCTCGCGATTTTGGAAGATTGCGGCTATATGGCACGTATCGCCTTCGTTTTGGACCGTGTCTTCCGCAAATTCGGGCTTTCCGGAAGATCCTTTATTCCGATGCTCATCGGCACCGGCTGCGGCGTTCCGGGCATTATGGCGAGCCGTACCATTGAAAACGAAAGTGATCGGCGCATGGCCATCATCACCACAACCTTTATTCCCTGCAGTGCGAAGCTTCCGTTCATTGCGCTTGTTGCAGGTGCCATCTTCGGAGGAGACTCCTGGGTCGCCACCTCTGCGTACTTCGTGGGGATGCTTGCGGTTATCGTCTCGGGCGTCATGCTGAAGAAGACGCAGGGCTTTGCGGGTGAACCGGCTCCCTTCGTTATGGAGCTTCCGCCGTATCACGTGCCCACCATCGGCAATGTTCTACGCTCCATGTGGGAACGAGGATATTCCTTTATTCGCAAAGCGGGCACAGTAATCCTGCTTTCCACCATTTTAGTGTGGTTCACCTCCTACTTCGGCTTTACGGAAGAAGGTTTCCGCATGTTGGAGGAGGAAGAACTCTCTATGTCCATTCTCGCCACCTTAGGCAATGCGATTGCCTGGATCTTCCGCCCGTTAGGCTGGGGAAATTGGCAGGCGGCAGTGGCATCCGTTACCGGCTTAGTCGCAAAAGAGAATATTGTCGGTACTATGGGCATTCTCTATGGAGCCTCCGGCTCCGTCTGGACAGAAATGGCAAAGGTATTTACTTCCGTATCCGGCTACTCGTTCTTAGTGTTCAACCTGCTTTGTGCGCCATGCTTTGCCGCCATCGGAGCGATTCGACGCGAAATGAACAATACGAAGTGGACGCTCTTTGCCGTAGGGTACCAATGCGGCTTCGCCTATCTCGTTGCGCTGATGATTTATCAGTTCGGTTCCTTCTTCAATGGTACCGGTTCAGTTCTTGGTTTGGCGGTAGCGCTTATCGTGTTGGCAATGTTCCTCTATATGCTCTTCATTAAGAAATACCGTGCGCCCGAAGATGTCGCATCGCATCGTGTTTTAGCAGGAGAAAAAGAATAAAGAACAAGCGCCCTTGTCGGCGCATCCATAGATAAACAGATCGGTTTCAACGTTAACGGTTCGTTAACGGAAACAGCAACATAAGTAACAAGAAAGGACAATATATGCTGCAATGGCTTAGCGAACATCTTTCCACTGTGCTTGTCGCAGCGGTCTTATTGGCAGTCGTTCTTCGGATTATCAAGGGGCTGATTGCCAACCATCAAAAGGGAAAAAGCGGCTGTGGCTGCGGATGCAGCTGCAGCGGCTGCACAGGGTGCTCTTCCGGTTCTTCCTGGGAAAAGCATTCTTCTCAATGACTACGTTATAACACGAATGTGCTCCCACCACATTCGTAGACCATCCTTCACTCCATCTTGAAAAAAGGAAGCCGTTTCGGCTTCCTTTTTTCGTTGGCGTATTGCCTCGCAATTCATATTGATTCTGTTTTCTAATAAACGTGAATTTTAGTTAGACAATAATAAATATTTAAAGAATTGAATGCGCGGAATACAATAGATTTGAAAGAAGATCATATGGGTTGGTTGAACAGGGAAGACTGAACGGCAGATGTATTTGGTGAAGGAGGAGTATATGAAAAAGAAGTGTCGTCGTGTAGTTTCGTTGTTACTTGCGATTTCGGTTTCCTTCGGGGCTTGCACTATAGCCTCATCGCGGGCAGAAGCCAAAGGTGTAGTGTTAAGAAATAACCCCTTTACGTATCGCTATGAAAGCGATCCATTGGTCTTTAAGAATAGAACCTATATCAGTCAGGAACAGGCGAATAATTACCAGAACCTTATGGATTTGATTTCGGGAGGCTTTTCTCTTTGTGGAGAACCCCATGGTCCATCCTTTCAACGAGTTTCGGTTTGATTCGTTATCTTGCTAATCCTATTGAAGGTAAAGCCGGGTATTTTGAGATATATTCTGGCGAGAAACGCAGAATTGCTACTTCAGGAATTACCGGCAAATCTCATGTCGATGCAATTTGGGCAACCTATAAGTTTATTTTCTATACGGATAACGGATTAATCTATTTGAATCGAAGTGGCGAAGTTCGCGTTCATTAGCGCGCGATTCTTGTTACCTTGTAAATTAGAAGGGAGGACGGCCTCATGATTCAGTGGTTTTTGAGTTATAGCGACGATGCCTATCGGTTATTTCAAGAAGTGCGTCAACCATATGCCGAAAAGAATCTTTCGCACAAACTCTTTGCTGTAGGCTTAACTTATCTTATGGGGATTGTTGCTGCGCTTCCTTTACGTGTAGTGGTAGAAGTTGTTAAACGACTTCAAGTAGGGAATCCGCCCTTGCAAAGTGCGGAAATCTTTAGATATTGCTTTGATTTTTTCTTCTTTCTTATTCCTCTGATTTTGGTCGGACTGGGGATTCATTATCGAAAGAAGTGGTAAAACGATTTAGGATAAGAAGAAGGGGAAGCCATTTCGGCTTCCCCTTTTCGTTGTACTTTTTTTTGTGTTCTTGTTTCGATAGCTCTTATTTCTTTTGGACGTATTTCAGCGAGTCCAACGTAACGGCGGCAACGATAATGATGCCCTCAAAGACGAACTGAAGGTTGGTATCGATACCCAAGACCGTTAGCGAGTAGGTAAGAGCGGTGAAGATCAAGACACCGACGACAACGCCGGAGATGCGTCCGATACCACCGGTAAAGGAGACTCCACCGACCACGCAGGCTGCGATAGCGTCCATATCCCATCCTTGTCCATAGGCGGCGGAACCGGATCCGACCATGCGCATACATTCCAACCACGAGCCGAAGCCGTAAAGAATACCTGCCATCATGAAGGCGCACATGGTGACCCAGAAGACGGAGATACCGGATACGGATGCCGCTTCAGGGTTTCCGCCAACAGCATATAGATCCTTACCGAAGGTGGTTTTATTCCAGATGAACCATACGATAATGATGGCGGCGACTGCCCAAAGAATAATTGTCGGGAAGCCATTGATTTTAGGAATAATCATGTTCGGGATTTCTGATTCGATGGCGCCGAACGAAACGCCTTTCGTCGAATAGGTGATTAATCCGAAGATAATCAGCATGTTGGACATCGTGGTGATGAACGGATGAATCTTAAAGCGGGCAGTAAAGAACCCTGCAATCGAGGTGAAGATGGTACAGAATACGATGCAGGTGAGCAGCGCTAAAATGATGCGTGCCGGAATGGGAATGCTGGTTAGGTCAAAAGCAATTCCGAAAAGCTGCCCAGTATTGGGGCCTTTGTGCATGATGACGGTGGAAATAACCATGCCCATACCGACCATACGTCCGATGGAGAGGTCGGTACCGGTCAAAAGAATCAATCCGGCAACGCCAAGTCCAAGGAAGATACGTGGGGAAGCCTGCTGCAGAATATTTACGATGTTCGTAAAAGTGAACAGATCCGTTTTCTTCACTTTCGGCGTAATAATGCTCAGTGCAATAAAGATGAGAATAATAACCAGATAAAGACCGTTTTTCAACAAGAATTGTTTCATATTGAAACGGTATAGGAAATTCTCCCATTTTTGGGCATAATTCTGTCCGACCGAGAAGCGTGAGATACGCAGGCGGTCAATCATTTGGTATTTCTGCAAAAATGCTTCATGACGGCGATCTTTGATGTCCTGAAGCGCAATATCATAACGCACCTTGGCATCAAATGTTTTATTGTTGTAGACGTACTTGGCGTCCTTGAGCTCTCGCGCCTTCTCCGCACCGCTCAGTTTGTTGATTTCGGCAAGCTGTGCCTCATAGTTCTGTTTATATTCGGCAAGCTGGCGTTCATACTGCTCTTTTGCCTGTTTCCGTTCCAACACCGCACTGTTTTTGATGGGGGTGTAATACTCTTTATCAAAGTGCGCATTGAGGTAGGCTTCCCCCTCTGCCACTAATTTATCCACTTGCGCTTTATTGGCGGACTCTACCGCTTTCGCTTTTTCCAGTTCCCCTTTGAGGCGAGCGATTTGTTGCTCCTGCTCATGCTTGGAGAAGTTTTTATCGCCGTGAATGATCTTAATGGTGTTGTTAATCTCGGAGATTTTCGTAGTACCATCTTGACGAAGTGCATCAATTTTTTGTTGCAGTGCATTCATGTGCTCTTGAATCGGAGCAAGCAGCAACTCTTCTTTCTCCGGAGTCAGGATGCCGTTATTCGGCGAAATGAGATTATTTTGGCTCATAAGTCCTCTTTTCCTTTACAGATATTTCGTACTCAGACGGAGGAGCTCTTCCTGGTTGGCATCCTTTGTTTCGAGAATGCCGGAGAGACGTCCATTCGACATGACGCCGATTCGGTTTGTGATGCCAAGGATTTCAGGCATCTCGGAAGAAACGACGATGATGGTCTTTCCTTGTTTCGCCATGCGGATAATGAGTTCGTATATTTCATACTTCGCGCCGACATCGATACCGCGTGTCGGCTCATCCATTAAAAAGACATGTGGCTGACGTTCCAACCATTTGCCAAAAATCACTTTTTGCTGATTTCCGCCGGAGAGGCTGGTAATCATGTCATCCGGTCCCATGGCTTTTGTACGCATGATTTCCAGCTCGCGCATGGTCGCTTTGAGCATTTTCTGCTTGGATAGGGCAAAGCCGGATTTATAGTGCTTCATATTCGCGATGGTGGTATTAAAAATCAAATCGCCTTTGGAAAAAATGCCGTTGAGCTTGCGTTCCTCTGTGATCATTGCAAACCCGTGATCCATCGCTTCTTTTGTACTATCAAAATTCATACGCTT
The DNA here is from genome assembly GCF_902488755.1 of uncultured Murdochiella sp. GTDB lineage: Bacteria > Bacillota > Clostridia > Tissierellales > Peptoniphilaceae > Murdochiella. Next base: position 10,015 of record NZ_CABTXF010000020.1, on the reverse strand, counting down.
GCCGCGATAGTATACCGATCCTGCCGCACGTGTGCGCACACCGAAAATGGTTTCCAACAGTTCCGATCGACCGGCACCGACCAATCCGTAAAGTCCGAAGATTTCTCCTTTTTTTACCTCGAACGAAATATCCGTCAGGTAGGGACGATACTTGGTGGATAGGTGCTGAACGGAAAGAATGGGTTCTCCCGGTTCGTTATCAACCGGTGGAAAGCGGTTATCCAGTGAGCGACCGACCATGGCGGAGATGAGTTCGTTCATGTTTGTTTCCGCCGTGTTTTTTGTGGCAATGAGTTTGCCATCACGGAGTACGGAGACTTGGTCGCAGATTTCAAAAATCTCATCCATCTTATGTGAGATATAGATGAGGGAAATGCCCTGATCACGCAGTTTGCGCATCATCGCGAATAGCTTGCGTACTTCCGGTTCGGTCAGGGAAGAGGTAGGCTCGTCCAAAACAATGAGTTTGGAGTTATAGGAGATTGCCTTGGCAATCTCGCACATCTGACGCTTGGAAACGGACAACTGGCGCATTGGCACATCCAGAGGAACGGAGATGCCCAGGTTTCGGAAAAGATCGGCGGCTTCTTTGCGCATGAGCGCTTCATCGACGAAGCCGAGGGGCGTTAAGGGATAACGTCCTAAGAAGAGATTGTCCACGACGCTTCTCTCCAGCGCTTGATTGAGTTCCTGATGCACCATGGCAATGCCGTTTTCCAGCGCTTCTTTTGGACCGCTGAAGTCAATGCCTTGACCATCCAAAAAGATTTCCCCTTCATCCTTTTGGTAGGTACCAAAGAGGCACTTCATCATGGTGGATTTGCCTGCGCCGTTTTCTCCCATAAGGCCCATGACCGATCCACGCTTCACATTCAGATCAATGTGATCCAAAACGCGGTTACGACCGAAAGATTTTGACATGCCCCGAATCGATAGAACGAAATCGTCTTTCTTTTCTGTCATAAGCATTCTCTTTCTAAATTCATTCCGAAAAGAGGCTATCAGGACAGTTCCTGATAGCCTCCTTATCATCGGAATCGCAAACGATTATTGATTCAGAAGCGTGGTGTAAGAAGAAGCGTTGTCCGTCTTCACCATGTTGATCGCGAAAGCATCATACTGGCTCGGGTTGCCGAGACGGTTCGTGATGTTGGATTCGGTCTGTCCATCGCCGCCGATGTATTCGACTTTGAGGTTCAACAGTTTGTCGTATTTCTGCAGCAACGGCTGATAGGTGGCGCTCAGGAAGTTATCCGCCGAGTTGTAGATGTTCAGCCATACGCTCTTTTCAGGGCTCTTCGCCGCGTCAAGCTGTTTAGCAACCGGATCATACGGTTTCGTAGCATCCATGAAGTCGTTGTAGTTTTCTGCGGTGACAGCAAGGTTCAACGCATAGTAGGAACGTTCTTCTTCGACGTATTTGAAGTCTTTGTCGGTCAAGACGTTGCCCGCTTCATCCGGCGTGCTGATACCGGTATTGACATCTACGCCGTCCAAAAGGTTGCGCAGAACACGAAGCGTCAGGTACGCCTGAACGTCTGCGTGCTGGCTGATGGTTCCGGCATAACCGTCGGCAATCGCCGCAACAGCATCGCTGTTGGCATCATAGCCGAACGTCGGGACTTTGTTTTCTTTTGACCAGCCGTTGAACATCGCCATGCCCATACCGTCGTTGTTGGAAGCAACCACGTCGATCTGGTCGCCGAAGGAAGCCGACCAAGTGGCAATACCATTACCGGCGGTTGCGGCATCCCATGTCGCACCGGCGGAGTTTTTCATTTCCTGCGAAGCTAATTCGCGAACGACATATTTCTTGCCGTTGACTTCGAGTTCGCCATCTTTAACAACGGTTGCGTTTCCATCGACATTGGTTCCTGCCGGAGACGAATCAATAGCACCGTCTTTTTCGACAGCCGTACCGAGTGCTTTACGGACACCGCGCGTACGGGCGATAGAATCGTTGTGACCGACATCGCCGATAGCCAAAACGTAGCCGATCGTGCCATCGCCGTTGCGATCCAGTTTGTCTGCGTTTTTCTGAATGTAGTCAACGATCATCTGACCTTGCAGTTCGGCACCCTGATTGGCATCGAAACCGACATAGTACGTTTTGTCGTTGAAGTTCAGTGCTTCTTTGTCGAGTTCACCGGTCGAGCTGTTCGACGGCTGACGGTTGTACCAGACCAACGGTTTTTCGTTGTTTTTCATTTCACCGGCGGGAGCAGTCGATTCCATTGTGGAAGCATCGCTGTCCGCAGGTGCCTGCGATTCTGCCGGCTTTGAGCCACCGCCACAAGCGGTCAGCGCAAGAGCGCCGGCGAGCAGGAGACCAAGTAATTTTACTGATTTCATAGAACATCCTCCTTTTAATAGTAGAAAGAGAATCATGGGGAAACGATTTCTCTTTCGCAAAAATAAAAACTGACTGATTTCTACGCATCCTTCAGTTTCCGTACCCAAGTATACCATATTTGTCAGCAAGAGGGGGACTTTCCGAAAGAAAACTTTTTTTTGCCTTTTTCAAGTGCGTTTTCGGCAATGACAAAGACGCGGGAATGCGTAAAAATAAGCATTTTATATGGACAGATTGTACTTTTCAACATAGAATGAAAAGAAACATTCGCAGTGGCTGATGCGACGGAGGTGCCTTCTGTCATCATATAAAGAGAAGAGAATGGCGGTTACGTCCTCAGACGCATCGCAGGTGAAGAAAGGAGAATAGGATGAACGACGAACGGGATTCTCAGCAGGAAGAGCTGCGCTATAACAGTAATGAGAATGCCAATAGAGAGGAGAATATTTTTTCTCTTGTATATTGGCAACAACTGTACGCCGCCAATCCGGAGGGACTGATCGGCTGTGGTGCAGCCGTGGCTTCCATTTTGTTTCAACGCTCCGGCTTATTGAGCTTTCTTCTTTGGATTGCGGGGGTGGTTTTTTGCATTCTTGGTTTACGCAAGAAACCGAAGTGGCCGTCCATTGTCGGACTCAGCCTGAGTCTTATTGGTATTTTCATTCTGATTATCGTTGTCGGGATTTTTACCTGGATGTTATCGCTTCTTTTTTAGACCGTATTTGACGTATACGAGGCGTTAACAGCGTATAAAGGTTTAACGATGCGCGGGAAAACATGGCTGAACGTTTTTTCTCGTGCCGGTTGCAAAAGTAAGGAGCGTGATTCTGTTGAACGAACATTCATCCATGAAGCGAAGATGGGTTGCCATCGCTTCATTTGCCTTGTTCTCTATGTTTTTTGGCGCAGGGAATCTGATTTTTCCTCCCAGTCTCGGTCGAAATATGGGGGATCAACTTTTACCTGCTTTTTTCGGCTTTTCCATTTCGGCAGTGGGCTTGGTATTGTTAAGCGCTATAGCCACCATACGAGCGGGCGGTACCATTGAATCCGTAGCGCGCCATTTGGGCGGACCGCTTTCGATGGCGTTCGGCGGATTGATTTTAATTTGCATCGGTCCCGGATTAGCGATTCCGCGTACGGCAGCGACGAGCCACGAGATGCTCGCCGGTGCATTTTTGCCCGGTCTTTCTCCGTTGGTGACTTCGGTATTTTTCTTTGCGGTCACGCTCTTTTTTGTCATTAAGCCTAGTCGTGTCGTTTCGGGATTGGGGTTGGTTCTTACTCCGGTGTTAGTTGCTATCTTGGTTCTTTTGATTGGAAAGTCTTTCCTTTTCCCTCTTGGACCGATGACGAATACCGGTGCTACCGAAGTTTTTTCGCAGAGCTTTTTGGAAGGCTATCAAACCATGGATGCCTTAGCGGCGTTGGCGTTTTCCATTGTGATTATCAAAGATTTTCAACGCCGAGGCATGAAAGATCCTAACCAGGTCGTGCGTTGTACCGCTTTTGCATCTATTTTCGCGGCTCTGGGCTTGGTGCTTGTTTATGGGGGACTCATGTATATCGGTGCGACAACGTCCTCGCTTGGTGTGGAAGATTTGGGGCGCGTCGATTTGCTACTTTTCAGCGTGGATAAACTTTCGGGCAATACCGGGAAAATGCTGATGACGATTGCCATGTATTTGGCTTGTCTGACGACCGCTATAGGGTTAACCTCCACCTTTTCCGATTTTATGGAGCGATTGACCAAGGGGAAAATTAAGGCGCGCATTTGGTCGATTCTGTGCGTTACCGTTAGTGCCATTCTTGCGGTACAGGGAGTTGATCAAATTGTCGCGATTTCTGCGCCCATCTTGGTTGCGGTATATCCGATTTCGATTGCGCTCATTGTACTCAACCTCGTGCAGGGACCGCTTAACAGACGATCCATTCATATCGGCGCTGTTCTTGGCGCGACGCTTCCCGCCTTGGACTTTTTAATTGGTTTGGTACGGGGAACGCCTATACTGAGCGGCGAATTCGGTTTGATACCGGAGGCGTGGCAGAACTATTATTGGGTTGTTCCCAGCATTGTGTTAGCACTCGTTTTCTACTTTGTTTTACCGGAAAAAACGGAAAAGATCACAGTGCTTGATGAGCGAAAAAATCAGGAATAGGAAAAGCGGATGACTTATGAACTTGGCATAATCGGCGGTATGGGACCGCTTGCCACAAATGTGTTTTATCAATATCTCATCGATCATACCAGCGCCCATAGCGATCAGGAGCACATCAATACGATTATCTTAAGCCATGCATCGATGCCGGATCGCAGCGCTTCGATTCTTTCCGGGCAGACGGAGATGCTTTTGCAGCAGATGAAGGCGGATTTTGAACTGTTACGTCCGTTGCAGCTCAAAGCTATTGCCATTCCGTGCAACACGTCACACTATTTTTATGACACGCTTTGCACGTTTACGGACACACCGATTATTAACATGGTGGAGGAGTCGATAAAAGTTTGTGCGCAGCAGGGAGATAAGACGATAGCTGTTTTAGCAACATCCGGCACCCTGAAGAGCGGTGTCTATGAGCGTTATGCCGAGAAATATGGTTTGTCCTGCGTTCCCATTGACGAGAAAGACGCCGAGCAGCTCATGGCGATTATTTATGCGGTAAAGCAGGAGAATCGCCGTGATTTTCCGCAGTTGTTACAGATGATTGATCGCTATAGCGCTAAGGGGCGGGTAGTTTTGGCCTGCACCGAATTATCTACGATTCCTGTGGGCAATCGTCCGGTGATTGATGCGCTCAAGGTATTGGGGAACGAAGCGATCAGAAAGTGTAGGGGAAATGGTCAATTTTAAGCCGATTATTTTAGGAACAGATATTAATGCCTATGGAACGGCGCGATCCTTTTATGAGGCTTATGGTGTCAAATCACTCTGTCTCGGTATTCGTCCGCTGATGCACACGCAGCATTCGCAAATTTTAGAGGTAGAAACTCGTCCAGATTTTGAACAGGATGAGGTGTTTTTAACGGTTCTGGAAGAAGTTGGACAACGTTATTCTTGTCCACTGCTGCTTATTTCTTGTGGAGATGGATACAGTGCGCTTATTACCCGTCACCGCGACGCGCTTTCTGCACGTTATCGCTTTAATTATATTAATCGAGCCATGCAGGAGCGCTTAGAAAACAAAAAAGATTTTTATGCGGTATGTGAAGAATACGGACTGGATTATCCAAAAACCTTTGTTCTTACGTATGAAGAGCGAGACTCGTTCACGACACCGTTCGGCTTTCCTATGGCGTTAAAACCCAATGACTCGATTGCTTATCTTCATGCGGATTTTCCGGGAAAGAAAAAGGCATATCGGATTGCGGACGAAGAGGAGCTTCGTCGCGTGGTGCAAGAGATTTATTCCAGCACGTATCATGGAGAGCTCATTTTACAGGATTTTATTCCGGGTGATTTTTCGCGGATGTACGTACTCAATGCGTATGTAAATACCCACGGAGAAGTGAAAATGATGTGCCTTGGGAAATGCCTGTTGGACGCTTGCCTTCCAAGAGAAATCGGCAATTATAATGCGCTCGTAACGATGGGAAATAATGCCATCTATGCGCAATATGAGCGTTTTTTACAGGATATCGGATATCGCGGATTTGCGAATTTCGATTTGAAATACGATGTGCGTGATGGAAAATACAAAGTGTTTGAAATCAATATTCGTCAGGGACGTTCTTCGTCCTATATGACCGCCGGAGGCTGCAATTTCACGACTTTTCTTGTGGACGACTTGCTTTTGCACATGGATAAACCGACACATTATCATGCGGATTCCGCCTTATGGCTTTATGTTGATCCGCATGTGCTTCGAACCTATTGTGCCGAAGAAGATCGTGCGCTGGTGGAAAAGTTGCTTTCTAAAGGCTACTTTTTCCCCACCTGGTACGAAAAAGACCGTTCGCTTTCCCGTTTTCTGCTTTTCTGGCGACGTCGTCTATCGACACGCCGATACTATCCCAAATTTCAACCGCAGCGTACAGAGCCTTAGGAGTTTTTCATGACAGCGGAACGTCTTTCTACCACGACCAAAACACGTTTTTTTCAGGACAAACACTTTCTGAAGGAAGTCTTCGCCGTGGCGTTGCCGATTGCCCTTCAGCTGCTTATTACCACATCCATCAATATTACGGATACCGTGATGATTTCTTCCCTTGGCAGTGCGGAAATCGCTGCTGTGGGGCTGGTAAATCAATTTGTCTTTTTCTTTCAGGTCATCTGTTTCGGAATCAGTGGTGCAGGCGCAGTGTTTATTGCACAGCATTTCGGAAATCGCGATGAGCGCGAGGTGCGCCTGTACACGAGTATCACGATGCAGATCGCCTTTCTTTTGAGCGCGGTCTTCTTTATTGCTGCTTTTTTCCTGCCGCATAAGATTCTGTCGCTTATGGTGCAGGATGTGCATGTGCAATCTTTGGGAGAGGCATATCTTCGACCGATTGGTTTTACCTTTCCTTTTTTCGCTCTTTCCCTTGCGCTGATTACGGTTCTTCGCAGTGTGAATCGTGCGCGGGAACCGCTTGTAGTATCCATTTTGTCGTTTTTAACCAATGTCTTTTTCAACTACATTTTGATTTTTGGGAAACTGGGGATGCCTGCATTGGGTGTTGTCGGTGCGGCACTGGGTACTCTGATTTCGCGTGTTGTGGAACTTATTGCGCTCGTCGTGATTGTCTGGCGGCAGCATCCCGGCATGATGGATATTCGCCCACGGGAACTCTTTCGTTGGCATGGGGAAGAGATTCGTCGTGCGCTGCCGGTTGCCACGCCTATTATTCTGGCGGAAACCTCCTGGTCTTTCGGACAGTTGGTACAGGCGGTGGCGTTTGCTTTAGCGGGTAAAGAAGTGATTGCCGCTGTACAGTTGACCAATTCCATCAACAATATCTTTTTTATTGTGGTGGACGCCTTGTGTTCATCCGCTTCTGTTTTGCTGGGACAGCGATTGGGCGCAGGACAATTGAAACGTGCAGAAACAATGGCATCCTATTTTATGCAATTTGTTACGGTGGTAGGCGTGATTTCCGCTGCTATTCTCTTCTTTTTTCCGGATGTCCTGATGAAGCTGTTTAGCGGAGTGGATGCCGAGGTAGCGCTGCGATCTCACAACCTGTTGCTTATTCGTGGCGTAGCCGCTCCCTTTCGTTTTTGGAATAGTATGATTTTTATTGGTATTCTTCGCGCAGGCGGAGAAACCAAGTGGACATTTTATTTTGAACTGATATCCATCTGGCTTTTCGCCGTGCCAATGGCTTTCCTTGGTGTTGCCGTGTTCCACTGGTCTTTTGAGTTGACCTTTTTTATCGTCAGTGCCGAAGAGATCATTAAGCTGTTTTTCATTTATCCCTTTTATCAACGAAGAACGTGGCTGCGCAACCTCACGACCCGTGAGAGGGCATAGCTTAGTGGGTATAATCCACCTGTCTGTATGGCATCTATTTTGATGAACGGATACGAAAGAACACAATGGGTAATAGAAAGGACGAACGATGGAAAACTTTATTTTTCATGTACCGACGGAGATTCTATTTGGACATGACTTGGAAAAAGCCTTTGCTTCACGTGTCGCGGCACTTGGAAAATGCGCCCTGATCGTCTTGGGTGGGGGAAGTGTCAAGCGTTTGGGCATTTATGATGCTATTGTTGACGCTCTCCATGAACAGGGCATCCGTACGGTGGAGTGCGCCGGCATATCGCCCAATCCACGTATTGATGAAGCGAAGCGTGGCATTTCGCTCGTGCATCAGGAAAACGTCGAGGTCATAGTTCCTATTGGCGGTGGCTCGGTTCTTGATTGCGCCAAACTCATTGCTGCTGGGGCAAAGTCGGAAGCAGATCCATGGGACCTTGTATTGGGGAATAGTCCTATTTCGGATGCACTGCCACTTGCTACCGTGATTACCGTTGCGGCAACCGGTTCCGAGATGGATCCTCATTCGGTAATTTCCAATCCCGATACGAAGCAGAAGCTGGGCTGGTCGAGTTCTTTGGTGCTTCCCCGCGTATCCTACCTTAATCCGGCGTTCACCTATACGGTCAATGGCTGGCATACGGCTGCCGGAACGGCGGACATCATGAGTCACACGATGGAAAGTTATTTTTCCGTTGAAGAGGATGCGTATTTACAGGACGGCATAGCGGAAGCCATTTTACGCACCTGCATTAAGTACGGTCCTATTGCGAAGGCAGACCCGACTAATGAAGAGGCACGTGCCAACTTGCTTTGGGCGAATTCTTGGGCGATTAATGGCTTGATTGGCACAGGAAAGGCACAGGCTTGGAGCGTTCATGCCATGGAACATGAACTTTCCGCATATTATGATATTACCCATGGCGTCGGTTTGGCGATTCTTACGCCGCACTGGCTGCGTCACTTTAGCAACAGCCAGACGGTTGGCCGTATTGCTCGTTTCGCTAAAGAAGTGTTTGGCATCGAGGAAGAAATGGAAGCTAAGCAGGCTGAAGCGGGAATTGCCGCCCTTTCCGCGTTTTTCCGTTCGCTGGATATTCCTATGACGCTTCGCGAAGTAGGCATTGATGAAACGTATCTTGCGGAGATGGCAAAGAACAGTGTAGCGCGTTCCGGTGGTGTCATTAATGGATTCCAGCCGATGACGGCGGAAGACGTGGAAGCCATTTATCGATCGGCGTTGTAAGCGTCATACTTTTGGAAACATAAAGGGAGACAGCGATGGAAAATCTTAAAACGCGCGAAGGCAAGGTTGTGCCGCAAATTAAAGGCACATTGCGTCATAACATTTTAGAACTTCCGCCGGTTATGCGAAAGTCCAGCGGTATCCTTGTTTTTGGACGCCGCATTAAAACCTTTGTCTTTTCTACGGATTTAGCCATTATTCGCAATTGTGATGCGGATGCGGTTTTTGCGGTGTATCCATTTACACCGCAGCAATCCATTACGGATGCTATCATTAAGAATTCTTATATTCCGGTTTTCGCCGGGGTGGGCGGTAGTATAACCAATGGACAGCGCTCCGTAGACCTGGCGAAGGATGTGGAGAGTCAGGGTGCGATGGCGGTCGTGGTGAACGCCTCGTTTTCCAATACCAATCTTCATGCGATTGTGGAAGCTATTGATATTCCCGTAGTAGTCACGATTACGTCCTTAAAAGAGGATGTTCGTTCGCGCTTGAACGCCGGCGCTCGTATGCTCAATGTCGCCGGAGCGCGTCATACGGCAGAGATAGTGCGTGCCATTCGGGTGGAGTTTCCGGAAGTGCCTATCATTGCCTCCGGAGGAAACCGCGAAGACTTTATTCGCGAAACCATTGATGCCGGGGCGAACGCGATTACGTATACACCGCCTAGCACAGCAGAGCTTTTTACGATGTCTATGAACGAACATTATCGTAGTGGAGAGCAGGCTTCGGAAGACAACGACGGCTCATTAGTGATGGTCGATGATGTAGAAGTAGCTGAACCGCCATCCTCGGATTCCGCCTCCCATTAACCATAAGGGCGTACACGCTTTCCTGTGTTCTCGTTTGCAATTTGCCTCGAAATAGTGTAGAATGCGTTCATTGAGGCGAGGGTCTGTAACTCAGTTGGGAGAGTGTCACGTTCGCAACGTGGAAGTCGTGGGTTCGAATCCCAT
>NZ_CABTXF010000019.1 GCF_902488755.1 uncultured Murdochiella sp. | reverse complement strand
TACGCGCGTACTCAAGATGGGTCCGCGTCGTGGCGATGCCGCAGAGATGGCCATTCTTGAACTGGTAACGAATCCTGTTTCCACGAAGAAGACCGTGGAAAAGGATGAAAAACCGGCAGAGAAGAAAGCAGAAGAAAAAGAAGCGGCTGCTACACCGGTAGAGGCGGAAGCTCCCAAAGCCGAAGAATCGGCTGAGGAAAAGGAAGAAGATAAAGTAGAAGAATCTTCTGAATCACAGGAAGACGTAGAGGAAGAAAAGAGCGAAGCATAATTTTCTTTCCCTTTGTACGACGGCGGTGATGGAACGCGAAATGTTCCGTCACCGCCGTTTTTTTGTTTCCGGAAAAGCGTTTGTCCTGGATTGCCATGCCTTGACAGGGTAGATGCCCTTTTCTATCATTATAGAAGCTCAAATAGAATGCTTAAAATACGGCAATTAACCCGATAGGAGGCGAAAGATGCTCCTATCGTAAGGAATCGTTGTTCACAGCAAGAGGAGGAAAAGGGGAATGCTCAACGAGAAAAAACGCAACAATCGCGGCGACCTTCATGTCGTGCATCTCGAATCGGATTGTCTACGTGTCACTCTGTTACCCGAAGTGGGGTGTAAAATTGCGTCCATTCTTCACAAACCGAATCAATTTGAAGCGCTTGCACGTCCGATTGGCTTTGAAACAGCGAAAGAGGAAACGAAACTTTACGCGCGAGCGTATCCTGGCGCGCCCTTTGACCAATTTGATCTATCCGGCATGGATGATTGCATTCCGACGATTGACCCGTGTAGTGTAGAGAATCTTGGACGATTTGCCGACCATGGCGATGCCTGGAGCAGACCATGGAATGTTTTTGAAGAAGACCGATCCGCTTGTTCCGTAAAGGCGTATTTCCGTCTATCCTCGATTCCCCTGTATTTTGAGCGTCATGTCCGTCTTGACGGCAACTCCATTTTTTTAGACTATCGTCTGCTGAATGAATCCATTGATGAACATCCTTGGCTATGGGCGCTGCATGGCTTGTGCCGTTATGAGCGCGACGCCGTTCTCTCCTGGCCGGAGCCGTATGCTTTGCTGAATGCGCATGGCAGTGAGCCGTTTGCTTTTGATATGCGTAACCTTTCGGAAGTACCGGAAAAACAGGCATATAAGTTTTACTTAACGGATCCCGTTCCTACCGGAGAGGCATCGATCCTTTATCCTTCCCAAAATATGCGTTTTACGCTTCAATGGGATGAAACGCTGTTTCCCTTCCTCGGCGGCTGGATCAATACCGGCGGAAGCGCCGGGTCCCGCTGTATTGCGTTAGAGCCGACCAATGGTTTTTATGACCGTCTGGACAGAGCTATTGCCAACAATAAGGTAGGACGTATTGCACCGGGTGCCGAAATTTTCTGGCAGGTGCGTTTGACCGTTGCCAAGGCGTGAAACACGTTTTCGTTTTTCGAGACAATGAGGATCATCATGACCAATGAATCCATGCAAAAGACAAAAATGCCAAGTCGTGAAGCCTTGGGAAGGAGGGGAAGTCTTTTCGGCATCGTTGCCAATTCATTGCTTGCGGCAATCAAAATACTCATTGGACTTACCAGTGGTGCGCTTTCTATTCTTGGGGACGGTGTAAACAATTTATTCGATGCGCTGTCTTCTTTTATTTCTCTGCTGTCTTTTCATTTGGCGGAAAAGCCGGAAGATCGGGAGCATCCGTTCGGTCATGCTCGCGTAGAGTACATGGGCTCCTTTTTCATTGCCATCATGATTCTCTATGTGGCAGTCAGTTTATTTTTGGAAGGCGTCAAACGAACGGCAGATCCGGTTGCTGTGCAGTTTTCCTCGATGCAGATGGCGCTTGTCGTGTTATCCATCGGCATAAAAGTGGCAATGGTTTTCTTGTATACGCGATGGGGAAAACGCCTATCATCCAATGTCTTCCTTGCCACGGCGGCAGATGCCAAATCGGATATTCTTGCTACCTCTGCGATTCTTCTTGCGCTTGTGCTTTCTCCTGTGGTCGGCGTTCCTTTGGATGGTCCCTTTACCGTCGCTGTAGCCATCCTTATCGGGAAAAACGGCGTGGATATTTTGCGCGCAAATTATGATGCTCTTTTAGGGAAAGCGCCAGATGCGCATTTGGTGGATGCCCTGACCAAGTCTCTTCTTTCTTTTCCCGGCGTTTTAGGGATTCATGATATGATTATCCATGATTACGGACCGGGAAGCCGCTTTGTCACGGTGCATGTTGAGGTGGACGGAAAGCAAAGTGCAATCGCAAGCCATGAATTAGTGGATTGCATTGAACGCCGTATTGCGGAAACGTATCAGTTGGAGATAACGATTCACATGGATCCGCTTCAACCTCGAACGCACGAAGTAGAAGCGATGGAAAAACGGATACGACAATTGGTACAGGAATATGACGCGCGGTTTTCCATTCATGATTTTCGCCTGATTTCGCAGGCGAATGGACGAAATATCCTTTTTGATGTTCTTATTCCCTGGGATAAGACGATTCATACGGAAGAGTTAAAACAAGAGCTGGAAGAACGTATACACGCCGAGTATCCGGAAGATGCGTTGCTCCTTACTATTGACCGTGATCTCGTGTTGCGCCCCTAACGAAAGGACTTACTATGGATGACCTGCAGAACAAGCCAATCGCCGAAACGGCAAATCCATCCGAAGAGGCAACCGCCTCTGTTTCGACAAAGGCAGAAACGTTGAACGAACCGTCCTCCCCGGGAAAAGGAAAGCGACGGTTGCTTCTTGTCCTGCTGCTTTTCCTTGGTCTTGGGTATCTGCTTGGCGTTTTTTATTTTTCCCGATACAGTTATCCGAAAACCAGTGTCAATGGCTATGTGTTGGGAAGAAAACCATTGTCGGCACTTAAGGAGATTTATCCGGAAGGACAAGCGCATCGCTATGTTGGGCGGAATGCCGAAATCACGTTAGATGCCAAGACGATTCGTTTGCGTTACCTTTTGAAAGGGGAAACGCCGCGCCAGCCTTCTTCTTGGAAATGGCCAATAGAGTACTTCTTCGCGCACGATTATTCGCTTGCCGGCTATCAGGTGGATTATGACGAAGAACGCTTGGCATATTTGCTGAAAGAAGCGGGGTTTGATCCCCATGGCGAACCGCCAAAAGATGCGACTCTGGAAGCCACAGCGCAAGGCGTGCGCATCAAACCGGAGGAACCGGGTGCGCGTATCAATATGGACGCGCTTAAAAAACGTATTTTCACCACGATTTCCAGCAATGAGCAGACTATTGATGTTGACGAGGCGTATGAAAAGCCGAAAGTAACGCAGGAGGATCCTGCTCTGACAGAAGAGAAGAAAAAAGTGGAGCAGCTGTTAGCTTCTTCCATCACGTATGTTTTGGGCGATAAAACCTATCATTTCGGCCCGCAGGAGATTTTTCCGTTGCTCAAGCGTTCGGATACCGGAGACTATTCTCTGCCGGACGAGGGGATATCGTCGTTCGTCGTAAAAATGGCAAGAGAAACGGATACGTACGGAACGTCTCGTCAATTTGAAACGACAGGCGCAGGAACGGTAACGGTTCCCCCTGGCATCTATGGCTGGCAGATTAATGTCAAAAAAACGGTAGAGAGTATCAAAGAGATGCTTAAAAAAGGCGGAACATTTGCAGAGGCAGAGCCTGTATACAATAACGCCGGCATTGCGCGCGGCTCGTTCAATGACATCGGTAATACGTACATCGAGATTGACTTATCGCGTCAACATCTTTGGGCGTACAAAGATGGTGAACTGCTGATAGACAGCGCTATTCGCACCGGCAAAGTCAATCAGTATAATGAAACGCCGCGCGGTGTACACATGATTTGGAGTCGAGAAAAAGGGCGTAAGCTGCAGGGCCGGTATAAGGACGGCACACCGTATGACTCCAAAGTGGAGTATTGGATGCCCATCAATTACGGTGGTGTGGGGCTGCATGACGCGCCATGGGTTACGGAATTTGGCGGAGAATACTATATTTACTCCGGTTCGAACGGCTGTATCAATTTGAACCTGCAAACCGCCAAAACGATTTACGAGAATTATACGAACGGCACACCGGTTGTTGTTTATGAAAGTTATACGAATTATTCGCCGGCGGACCATACTTTTTAAGAAGACAGGAGAACTGCATGACAACAGCGAACCGGTTGCTTGAAGAGGCGCATGCCGAAGAGACGACCGAAGCGAAGAGACATTCGCATTTGACAAAGGACGATACGATCGTTGCCGTTAAGCAGGTCACCTTTCGCTATCCGCAATACGAGGAGAACGAACGGCAAGAACCTACGCTTAATGAAATCAATTTGCACGTAAAACAAGGCGAGTTTGTCGCTTTGCTCGGGCACAATGGCTCCGGCAAATCGACGCTTGCCCGTCTGCTGAATGCGCAGATGCTGCCGCAGGAGGGGGAGATTACCATTCTGGGCATGGATACGCGGGTGGAAGAAAAAGTTTGGTCGATTCGGTCGCACTGCGGCATGGTTTTTCAGAATCCGGATAATCAGATTGTAGCCTCCGTCGTTGAAGAGGACGTTGCCTTTGGTCCGGAAAATCTTGGCATACCGCTGCCTGCGCTGCGAGAGCGTGTTGATGCGGCATTAGCCGCAACAGGCATGACCCCCTATAAACGTCGAGAACCGTATAAACTCTCCGGCGGACAGAAGCAGCGTGTCGCGATTGCCGGCGTGCTGGCAATGCTTCCGGAGTGCATTATTCTTGATGAGCCTACGGCGATGCTGGATCCGGTTGGGCGTCGAGAAATTATGGATACGATTCACACGCTTAATCACGATCGAAACATGACGATCATCCTCATTACCCACAACATGGAAGAAGCGGTGGAAGCGGATCGCATTGTGGTGCTTTCCGAAGGAAAGATTGCCTTGGAAGGCACGCCACGAGAGGTTTTTTCCGATGTCGAAACGATGCGTCGTCTCGAATTAGATGTTCCGCAAGTTACGGAAGTGGGATATCGCCTACGTCAGGCTGGATTTCCGGTTCCTGCAGATTGTTTGCGTATGGAAGAACTGGTAGAGGCGATTGTTGCGCTGAAAGGCAAGAAAGCAAATGCGGTTGACGCATCGTCCGCAGAATCCTGTGCGGCAGGTTTTTCGTCTGCCGGAAAGGAGGAAACGCGATGAGTATGGTTTTTGATCATCTTTCCTTCTTCTATAACAGAGGACAAAAAGACGAAGTAAAAGCGCTTGACAATATCACCATGACGATTGACCGACATGAATACGTCGGAATTATTGGTCATACGGGATCAGGCAAGTCCACCCTCGTGCAGCATATGAATGGATTGAACTTGCCGCAGGAAGGCACTCTTACTGTGGACGGCATTACGACGAGTGAACCCAAAGCGGCACTAAAAGAGCTTCGTCAGCGCGTAGGACTCGTCTTTCAATATCCGGAAGACCAGTTGTTTGAGGAAACGATTTTTCAGGATGTTGCCTATGGCCCTAAAAATCTGAAGCTCCCCGCGGAAGAAGTGGATGCGCGTGTTCGCTGGGCATTACAGGCGGTAGGCTTAGATGCCGATACCATCGGAAAAGAGTCTCCGTTTGAAGTCTCCGGAGGACAAAAGCGTCGTGTGGCGATTGCCGGTGTGCTGGCGCTCCGCCCTTCGTATCTTATTTTGGATGAACCGACAGCCGGATTGGATCCCCACGGACGCGAGGAAATACTATCCACCATACGCCATCTCTACGATACGAATCCGGATATGACGATTATTCTTGTCACCCATTCCATGGAAGACATTGCCGAACAGGCGAAACGGATTATTGTTGTGGACCAGGGAAAACTGGTTATGGATGATACGCCTCATGCCGTTTTTGCCCGTCGGGAAGAACTGGAAGCCATCGGTCTATCAGTGCCGCAGGTGACGCAGCTTATGCAGCGACTAAAAGAGGAAGGCTTGCCCGTAGAAACCACCGCGATAACGGTCGAGGAAGCGGTTGCGTCGCTTTCCGATTTTCTTTCGGGAAAGGAGGCGTAGCGTGGGCAATCAAATTACGATCGGTCAATATTTGCCCGGTGATTCTTCGATTCATCGTTTAGATCCGCGCGTCAAATTGGTTTTGGTGCTCATCTTCATGGTGACAGCCTTCTTGGTGGAAACATTCATGGGTTATGCGTTGTATTTTGCCTTGATTGTTTTGGTAACGATTCTGGCGGAAGTGCCCATGGGGCGCTTGTGGAAGGGCTTAAAACCAATCTTCCTGATTCTGGTGTTTACCTTTGTCATCAACGTTGCGTTTACGCCGGGAAAAGTGATTTGGACGTTCGGTCCGATTTCGGTCAGTGAGGAAGGTCTTCTTCGGGCGACATTCATTGCCATACGCCTGATGCTTTTGGTCATGGGTACAAGCCTGTTAACCCTTACGACCAGTCCGTTGGAACTTACGGATGCCATTGCCTGGCTTTTGAAACCACTTGACTGGACGGGATTCCCGTCGCATGTCATCGCCATGATGATTTCCATAGCGTTGCGGTTTATTCCCACGCTTTTTGATGAAACCAATAAAATCATGAAGGCGCAGAAAGCGCGTGGCGCAGATTTCGAGTCCGGCAATATTTTGCAGCGTGCAAAAGCCATGATTCCTCTTTTTGTACCGCTGTTTCTAAATGCCATTAGCCGTGCGGATGAGCTTGGCGTAGCCATGGAAGCGCGCTGCTACACGGGGAATAATAAACGTACCCGGCTGAATCCGTTAAAGATGCGGACGCAGGATGGCATCGTATTTGCTCTCTGCTTGAGCGTGTTTCTTGCCATCAGCATTTTCTTTTGAGACGGGAGAGGAAGATGCAGAACATACTTCTCCGTGTAGCCTACGAAGGAACGGATTTTTGCGGATATCAGGAACAGCCGGAGAAACGCACCATCGCCGGAACCTTACGCGCTGCCGTGGAGCGTGTCACCGGTCGCGCAACCCGTCTTGTTGCCGCAGGACGTACCGACCGTGGCGTACATGCCGAAGACCAAGCGGTTAACTTTTTAACAGCGTTTACCTGGAAGTCGGAAACGTTCTGTCGGATTCTCCAAAATCAGCTGCCTCCGGATATTCGGATTCGTTCGGCGAAAAGCGTACCGATATCTTTTCACGCCCGGTTCATACCGCACATCACGACCTATCGCTATACGGTGGAAAACGGATCGCTCGTCCTGCCGACAGAAAGAAGAACGGTGTTTTCCTATACGTATTCTCTCGATTTTGATGCGATGAAAACGGCAGTAAAGTGTTTTGAAGGCGAGCATGATTTTTCCGCCTTTTCTGCCGCTTCGCCGTATCGTAGTACGCATCGTAACGTGTTGCATGCCGAAGTGAATCGCTCTGCCAGCCGTTATATCTTTTCCTTTTCTGCGGAGAGTTTTCTTCAATACCAAGTACGCATGATGGTTGGAACAGCGCTTCTTGCCGGAAGAGGGAAGGTGACAAAAGACGATATTCTATCGGCACTTTCGGGAAAATATGCGCATCCGATTGCTTTTTCAGCAGAAGCAAAAGGTTTAGTTTTGGAGTCTATACAATATGAAAACAACGAATAAAGGGGAAAAATCCTGTCAGGGAAAAGACAGGTTTTTTTCTGTAATAAATTTGTAACTACTATTGACAAAACGTTGCAATCCCGTTACTATAACTTTAGTCAATGTAAACTTTACCGGCCGAGAGAAAATTCTGAATGGCGGTTTATGTATAAGGAGGATGTCGTGGATAAGAAACGAGTAGGCGCTATAGTCGGTGTTGCAGGTGTTGCCGGCGTTATCGCAGCATCGCAGTTTATTAACATCGATGCATCAAACGCAGATTACGTGACCAAGAACCTTGAGGCGCAGTACAAAGAATCTCTTAAGGTCATGGAAAAGGCAAACCTCCCGAAAGAGGACAAAAAATCGGAGCAGAAGGCGAACGCCGCACAGAAGGTGTACGACCCGGTACAGAAAGTGGAGTATCGCATCTCGAATCCGAATCAGGTTGCGCAGAGCGCCGACGAGGAAGATGTTCAAAAAAGTGAGCGTCTCCCCGAAAAGAAGGAGCGTCAGCCGGAGAACAAAGAGATTAGCAATCGTCTCTCGTTTATTGAAGTAAAACCTTCGTCCGAATCCCAAAAAGAGGAAGACAAAGAGAATAAAGGCACGGGTGTTCCGACCGAAAAAGAAATTGCGGAAAATATCCCGAAAGATCAGAATGATCAAATGCCGACTTTTTCCCGTGAAACCAGCAAGCCGTTTGTCGGTGTTGTCGTAACGGATGTTTTGAACGTCCGTCAGAAGCCGACGCTTGATGCGGATGTGGTGACGGTTGCTCTTCGTAATGAAGTGGTGCGTGGGTCGATTGACGGTGACTGGATTGCCGTGGAAAGCTCCGGTGCCTTGGTCGGTTATGTAAATCGCCATTTTGTCCAACCGGTTACGGAAGAAGAGGCAGAGGCGCAAGAAGAAGAAAATCGCATTGCCGAAGAGAAGAAAGCCGAAGAAGAACGCATTGCGGCTGAAAAAGCAAAGAAAGAAGCGGAAGATCAAGCGGCGGCAGAAAAAGAAGCACAGGACAAGCGCGAAGCGGAAGAAAAAGAACAAGATGCTAAAGCGAGTGTTTCTGGCTATGTAAATTGCGATGTGATTAACGTTCGCCAGAAAGCCGATTTGAAATCAGCGGTTATCGGTACGCTCTATGCCAATTCCGCCATTGAAGGAACGCGAGAAGGCGACTGGATTCGCTTTGATTTCCACGGTTCAACGGGATACGTTTATGCCGGTTTGATTGGCAGTGCCAAGATCGACGTTTCGCCGGAGAATACGCCGAAGAGTGCTGAGAAAGCACGCCAAGAAGAAGAGGCGAAAAAACCCAAGGCGCGTGCCGGTTATGTCAACGTCGTTTCGAATGTACGCAGAGGACCGGGAACGAACTACGAGATTATCACCACCTTTGGTGTAAATCGTTATGTTGAAGGTGTCGAGTCCGATGGTTGGGTGAAATTTGATTACGATGGGCAGGAAGCCTACATCTCTTCTGTCCTGCTCAGCGACGAGAAGATTGCCGTACAAGAACCCTCACAGCCGAGTGGTAGTCAGGATGCGCCGAGCGGAAGTTATTCTTCCATCGCAGAATTTGCTCGTGCGCAGGTGGGCAAGCCCTACGTCTTTGCTTGCAGCGGTCCGGATGCCTTTGACTGCTCCGGTTTGGTTCTGCGTGCCTATAGTAATATCGGCATTTACCTCCCGCATTCTGCAGAAAGTCAATCCGGATACGGTTATGCCGTCTCTATGGACAATCTGCAGCCGGGCGATATGCTCTTCTACACTACGGATGGATCCGGTACGGTCAGCCACGTCGGCATCTATGTCGGTGACGGCATGATGGTTCACGCTTCGGCTCCGGGCATCGGTGTCATTATGACCAACATCTACGATAACTGGTATCAGAGCCGTTTCATGGGCGCACGTCGTCTGGTTAACTGATATTCACGTAGAGGAAGTTTCAGTAATACGCGCTGTACTTCGGTACAGCGCGTTTTCTTTCGTAACCATTTGCAGTAGCGATTGCAAACAAAAGGCAAGGAGAAAATCATGAGCGAATTGGAAAAAAGAAACACCACCGCGCAGAATGAACCTGTCGCGAAGAAGGTGGCTTTTAGTCTTATTCAACCTTCCGGCGATTTGACGATTGGAAATTATCTCGGTGCCATTAAGAGCTTTGTGCGAATGCAGGATCAATACGACTGTTTTTTCGGCGTGGCGAATTTACATGCTATTACGGTCACACAGCTGCCTGCCGACTTACGCCGACGTTCTCTGGAGGTCATTGCGTATATTGTAGCGAGCGGGGTGGATCCTTCCAAGGCGACGTTGTTTATTCAATCGCAGGTTCCGGAACACGTCGAGCTTTCCTGGGTGCTCAATTCCATCAGTTCCATCGGACAGCTGCAACGCATGACGCAGTTCAAGGATAAAGCGCAAAAACATGCGGACAACCTCAATGCCGCATTGTTGACCTATCCGGTATTGATGGCAGCGGACATCCTTCTCTATCAAAGTCATGTCGTGCCGGTAGGCGCCGATCAAAAGCAGCACCTTGAATTCACTCGTGATCTGGCGGAACGTTTTAACTCTCGATATTCTCCGACCTTTGTTCTGCCGGAACCATTAACCGATGAAAATGCTACGCGCATTATGAGCCTGAAAGATCCGTATTCAAAAATGAGCAAATCGGATCCGGACGAAAATGCCTATATTTTAATTAAAGACGACGCAGAAGCCATTCGTCGTAAAATTGCGCGCGCTGTCACCGACTCGGAAGCTTGTTTCTGCTATCGTCCGGAGCAGGCGGGGCTGATGAATCTCATTCATCTCTATGCCGCCTATGCCGAGTTGCGTCCTCAAGAAGTGGTCGCGCGTTTCCATGATAGTGATTATGCTTCTTTTAAGCGTGCTTTGGCGGACTTAATTGTCCTGAAGATGGATCCCATTCGCACACGCTTCCTCGCCTTGATGCAGGAGAAGAAACAACTCGAAGAAATCAGCCAAAATGGCGCTTTGATGGCACAGCGAGTGGCACGCAGAACACTTTCCAAAGTGTATCGAAAAGTAGGTTTATTGTAATACGTAGTTCAGCAGAGCCTTTTCCTTTTTGTATTCGTTTTTATCTCGATGAGGCATCGGCAGCTATCAAGAGGAAGGGACTTTTTGCGCAATAAGGGCTTGCTATTTACCCATAAAAAAGAGGAGCCGGCATTCGGCTCCTTTTTTTTATTTTCTTTTGTTTGGGCAGGTGTTAGTTTTTCTTCGCTTCGACTACTGCCTGCGCTGCTGCCAAACGGGCGATAGGCACACGGAACGGTGAGCAGGATACGTAATCCAGTCCTACACCATCCAGGAACTTAACCGTTGCCGGATCGCCGCCGTGTTCGCCGCAGATACCCAAGTGCAGATCCGTGTTCGCCGCACGACCATTCTTTACAGCCAGTTTGACGAGCTGTCCGACACCCTTTTGATCCAGCGAGACAAACGGGTCACGTTCAAAAATCTTCTTTTCGCTGTATTCCGGCAAGAACGAACCGGCGTCATCACGCGAGAATCCGAAGCTCATCTGCGTGAGGTCGTTGGTACCGAAGGAGAAGAACTGTGCAGTTTCAGCAATTTCACCGGCCAAGAGAGCAGCACGCGGGGTTTCAATCATGGTGCCGACGAGATAGTTAAGTTTACGACCCTGTTCCGCAAAGACTTTTTCGACTTCGTCGCGAACGACTTTTTCGACGTAGCGGAACTCTTTATCGTCTACGGTGAGCGGAATCATGATTTCCGGAACGATGCCTTTTACGCCGTCATCGGTTGCGCGAAGAGCAGCCTGTACAATCGCACGGGAGATAGAAGCGTAGATGGAAGGCCAGGTGATGGCGAGACGCAGACCACGGTGACCAAGCATCGGGTTGGCTTCCGCCAAAGCGTCGACACGGGCTTTGACTTCTTCCGCCGAGATGCCCATTCTCTCTGCAATTACTTTCTGCTCCGCTTGTGTATGCGGTACAAATTCATGCAGCGGCGGATCAAGCAGACGCACAGTCATCGGACGGTCGCCGACAATCTTGTACATCTGGTAGAAATCTTCTTCCAACATCGGACGGATCTCATCCAACGCTTTCTGACGTGCTTCTTCATTATTAGCGAGAATCATTTCACGCACAACGTTGATGCGATCCCCTTCAAAGAACATGTGTTCGGTACGGCAGAGACCGATGCCCTCTGCACCGAATTCAATCGCCTGTTTTGCGTCACGCGGCGTATCCGCGTTGGTGCGCACCTGAAGACGCTTGATCTCATTTACCCAACCCATGAATTCACCGAAATCGCCGGTCAGCGCCGGTGCCTCCGTCGGAACTTCGCCTTCATAAACAGCACCCGTAGAACCGTCGAGCGAGAGTGTATCGGTCGTGGTAAATACTTTTCCGTTAATCGTCAACGTTTGGGCGTTGTAGTCAATGCGTAAATCGTGTGCGCCGGAGACGCAGCATTTGCCCATACCGCGAGCAACGACAGCGGCATGAGAGGTCATACCGCCACGAGCGGTGACGATGCCTTGAGCGCAAACCATTCCGCGCAAGTCTTCCGGAGAAGTTTCGTTACGCACCAAAAGGACGGATTCACCGTTTTGCGCACGTTTTTCCGCTTCTTCTGCGCTAAAGCAGATTTTACCGGATGCTGCACCCGGCGAAGCAGCCAGACCCTTGGTCAGCATCGTTGCCTTTTTAAGGGATTCCGCGGAGAATGTGGGATGCAGAAGTTGATCCAAGGATTTCGGATCGACGCGCGTAATGGCGGTTTCCTTGTCGATTTTTCCTTCATGAACAAGGTCAACGGCGACTTTCAGAGCGGCCTGCGCTGTGCGCTTGCCGTTACGGGTTTGCAGCAAGAAGAGCTGTGCATCCTGAATGGTGAACTCCATATCCTGCATATCTGCATAATGATTTTCCAGAAGATGAGCGGTCTTGATGAATTCATCATAGACTTCGGGCATTTCCTGCTGCAGATGAGCGATAGTGGACGGTGTGCGGATACCGGCTACAACGTCTTCCCCTTGTGCATTGATGAGGTATTCGCCGAAGATGGCGTTTTCACCGGTGGCAGGATTGCGGGTGAACGCAACACCGGTACCGGACGTGTTGGACATATTGCCGAAAACCATCTGCTGAACGTTGACCGCAGTTCCCAGATCATCCGAGATTTCATTCATCTTGCGGTAGAGGATGGCGCGTTCATTGTTCCAGCTCTCAAATACGGCGGTGATGGCTTTTTCGAGCTGTGCACGGGGATCTTGCGGGAATTCTTCACCGGTCAGTTCTTTATAAAGCACTTTGTATTGCTCGGCAATTTCCTGCAACTGTTCCGCGCTCAGTTCATAGTCCTGCTGAACGTTGGCTTTTTCTTTTTCTTTTTCGAGAATGTCCTCAAATTTGGAGCGATCCAAACCGATGGCGACATCCGAGAACATCGTGATGAAACGACGATAGGAGTCATACGCCCAATGCGGATTGCCGGACTTTTCGGCGACCGCCTTTACGGAAACGTCGTTCAAACCGAGGTTCAAAATGGTATCCATCATACCCGGCATGGAAATCGGCGCACCCGAACGAACCGAGACAAGAAGCGGATCGGTTTCATCGCCGAATTTTTTGCCGGTCGTTTCTTCGAGATGCTTCATGTGCTCGCTGATTTCCTCTTTCAGCGCAGCCCACAGTTTTTGTTCTTTCTGGAATTCGGTGCAGGCTTCGGTCGTGACGATGAAACCCTGCGGAACACGAATGCCTAAATTGGTCATCTCGGCAAGGTTCGCGCCTTTACCGCCGAGAAGAAGGCGCTGATCGCGATTGCCTTCCTTAAAGTCATAAACAAATTTCTTTCCCATCGTTCGTTGTACTCCTTTCTTCGAACATTCTCCCGATAGAAAGGGAATGTTCGCAGCCATCGGGTAAAACCCGGAAAACAAAACCACGTGCTTACTATACCCTCGAAGAAAAATCCACTTCGATGTGGAATAGAGAAATGCGCGAGTCGCTTAATATAAAAGAATATAGTTTGAGCGACCGCATACAGGAAAATTTTATCATACTATGCGATAAAAAGGAGACAAATCCATCTCTGTTTTTAAGGAAAAAGGAAGAAAATTTCATTTGTCGCAGATAAATAATGGCGAAGAAGAAACGAAAATTTCACATTTGCCCTGTGGCATGACGATGTCCGATTGAATGGGGAGTATGGTAAGATAGGAGGAAGAATCAAAGGAGGAAAGCATGAAATCAGCAGCAAAAAAAGATAAAAACACGGTACCTGAGAGAAATCGCAAAGGTCATGCAATAGGGGTTCGTGTTCTTGCTCTTATATTGGCGGTAACGATGGTACTTGGCATTTTGGTGGCCGCTATCAATTCCTTAGGCATTTAAGGGGGCAGTATGAAAAATCTGGAAAAAACCTACGATCCGAAAGCCTTTGAACAGCGTATCTATGCCTCCTGGGTCGCCGATGGCGATTTTATTACCGACGCGAAAAGCAAGAAGCCGGCGTATTCCATCGTCATGCCTCCTCCAAACGTTACCGGTCAATTGCACATGGGTCATGCGATGAACAATACGCTGCAGGATATTCTCATTCGTTGGAAACGCATGTCCGGCTATGAAGCTCTATGGGTGCCGGGAACGGATCATGCTTCCATTTCTACCGAAAGCAAAGTGGTACAGAAGCTTGAAGCGGAAGGAAAAACCAAACAGGAGATTGGACGGGAAAAATTTCTGGACGAGGCGTGGGCATGGTCGGAAAAATATGGCGGCCGTATTCGCGAACAGTTGAAAAAATTGGGTGTTTCCTGCGACTGGAGCCGTGAGCGATTTACGCTTGATGAAGGGCTGTCCCATGCGGTATATCACGTTTTTGAGACGCTCTATAAAGAAGGACACATCTATCGTGGAGATCGCATCGTTAATTGGTGTCCGGGCTGTGGTACGGCGATTTCCGATGCCGAAGTGGATCACGTGGACGATGAAGGGCATCTTTGGCACATCCGTTATCCTTTCGCAGACGGCGACGGGTATCTTACTGTAGCGACTACCCGTCCGGAAACGATGCTTGGTGACTTGGCGGTGGCGGTGAATCCGGACGATGCGCGTTATGCAGCGCTTATCGGGAAGAAACTCATTTTACCATTAGTGGGACGAGAAATTCCGGTCATTGCGGATTCCTATGTGGACATAGAATACGGCACCGGTTGTGTCAAAATCACGCCGAGTCATGACCCCAACGACTTTGCTGTTGGGGAGCACCATCATCTCGGACAGTGTGTAGTCATCAACACGGATGCCACGATTGCCGAAGGATATGCGCCTTATTCCGGCTTAGACCGGTTTGCCGCCCGAAAACGCATGGTTGCGGATTTGGAAGAGCAGGGGTTATTGGATCATGTTGAAGATCTTTCTCATGCGGTGGGGCATTGTCAACGATGTGGGACCGTTATTGAACCATTGTTGTCCAAACAGTGGTTCGTTGCCATGAAAGAGTATATCCAAGGGGCGAAGAAGGCACTGGAGGAAGGGGAATTACAGCTTGTTCCTCCTCGCTTTTCGAGCATCTACAATAACTGGGTGGACAATATTCACGACTGGACCATCTCCCGTCAGCTTTGGTGGGGACATCGTCTGCCGGTTTACTATTGCGACCATTGTGGGGAAGTGGTTGTTTCCGAAAAAGCACCACACAAATGCCCAAAATGCGGCGAAGCTTCTTTCACGCAGGATCCGGATACGCTGGACACTTGGTTTTCTTCCGCACTTTGGCCGTTTTCGACGCTGGGATGGCCGGAAAAAACCGAAGATTTAGAGAAATTCTTTCCGACGGACACATTGGTTACCGGTTATGACATCCTCTTTTTCTGGGTGATTCGTATGGTCTTCAGTGCGGAGTATTTTCTGGGCAAGTCACCGTTTTCGCATGTGTACTTTAATGGTCTTGTACGAGACGAACAGGGCAGGAAAATGTCCAAATCATTGGGTAATGGCGTGGATCCCTTGGAGATTATCGATCAATACGGCGCAGATGCTCTGCGTTACACGCTGGTTACCGGCAATACGCCGGGAAATGATACGCGTTTCTCGGAAAAACGTGTCGAGGCAAGCCGCAATTTTGCAAACAAGCTATGGAACGCGACTCGTTTTGTGTTGATGAATGTTGAAGAGGACGGAAACGTAGCACTTTCGCCGGAGGACTGGACGGTCGAAGACCGCTGGATTCTTTCCTCGCTCAATACGCTGGAAGAAACGGTTGAACAGAATCTGAATCGCTTTGAGATTGGATTAGCAACGCAGGCAATCTATGACTTTACGTGGTTTTCCTTCTGTGACTGGTACATTGAGATGGTAAAAGAACGGCTCTATGGTGAAGATCCGAAAGCGAAGCAATGCGCATTGTCGGTTCTTCTATATGTGTTGCGTGCGGTGGTGCGCCTGCTTCATCCCGTGATGCCGTTCATTACGGAAGAGATCTGGGCAGCACTTCCCGGTACAACGGGCAAGATTATTCATGCGACGTATCCGACCGCAGAGGATTCGTTCTGTTTTGCAGAGGAAGAAGCGGCGATGGATCGTGTCTTGCGTGCCGTCACTGCGATTCGTAATGAACGTCAGTCTCGCAACATTCCCCTTGCAAAGAAAGGCAAGGTGGTCTTTTATGCGGCGGACGATGAGACACGCTTGATTTTGGAGCAGATGAAGAGCCGTATCATGACGCTTGCCGGTGCGCAAGAAGTGGAAATTCTTTCGCAGGATCCACAACTGGAAGGCGCGGCAACGATTGTGCAAGAACAGTTAAAAATCTATGTTCCGCTTGCCGGTTTAATCGACTACGAAGCAGAGCGTGAAAAGCTCACAAAAGAAAAAGAACGCGTCGAAGGGGAAATTGCACGTCTGACGAAAAAATTAGGGAATGCCGGCTTTGTCAGCAAAGCGCCTGAAGCCGTCGTGGAAAAAGAACGTGAAAAGCTCGCTTCGTATGAAAAGCTCTTGCCGGAAGTTCTGCAGGCACTGGCGGATGCCGAAGCGCTGGCAAAGACGGAACATTGACGGAAAATGGCATTCGTGTTATGATTCGGTTCGGGTCATCATGACCGAAGTTAAAATTTTGGAGGATTTAGTAACATGGTTAAAGGCACGGTTAAATGGTTTAGCGCAACTAAGGGCTACGGATTCATCTCCACGGAAGACGGCAACGACGTATTCGTTCACTTCTCCGCTCTTCCCGATACGGGCGAATTCCGCACATTAGATGAAGGCCAGAACGTCGAGTTTGATATTGTCGACGGCGAAAAAGGCCCGCAAGCAGCAAACGTTCAGAAATTATAATCGGCAACGATTTTTATAGATGGATGAAATGCTACGTGAAGAGTCGGTGTCGTTTGACACCGATTCTTTTTGTTTTTCTCCCGTCGATTTTGGTGGGACGCCTTGTTGGGCAGAAAAGAGAAAACGACCGGAAGGGTTTACGGTATGACGAACCAGAACAAGTGTATAGAGAAAAAACACCTAACTCTGCCAGCGCTGAGGGCTTCGATTTTACGTTTTTTCCTGTTTGGTTTCCTTTTTGCATGTCTGACGGCATGTGGAAAAGATGCCGATGTGGTGGCGACCTTACAGGGTGAGACCATCTTAACGCGGGATGCTCTTCTGCAGGAAGCCAATACGCTTGATCTTGTTCTGCACAAAGGGAAACAGACCGTCCCGGCTATGACGGAGGACGAAAGGCAGGCATTCCTGCTGGATGTAGGACATCAACTGGCTATCGATAAACTCATTGAAGCGGATCAATCTCTTGCGGTGGATAGTGCGTCTCTTTCTGCTTTGGCGTGGCAGGAGGCATTGCAGCGTTTTGGAGATGAGCAGGGCTTGATGACGCAGTTGCAAAACCTGCATCTGACGAAAGATGCTTTTTTAGATTCCTTGCGTCGGGAAGCAAGAGAAAAAGCGCATCGTACAGCGTATTTTGCGGCGAATCCGCTAACCGAGGAGGATTTGCTGACGTATTACAAGAAGAATCCGAAGCAATGTACGCTGCTGACCTATAGCCAAATCACCGTACCTACACGGGCGGAAGCCGTAGAGATTGTAGAAAAATTGCACGATTCTCCTCGTGAGATGGCGGAATATGAAAGCGTGATGAATAACGATCTTTTCGAAAAGACTTCTTTTTCTCGTTTCATTGATATGGGAATTGACGACAGGCGTGTGGGCGATACGGATATTTTTTCGCAAACCCTGGGCACAGTGGATTTCTACTACGACCGTGAGCGCGAACTCTACCTCGTCGTCTATGTTGAAGGGCGAAAAGAGGAGATGAAAGATGTGCGTGAGGTGGTGGAGAAGCGAGTGGAAAACATGCGTTATCTTAATTATCTTAATCGCCGCGCCAAAGATTTGGATTTGCGGTTTTATCCCAAGGCGATTCTCTCTCCGGATGCTTGATCGTTAGGGAGTGTTATTCCTATAGTACGGTCAAAACATGTCGAAACAAGATAATAATAAGCATAAACCGCAAAAATACGCCATTTCGGGTTGCAGAATAGACGAGTTTTGGTATAATCAAACTACAGTATTGCACTGAAATTGAGTTTTAGGGAGGATAGCATGAATAAATCGGAATTAATTGCTCAAATCGCAGAAAAAAGTAAGTTGACCAAAGCAGAGGCTACTCGCGCTCTTGATGCCTTCACTTCGTCTGTCACCGAAGCACTGATTGACGGCGAAAAGATTCAGTTGGTTGGCTTTGGTACGTTCGAAACCCGTCAGCGCAAGGCTCGTTCGGGTCGCAATCCCCGCAACCCGAAGGAAACCATTGACATTCCGGCATCGGTTGCTCCGGTATTCAAAGCAGGCAAAAACCTCAAAGAATCCGTCAATAAGTAATGATTTACGGAAAGCGCGTGCTTCGGCATGCGCTTTTTTTGTGCCTTTTTTGGTGGATGTTCGCTTCGGCTTTTTTGAAAAGAGGGGCGTAACTGCGTTGAGAAGGGGTATATAGACCGCAAGCAGAGAGGGCGAAAGTCCTTTTTACCAGAATATAACAATTATAAGGAGGCTATGATGAAGGTTGGAGTGATTGGTGCAGGTACGATGGGAAGCGGTATTGCACAGGCTTTTGCGCAAGCCGGTCATGAGGTAATGCTCTCGGATATTAAAAAAGAGTTTTCCGAAGGCGGAAAAGAAAAAATTCATAAGAATTTGTCCCGTCTGGTGACCAAAGGAAAAATGGAACAGGCTGATGCGGATGCCGTATTGGCACGCATTACACCTTGCCTGAACGATGATCTTGGCGATTGCGACCTTATTGAGGAAGCGGCGATTGAAAACATGAAAATCAAACAGGAAACATTCAAACATTTGGATGCGCTCTGCAAGCCGGAGACGATGTTTGCTTCCAACACCTCTTCTCTTTCCATCACAGAGGTCGGAAAAGGACTTTCCCGTCCGATTATCGGAATGCATTTTTTCAATCCGGCACCGGTGATGAAATTAATTGAAGTGATTCCCGGTTTGGATACACCGGATGCGATGACGGAAAAAGTGGTTGCCTTATCCGAAGAAATCGGTAAAACGCCGGTTGTCGTCAAGGAAGGTCCCGGTTTTGTCGTCAATCGTATTTTGATTCCGATGATCAACGAAGCGGTTGGTATCTACGCCGAAGGACTGGCTACACCGGAAGGTATCGACACCGCAATGAAACTGGGTGCCAATCATCCCATGGGACCACTGGAATTAGGGGATTTGGTAGGTCTTGATATCGTTTTGGCGATTATGGAAGTGCTGTATACCGAGTTCGGCGATACCAAGTATCGTCCGCATCCGCTGCTTAAGAAAATGGTTCGCGCCGGTCGTCTTGGACGCAAGACGGGCCAGGGTTTCTATGATTATTCCAAGTAAATGAGGAACACATGAAAACCAATGTGATGCGTCGTCTCGATCAGGCGAAAATTCCTTATGCGGATTTTGAATACGATACGGGGGAAGGCATTACGTATGGCGCGCATTTGATCGACAAAACCGGAAAAGAGCGGGCGCATTCCTATAAAACACTGGTAACAAAGGGGAAAGAACCGCATGTTTTTGTCGTGCCTTCCGAGAAACATCTCGATTTGAAGAAAGCGGCGAAAGTCGCCGGTGAAAAAAAGATCGACATGCTCGCACAAAAAGAATTGAAATCGCTCACCGGGTATATTCATGGAGGCTGTTCGCCCATCGGCATGAAAAAAGCCTTCAGCACCTGGATTGACGAATCGGCAAAATCCTTGTCCGTTATGGCGATCAGCGCCGGTCAGGTAGGGGTACAGGTGGAGGTGAATCCGCAAGCCCTTTCCGAAATGATCGGCGCCCCTTTTGCCGATTTAGTAACCGAAGAGGAGGAATGATATGCACTATTCCATCATTACGCCCGAACAATTTCAGGTCTCTACCTGGGCAGGCGGGACGACAACGCAGCTTTATATCGATCCGGCAGGAGAGGATTTCAAAAAACGAACCTTTTCAATCCGCCTGTCCTCGGCGACTTTTACGGATACGCAGTCCACTTTCAGTGATTTTTCCGGTTACAATCGTATGATTTTCCCGCTCGTCGGCAGTTTAAGCGTCGATCATTCTGTAGACGGAAAAGCGCTTTATGCGCGCACCCTTGCTCCATATGAAGTGGAAAATTTCCGCGGTTCTTGGACAACCGACTCCACGAACACGGCGGACTGTGTCGATTTTAATCTCATTACACGGGAAGGACTGGCAACCCATACGGAAGTGCTCCGCCAAGAGGAGAGCGTCTCTCCTCACGATGGAGCCACGCTTCTGTTGTATTCCCGTTCTCCCTTTTCCGTATGCGCCCAAGAAGGGAAACCGGCAAAAGAAACGACTATTTCTGTCGAAGCGGGTTGCCTTTTGATTATCACCGCTTCTGTGGCATTGGCGCTTCTTACCGTAAAGCCCGAACAAGAACCGGTTGTGGTTGGAGAAGTCAGCGGAAAGTAGGAAGGGTTGAACTCGGAAATGGTGACGTTTAAGGAAACAATGCTAAAAAGTGTGGCTGCCGGTGTCATGATTGGCATCGGAGGCGCCGTTTTTTTAGCGCAAAAGAATCCTCTCGTAGGGGCTTTGTTTTTTACGGTTGGATTATTCACAATTGTGGAATTCGGTTTTTTTCTCTTCACCGGAAAGGCGTGTTATTTGCTACAAAGCGATAAGGCGGCGCTCAAGCGTTTACCGCTTATCTGGGTCGGCAATTTGCTTGGCACCGGTCTCGTAAGTTTGGTTTTGCGCGCTGGTCGCGTCGCTCCGGCAATGATGGAACGTGCGAGCGCAATGGTATCCACTAAAGTAGGCGATTCACCGTTGAGCTTATTTGTTCTGGGATGCCTGTGCAATTTGCTTATTTACATTGCGGTCGAAGGGTACAACAAAAGCCGCTATGAGGTGGGAAAGTATTTAGCACTGTTCTTCGGCGTGGTCGTATTCATCCTGTCCGGTTATGAACATTCCATAGCCGATATGTTCTATTTCTGGATGGGAAATGGATGGAACGCGCAAGGCATTCTCGCCATTCTTCTTATTACGGCGGGAAATGTCGTCGGCGGCGCATTCCTTCCGACCCTGCGTCAGTGGGCGGAAGGAACGAAAAAATAGCGCGAATCCATTACGCGTTACGGAGAAGTTATATGCCGTACAAATACGAATAAACGCTATCGAATGAAGAAAGGAGGCGGCTACGAGAACCTTACTGGCAAAAGAAGTCAATGAATCCATGGAAGGCGAAATTCGCGATCTTCGCCTCCGGCTGGAAGAAAAGCAGATTCTCCCGACGCTTGCGGTGGTACGTGTAGGCGCAAAACCGGGGGATATCAGTTATGAGAAGGGGATTCGCAAGAAGATGGATGCTCTTTCCATCGCCGTTTGCTCTGTCGCCTTGTCGCCGGAAGCAAAAGAAAGGGAACTCATTGAGACGATACAACAGCTTTCTGCTGATAAGGGCATTCATGGCATTCTGCTGATGCAGCCTTTGCCCGCCGGGATGAATGCGGGCAGAGTGAAAGCGGCAATTGCGCCTGAAAAAGATGTTGACGGCGCTACCCTTACCAATTTGGGGCATGTTCTTGCCGGAAACACAGAGGGGTATTCCTATTGTGCGCCCGGCGCGGTGATGGCACTGTTAGACTATTATGGCATACCGTTAAAAGGCGCAAATGTCGTCATTATCGGCAGCGGTTTGGTAGTAGGCAGACCGTTAGCCTTATTGTTGGCGGATCGTTTTGCCACCGTGACAATGACGAATATCTATTCCAAAGAGGTTCCTTCTATCAGCAAAAGAGCAGACATTCTCATTTCTGCGGCGGGGGGAGCCGGTTTGGTGGATGCATCGTATGCCGCCTTCGGCCTGAATAAATATTAAGTGGGAACCAGCCGAAAAGAAGGGGAGATTTTCGGGGGTGTGAATTGGGAAGCG
>NZ_CABTXF010000018.1 GCF_902488755.1 uncultured Murdochiella sp. | reverse complement strand
GTGTTGTCGTTACCGGTGTGGAAAGTTTCCACAAGCAATTGGATCAGGCAGAAGCCGGTGATAATATCGGTGCTTTGCTGCGTGGTGTTCAGCGCAATGAAATCGAGCGTGGACAGGTTTTGGCTGCCAAGAACTCGATTCATCCGCACACCAAGTTTGAAGGTCAGGTCTATGTGTTGACCAAGGATGAAGGTGGTCGTCATACCCCGTTCTTCTCGGGCTATCGTCCGCAGTTCTTCTTCCGCACGACCGACGTTACGGGCGACATCCAGCTGCCGGAAGGCACCGAAATGGTTATGCCTGGTGACAACGCTACCTTCACCATCACCCTCATCTCGCCGATCGCGATTGAGGAAGGTCTCCGTTTCGCTGTCCGTGAAGGCGGCCGCACGGTGGCATCTGGTGTTGTTTCCAAAGTCATCGAGTAATCGAAGAATACAATATAAAAACGCAGTTAACATAAGTAGCTGTGTAAACAAGTCCGGGGCGAATGCTCCGGGCTTGTTTTTTTGTGGGAATGGCGCATATGTAGAAAGAGCGTGATTAGTTGGATTCCTTTTTCGATAGACATCTGACTAAGGGGCTTTTTTTGAGCCATATAAAGTAGGACAGAGACAATATTCTCTTGACAGCGTGGTTAATCGGCTGTATATTAGACACATAGTTAGTTACTTGAGTAACTAACCAATTAAGAACAGAAAGGAGGAAAGAATGTACCTTGATGAAACCAATGGTGTTCCTCTGTTTCAACAAATCAGCGAGGGATTGGAAAACGCCATTTTAACCGGGGCATACAAAGAAGGCGACCAAATTCCGTCCACGACGGAATTAAGCGTCGGCTATCGCATCAACCCGGCGACAGCATTAAAGGGGGTTAATCTTCTGGTTGATGAAGGCATTCTTTACAAAAAAAGAGGGTTGGGCGTATTTGTAGCAGAAGGCGGTGTGGATCGGATTCGTCAAAAGCGCTTGGCTGAATTTCGAGAACATTTCGTTCATCCCTTGCAAAAGGAAGCCAAACGGCTCGGCATTTCCACCGAAGAGGTGATTGCCTGGCTACATAACGATTACGAATGACAACGGATAGGAGGAAAACGACGATGGGCTTAGAAGTAAGCGGGTTATCCAAGCGTTTCGGAAAATTGACGGCGTTGGATCACGTCAATGCACATTTGGAAAAAGGGAAAATCTACGGTCTTTTGGGGCGAAACGGTGCAGGAAAATCTACATTATTAAATATTTTGAATGGTCGTATGCAACCGACGGATGGTTCCTTTACCATTGACGGCGAGAAACCGGGCAATGACCGCGCGTTGCGAAAAATCTACATGGTAGGTCCGGACAATCTCTTCCCGGCAAAAAAACTGAAAGATATTCTCAAAAATACGGCCACGTTTTATCCGGGTTTTGCTCTGAACGAGGCACTGGCAGATCTGGATCGCTTCGGTCTTTCTCCAGAAAGTCGCTTTGATAAACTTTCTACCGGAAATAGTTCCCTTTTTAAGTCCGTGGTCGCGTTGCGCAGCGGAGCGGAATATCTCTTTTTAGATGAGCCGACGTTGGGTCATGATGCGGTCAATCGTGAGATGTTTTATGAGAATGTGCTGTCCGTATTTGCCGAGACACAGAGCTGTATCGTGCTCTCGTCCCATCTGATTTCGGAATTGGCGCCGCTTCTACAGGAGGTCATTTTTATTCAGAAGGGTAAGATTCTCATTCAGGAAGAGCTGGATGCCTTGATGGAGAAGTATCGTTTGCTCACCGCAACGACAGAGCAGGTTCAGAATCTTGTGCAGGCTCACCCGGAAATGACCGTCGTTCAAAAGCAAGAAGTGGGCGCGATGGCACAGTGGGTCGTAGAAAGCGATGCCTGGGCGGCGCTCAGCACGGCTTCTCTCGGAATTTCGGTGCAAAACGTGGATTTGCAGCGCCTCTTTATCGCACTGACAAAAGAGCATCCGGACACCGTAGCGAAGAATACGAGCCAAAAGCGATCCTTTTTTGGTCGGATCAAAAAAGATGAACAGCGATGAATAGGGGGGGGGTAGCATGAGACTGCAAGCGACAGGAAAATATATTGTTTGGGAAAATTGTAAGACACTGCTTTTTGTGGTGATGGGGCTGTTAGGCATAGGGATTTTTCTCTCCCTACTCACGAGCTTGTTCAACAACAACGTTCAACCCCGTGTTTCCGGTCTGGATATGTCGATTTTGCTGATGTTTATGGGGGTATGCTTGTTTACATTTAATAGAAAAATGGACTTCACCTTTCAGAACAGTCTTTCCGCTTCGGCAAGAGCTTGGGGTGTCTACCTGGGCTATATTGCCTTTGCCTTTGGCGCATTTATTTTGATTCTGATTTTGGTTCCTGTGTTCACGTTCGCGTTGAAAGCTTTTGCGGGGAACCCGAAAGACATTATGGTGTTTCCTCTCTATCAAGATGGCGTAAAGTGGGGAACGATTGCGGTCGTATTGATGCTCTTTCTCCTTATGGCGACGGTAACGATGCTGTTGGGGCTTTTACACTATCGTATGAAACCTCTGCAAATTGTTTTATTTTGGATCATCGTCTATTTTGTCATTACCTTGCTCGTCCAATCCGTCCTAACCATTTTTGGAGGAGTCGATTCGGGGAATGCGTTGGTGAGCTATATTATTGACGTTTTCCGCCGCCTCATACCGTGGCTGGCCGAGAAAACGAGTCATATGCTTCTTTTCGAAGCCGGAATCTTTGCTGTGTTGAGTTTGTTCAGCTGGATCGGTCTATACCGTTTGCAATTGCGTAAGCGGTAGACGGTTCGCCTTTTACAGGAAATTGCCCCGGGCGCGAAGGGGCAATCGGTTCGGGGCTGTGTGGAAACAGCCCCGATTGGTTATAATAGAAACGGAAGAAATAGAAAGGAGGATGGAATGAACACGAAAAAACAAATGGTTACGACCGGTTTGCTCCTGGGAGCGATTCTGTTCTGTGCCTGCCATGCGCCAAGCGGAGCGGGAAAATCCTCCGACGAGGTGGGGAACAGCAGCATCGTGAACAAGCTGTCTTCCAACGGTGCCCAACAAGAGAGTGCCTTCGGAACAGAAGAGAATCGTTCAGAGAGTAAGCCGATCGGCGAGAATCCTTCCGAAGACGTTCCCCGCATGGTGCAAATTGACGGAAAGTGCTATTGCGATACAGGCTTTGTTAACAGCGGGGTGACCTGCGGTACCGCCGACGGGAAGATCACGACAAGTGTGGGAGAGAAAGAGAAACCGACCAAGGATGGCGAGTCCAACTTCGGTACGGGCATGGAGTATCAGCGCTGGAATGAAACCGCCGTCTCGGTGAAAGAGAACGACAAATGGATTCTCTTTACGGATGAAAAGGTGGATGTTACGTCCATTCCGGATGGCGTTGCTACGTTTACCGCCAAGGTGCGTGAAGCGGAAGTCCTGCCGGATACGGAGGAAATACAACTGTTGGTGGACGTTTCGGAAGTGCCGGATCGCTTTATGCATCTACAAAAAACACTTTCACCCGCAGGAAAGCCGATTGCGGTGGTTATCGGAAAGGCGACCAATTTTTATCAGAATGAAAAATTGATCACGTTTGACCGTATTCAAAGCAAATCGGCGGACGAGTGGAAAGGGCAGAGCGCGCAGATTTGGTTTGATGGCACGGTAACGCACGACGATCCGGAGATGAGCTATCCGACAGCGCTGGGAACGGTGTATGGCTTGGGCTTTTCGGACAAATGATGCCGATGTCGTTTGACAAAAGCGCCTGTTCATGAAAAAAGGCGGACGTGGAGCGGACGTATGCGAGACAGCTTGCATGCGCAAAAGAAGATGAGGTAGATGGTTGACTATTTTATGGGGTAAGGTAAAGGAAGTGCTGCTCTCGGTGATACCGATTGTGCTCATCGTCTTGGTGCTTCATTTCACAATAGCACCTTTACCGACAAACCTATTGATTGCTTTTTTGTTGGGAGCGGTGCTGGTTGTTTTGGGTCTTACGGTATTTCTTTTCGGCATAGAGGAGGGACTTGAACCGATTGGTCAGTTTGCCGGTAGAGCCATTACACACACCGGAAGTTATCCCATCGTGATAACGGCAAGTCTTATTTTGGGGTTTTTCATTTCCTTTGCGGAACCGGATTTACACATTCTTGCGAAACAGGTGGATGCCGTAACAAGCGGTCTATTGAACCGATGGATATTGGTGATAGCTGTTTCGATCGGAATTGGCGTTATGATGACAGTGAGTATGCTGCGCATCCTCCATACAATTCGTGTACGCTATATTTTTGCCGGAGCGTATGGATTGATTCTTTTCCTTTCGCTTTTTTCATCAGGGGATTTTATGGCGATTGCTCGCAATGCCGGAGCGAAAGGGGGAACCATCCTCCACGGCCGTGGGACGGGCGCGCAGGTATCAGAAAAACTCTTCGGCATCGAAATTGAGCCGGAAAAGGAATTACTGCTGATTCTTGCTCCGGAGGATGTGGCAAATAGCGTAATTCTTGCTTTGGAAGAGGCATTATCGTTGGATCGTCCCGGCACAGGGATTCTCTATGTTGAGTCGGTCTCAGAGGTAAGGGGGTTGGTGTTAGAATGATAGCCAGTATTATTGTCGGCTCGCTAATCGGTGCGGTTGCCGCGCGCATTATGAATCATAAGAAACTGGGCTGCCTGATGAATGTGCTTGTCGGCTTGATTGGCGCATCCATTGGACAGGCATTATTCGGTTCTTGGGGACCGCAAGTTGCGGATATGGCAGTTGTACCGTCGGTGATTGGTGCCATGCTGTTGTTGCTCATTATTCCGGGGCGAAAGCGTTGATCGAAAAAACGCATTAGCCAGGGGCGCGCGAGTCCGCTGCCGTCAGGACTCCTGTGCTATCGTTATCGTGCGCGAATCCCACCGTCCGAAAGGAAATCAAGAGGCTTACATGACAAAAACGAGCATTCCACAGCGCCTGCAACGTTTGGCGCTGCTGTTAGAAGATAAGGGAATACAAAAATTAAGCAATGCACACGTGTTGGTCTTGGGATTGGGCGGCGTAGGCTCGTCCTGTGTGGAGGCGCTTGCTCGTGGCGGCATCGGTCATTTATCGCTTTTAGACGGAGATACCGTGGAGGAGAGTAATATCAATCGCCAGGCAATCGCGTTTACATCAACGGTGGGACGTGCAAAAACGGAAGTTATGCGGGAGATGGTGCTGGCCATCAATCCAGACTGTGACGTCGATGCGCGAAAACAGTTTTTGACGCGCGAGAACACAGCGGATGTGTTGGATTCTTTTGCCAAGCCGGGCGTGGTGCTGGATTGCATTGATACGGTTTCGCAGAAGCTCGAAATCGCCGAATGGTGCGCAAGTCGACAGATTCCGCTTTTATCCGCCATGGGCGCAGCAAATAAGCGTGATCCCATGGCGCTTCGTTTCGCCTATGTGGAGAATACATTCAATTGTCCGTTATCCAAAGTCATGCGTCGAGAATGTCGAAAACGAGGGCTTTCTCAAGTAGAGGTCATCTTTTCAACAGAAACGCCGATTATTCCGCGCTCGTCCTTTGCAGCGGATCTTCCGATGGCGAAACAGGTATCTTCTTTGACGGAGACATCGGGTAGTACGCCGTCATCGCAGACGTCGATTCCTTGCGCGTGCGAAATGCGCCCAACCAAGGCAGACACCCTCGGTTCCATGAGCTACATGCCGCCGATTATGGGGCAGATGATGGCTGGCAAAGTGATATGCCGTCTCGCCGGATTGGAGAAAATGCCCAATCCGCCGAAAAAACGGCAGAGAGAAGCGCGTCGAGACGAAAGGAAGCCTTTGCCGACGGCGGAATCAGCAAGACGCTTGATGACGCAAGACCCCTCTTTTCCGGTCGATGGCGGTTGTCTGAAAACCACGCCTTATCTGTTGGACACCCATGCCCATTGGGACTTTTTGCCTGCTAACAGCCGCTATTCTGTTGCGAGGCATCTTCGCGAAGAAAACATTCATTTGGTGGCACAAACCGTTCTGCCTTCTTCTTATTGGGCATTAAAACACGAAAGGGAAGAAGCGGAAAAAGCAGGATCGGATGTTTCCCAAATGCCGATTTTGTCGTTAGGTTTTCATCCTTGGTGGGTGGCTACGCCGGAGAAGAACAAAGAGGAGCTTGCTTTTTTTGCGAACGCTTTGTCCGAAACGCGTTTTATCGGCGAGGTGGGACTTGATTTCAGTGAAAAACGTCTGATGAACGCGCCTGTGGAAGAACAGCAGAATGTATTGCGCACCATCTTCCGACTTGTACGGAAAGAAGCTTTGCACCATGCTGTACCGTATGTTTTTTCTCTTCATGCTGTCCGCGCGCTAACGCCACTGCTTGATCTCTATGAAGAAGAACATCTTGTTTTGCCGAATGTTTTCCCCATCGTTCACCGTTTCGGGGGAACAAGCGATGACTTGACCAGACTCATCCGTATAGGAGGGCTTCTTTCCGTGCATCCGGCAATGCTGGAGACCAAGCGCGGTCGCGCCTATGTTAAGCAGATACCGGCAGATCGCTTGTTATTGGAAACCGACCTGCCGACAAAACCGACCTCTGAGGAAGAACCTTTTTTGGTACAAGTAAAAGAGTCGCTAAACGGAACCATTACGCGTCTTTCGTCGTTGCGTGGTGAGGATATGGCAGCAGTGATGCAGAACACACAGAATACACTATATGGTTTTGCGGAAGAACAAAAACCGTATACAAGATAGAGAGGAGGGCACATGTCCCGGTCAACACAGGATTCTTCGCAGAAAAGAAAAGTGGATGTGCCGAAGGAAGCGAAAGGTGGCGTGCAAACCGTCACAAGAACATACGCTACTGGCGAATTATTGCGCCGGTTTTTTCCGTATTTACTGCGTTATCGTGGCTTATTGATTTTTGATCTGTTTTGTGCGGCGCTGACGACGCTATGCGACATTGTACTTCCGCGTATCATGTACACGTTGACGAATACGGCAATGACCAATCCTGCGCAGATGACAGTCGGCTGGATCGGACAGCTTGCCTTGTTGTACATTGTTTTACGTCTGCTGGATGCCGCAGCATATTATTACATGTGTTCACAGGGACACATTATGGGCGTTTATATTGAAACGGACATGCGCATGGATGCCTTTCGCAAGCTGGAGACGCTCAGCGATGCGTACTACTCCAATACGAAAATAGGGCACATTATGGGACGTATCACGTCCGATCTCTTTGACGTAACCGAGTTCGCCCATCATTGCCCGGAAGAATTTTTCATCGCGGCAATTAAAATTGTCGTATCCTTCGTTATTCTGTCGTTTTCGTCATTGTCTCTGACGGTGCTTATCTTTGCTTGTATGCCGGTAATGCTTTTCGTTTCTATTCGCCTGAACCATCGCTTCCGGTCGGCAACGAAATCGCAGCGCGTGGAGCTTGGTAATCTCAATGCACGCATCGAAGACTCTTTATTGGGACAGCGCGTTGTGAAGGCGTTTACGTCCGAAGAAATTGAATTAAATAAGTTTGCCGAAGGTAACCAGCGCATGAAGGAAATCAAGAAAGAACGCTATCGAGCGATGGCGAATTTCAACATGTCTACGCGGTTATTTGATGGAATGATGTATTCTGTGACGCTTGCGGCTGGCGGACTCTTTTTGGTACAGGGAAAAATTACACCGGGAGATCTGGTCGCTTACGTGCTTTATGTGACGACGCTAATCGCAACGATTCGGCGTATTGTAGAATTTGCTGAGCAGTTTTCGATGGGTTTAACCGGCATCGAGCGTTTCTTTGAACTGATGGATACGCCGGCAGATATAGTTGACGCACCGGATGCAAAACCGTTGGTGGTGAACGGTGGAGAAATCGTGTTCGATCATGTCACCTTTGCCTATCCGGATGAAAACAATCGCGTGCTGCATGATCTATGTCTGACCATTCATCCCGGCGAAAATCTTGCTCTGGTGGGAGAGAGCGGCGGGGGAAAAACCACCCTGTCTTCGCTGATCCCTCGCTTTTACGATACGACATCGGGTAGCGTCAAAATTGATGGGCAGGATGTCAAGTCATTGCAACTAAAGAGTCTTCGTCAGAGTATAGGTATTGTACAGCAGGATGTGTATCTCTTTTCCGGCACGGTGGCGGATAATATAGCCTACGGAAGACCTTCTGCAACAGAGGAAGAAATTCAACATGCAGCGGAGTTAGCAGGAGCAAGTGCTTTTATTGGTCACCTTCCGCACGGTTATCAAACCTATGTCGGCGAAAGAGGGATCAAGTTATCCGGTGGACAGAAGCAGCGCATCGCCATCGCACGCGTTTTTTTGAAGAATCCGCCCATCCTGCTTTTGGATGAAGCCACCAGCGCCTTGGATAATGAAAGTGAAATGCTTATCGAAAAGAGCTTAGAAGATCTTTCTTCCGGGCGAACGACGCTTACCATTGCGCATCGCCTGACCACCATTCAACATGCGGACCGCATCGTTGTGTTGGGAAAAGACGGTATTGAGGAAGAGGGAACCCACACGCAACTGTTAGCCAAGAAAGGGACGTATTATCGCCTGTGGACGGGCGGCGAACGCAAAGCCAAAATGGGCGAATAAAGAGGAAGATTGACGCAGAGAATTTTGCTGTTGACAAGGATAACCAGTGAAAAGGAGCAGAATGTGCAAACAATAGCCATCATTACCGGTGCATCATCCGGGCTGGGTTGGGAATTTGCGACGCAGTTGGATGCCGGTGAGCGAGTAGATGCGTTCTGGTTGATTGCTCGACGAAAAGAACGGTTGGAAGCGCTGGCACAAACCTTAACGACCCCGGCGCGTATTTTTGCAGGCGATTTGACCGATTCCGCTTTTTTGGAGACGATTCGTCTCGCCTTAAGGACCGAGTCGGTGGCGATTCAAACGCTGGTGAATTCCGCCGGATTTGGTAAAATAGGAAGCGTTGAAGCGCTTGGGGAAGAGGAAAATGCGGCGATGATTTCGCTCAATGTTTTGGCGCTTTCACGCATCACCTCTATTTGTTTACCATACATGCAACGAGGTGGCAGCATTTTTCAATTGGCATCCGTTGCTGCGTTTTTACCGCAACCGGAGTTTGCTGTTTATGCCGCAACAAAAGCCTTTGTGCTGCGTTATTCGCGCGCGCTACATCGTGAACTGCAACCGCAAAAGATAACCGTGACTGCCGTATGTCCCAATCCGGTGGAAACGGAATTCTTTGTTCAGGCAGGGTCCCCCGGTGCGGTTTCCGCGATTAAGAAAATTGGCGTGGAACAAGCGCAAACGGTGGTAAAAACAGCGATTCGACGCGCAAAAAGAGGAAAGGATATTTCCCTTTCCAGTAGAGTAGCGAAAAGTATCCATGTTCTCAGCAAGATTCTTCCGCATGGCTTTGTGCTATGGGTGGAGAAACATATGGGCATGTACTGACTTACCCTGCTTTTCTGTCGTGTGGGCTTTTTCGCAGAAAAATAGGAAGTGCTTCTATAGAGGAGAGGAACGATTATGGAATCGATGGGAACGGTGCTGTACGAGTACGGTGACGGGCTCTACGTGAATATAACGAATAAATGCCCCTGTCGCTGTTCCTTTTGTGTACGGGAACAGATGGACGGCGTGGGCGATGCGGATTCGTTGTGGCTGAAACAGGAGCCCACGGCGGAGGAAGTGAAGGCCCTGCTTGCTCGGCGTGACCTTTCTGCGTATCGCGAGCTAGTTTTCTGTGGATATGGCGAGCCGACAGAACGTCTTGACGTGCTTCTTTCGGTGGCGCATTATGCCAAGGAAAAACGTTCCGATTTGCCGACTCGGATCAATACGAACGGTCTTGCGGATTTGCTTTATGGACGGGATACCACCGGCGACTTGACGGGTGTCGTGGATGACGTGTCGATTAGCTTGAATGCATCCAATGCTCAGAATTATGTTGAGTTATGCCATCCGCGATACGGTATGCGCTCTTTTGATGCTATTTTAGACTATGCCTACCGCGTAAAGAAATGTGTTTCGCACGTGACCTTATCTGTTGTGGAATTTGCTTTGTCTACCGAAGAAATTTCGATTTGCCGCGGTATTGCCAAACGGTTGGGTGTTGCTTTTCGCGTTCGCGAAGCAGAAACGGGGAAAAGATGACGATTCAGGAGTATTTAACGGCACAGAAGGATGTACCGTTTTCTTCTTTGCCTTTTCATGATGTGGACAATACGATATTGGCGGAGTTAGCCTACATCGATTATGAGGGCATTTTCCGTGAGGGGGAAGAGGCGCTGCCGCTTTCCGAGGTGGAACGGCGTTTCTTTGCGACGCATGATGCGGAAGAAATCGATAAAACGGC
Organism: uncultured Murdochiella sp.; assembly: GCF_902488755.1. Lineage (GTDB taxonomy): Bacteria > Bacillota > Clostridia > Tissierellales > Peptoniphilaceae > Murdochiella. Next base: position 12,701 of record NZ_CABTXF010000018.1, on the reverse strand, counting down.
GAAGTTCTGTGACCGCGCGCCTCTGCTTTTACAGGAAATGGCGAAAGGATGCCGTTTTCGTGATATTTTGCTTTCGCATTACGTTACAGAAGTGGATACAGAGGAGACCAAACAGTTTTCGGCTTTGGTGTTCCAATTATCGGAAAAGGCCTGGTACATTGCCTACCGTGGAACGGATGCCACACTCAATGGCTGGAAGGAAAGTCTTTTGATGAGCTATCTTGAGGAGACCGGCGGATCAAAAGCTGCGGTGGATTACCTGAATCGTATAGGCAGTGAGCATTCCGGCGAATTGCTTGTCGGGGGACATTCCAAAGGCGGCTATTTTGCAATGTACGCTTCGATTTTTTGTCAACCGGAAATACAGGAGCGCATCATTGTCGTTTTCAATAATGACGGTCCGGGAATGCATGAAGGGATTATTTTTTCTCCGGAGTATCAGCGCATTCGTCCGCGGATGCGTAATATTGTTCCGGATTCTTCCCTCATCGGACAGCTTCTCTTCAATGAAGGAGAACACAAGGTAGTCAAAAGCGATGCGGAAGGCATATTTCAGCATGATGCCTTCAGTTGGTTAGTGGAAGGAACGGAGTTTTCGCAGACAAAACTCAGTCCGTTCAGTTTATTTATGCAGGCATCCCTGGGATGCTGGCTGGAAGAATTGGATGCGGAAAGTCGTGCGTCCATCATCGATACCATTTTTTCCCTATTAGAAACCACCGGATCAGAGACTTTTCCAGAAATGCGGGAGCAACGATTGAAAAACACGGAGACGGTGCTTAGGGGGCTTGTTCAGCTGCCGGAAGAGAAAAGACACGAATTGTTGAATGCTTTTCATTCTCTATTGGGAAGCGGACGGCGAACGGTGTTAAAGTCTCTGCTGCCATAGCGCGAAGAAGACAGGAAAGAGACTTGCGAAAGGAATAGAGGAGGTTTTATGAAGGTTAGTGCATCATCCTATCTGCTTTCCCAAAAGGACAAGTTGAAGGAAATTATTGCCATTTTGGCAAAAGAGTTTGCCTATGTATCCATTTTGGGCACGGATGTGGATGGCAAGGGGTATCTTGTTAGCACTTCAAAGTCCGCGATTGAGCCCTCTATGGATCAGGAGCGCGGCTTTGTTCTTCGCGTGTTCCAGAATACGGGCATCAGTGAATATTCTTTTAATGACGTAGATGTGGATCGCGTCGTCTCGCGCGTGCGGGAGATTGCCAAAAAAGACCGTGAACGATTTGCGCAAAAAGGCGTTTTGCCTTATGCCACCGCGCCGAGCGATGAGCCGGCAGAGCTGTTTTATTTAGGAGAAGCGCAGAATTTGCCGGAGGACGATGATGACGGCGCTATTTTAGCGCGTTTACAAAAAGCGCACGACGCCAATATGGGAACACGCAAGGAAGTTCCCTATTTACAGTTAGCGCTTTCTGTAACGCAGGTAAACAAGCTGTTTCTTTCCCTTCATCGCGATTTATATCAATCGTATGTGTATGCAAATGCAACGATTGTCGCCTTGGCGTCCGATGGGGAAAAACGAAAATCGGAATATAAAGGGTTATCTCTTTTAGGTGGATCGGAACTGTTGGATGAGATGGAAGCGCATGTGGCGACGGTATGCGATCATGCGGTGGAACTCCTCGGTGCAGAGCGTGTGGAAGCCGGAGAATACGATATTCTCTGCGATCCGGATTTTACCGGATTAATTGCGCATGAAGCTTTTGGTCATGGAACCGAAATGGATATGTTTGTGAAGCATCGTGCAAAGGGCGAAGAATACCTGAACAAACGTGTCGCGTCAGACGTTCTCGTCATGCACGACGGTGCCAGTGCTATTGATGAAGTATCGAGTTACGCTTTTGACGATGAGGGCAATTTTGCGCAAGATACAGTTATTATTGATCATGGCTTTTTCAAGAACGGTATGTGCGATGCGCTTTCCGCGCTTCAGCTTGGCGTTGCGCCAACCGGGAACGGAAAGCGGGAGAGTTACAAACGCAAGGCGTATACGCGTATGACCAACACGTTTTTTGAAGGCGGCAAGGATACCTTAGAGGACATGGTGGCTTCCATTTCGCATGGCTATTTGTTGGAAGGACTGGATTCTGGTATGGAGGATCCCAAAAACTGGGGTATCCAGTGTGTTGCTGCGAAAGCCCGCGAAATTCGTGATGGCAAGTTAACCGGAAAAATCGTCAGTCCCGTCTATCTGACAGGCTATGTTCCCGATCTTTTGCAATCCATCTCCATGGTCTCTCCTAAAGTGGAAATGAGCGGTACAGGCTATTGCGGAAAAGGCTGGAAAGAGTGGGTCAAGACATCCACCGGCGGGTCCTATATCAAGGCGCGCGGAAAATTGAGTTAGGAGAATCGTATGATCGAATCGATTTTGAATATCTTGCAGAAAAAAGAGCTTGCCGGCTGGATTCTCACGGAGGAACAGTCCGCCTCGACCGAGTTGTTTTTTGTGAAGAATAAGCTGGATCAGAACCGCCTTTGCGAGACCGCAGAAACCACGATAGAGGTTTTTGTTGACTTTGATGAAGCGGGTGAGGATGGAGTCGAACGCTATAAAGGAAAGGCGAAGGCGTTGATTTCTGCCGGCGATTCGGCAGAGGAAATAGAGAAACGCATTGATAATGCCATGGTTTCTGCGCGGTTCGTAAAAAACAAGTGGTATCCGATGGCAAATAATGAGGGGAAAGAGTCGCCGATGCCGACGACATTCCTATCTTCTAATACCGAGACATTAAAAACGCAGTATGATGCGCTCTATGAGGCATTGTTTACCGACTATGGTATGTCGTCTCAGGTTAATTCCGTAGAGCTGTTCGCCGTGGATGGTGTACGTCGTGTGATCACCTCTACCGGCACGGATGTCACCTATCCTGTGCATCGTTTTGTTTTTGAGCTGGTGACCGATGCGAAGGGCTCTTCCGAGAGTGTCGAAATCTTCAATGATTATTCTTTTGGTCTGCTGGATATCGAGCAAGTCCGGGAAGTCGTAAAAACGCAATTAGCCGATACAGAAGCACGTGCGGCTGCCGAGAAAGCGCCAAATCTGGAGAATATTAACATCATTCTGCGCGGCAGTGCCGTAGAGGATTTGTTGAAGATCTATGTGGTGCAGGCTTCCGACGAAGCCGTCTACAGTGGTTTTTCCCGTGCAAAGATGGGTGAGCGCTTTACGGGAGAGAATGCTCTGCAGCCACTCAATATTCGCATGGATCCTTCGCTTGATCATGCCGTTGGTAAAGCGCCCATTGATAAAGATGGTGTGCTGTTGCATCCCTATGCCCTCTATTCCGATTCGGTAGTGCAGAATCTTCGTTCTTCGCAACAGTTCAGTTCCTATATGAATCGGGAAAACATCGGTTCTCCCATACCTTTTGTTGTGGATGGCTCCGATACGTCGTATGATTCTTTTTTTGAAGAGGACTACTTGGAAATTTATGTTTTTTCCTCGTTTGTCGCTTCTCCGATCGAAGGAGACTTTGGCGGAGAATATCGCTTGGCAAAATTAGTACAAAATGGAAAGGCCACCTATATTACAGGCGGTTCCCTTTCCGAAAATCTCTTCGATGCGCAAGATCGTATGGTCTTCAGCAAAGAACAAGAAAAACATCAAAACTCCCTGACACCAAAAGCGATACTGATTCGGAAGAAATAACAGTTTTGAGCGTGTTCGTTATTCAGGATAGCGACGGGTTTTCCCGTCGCTTTTTTTTGGTGGTGCGCTATTGTGTAATATCGTAGTGGTGCGATGCAAAGCGGAGCGCCGCTGGAAATGACGTTGGCGGCGCGGTAGGAAGCGGAGCACCGCTGGAAATGACGTTGGCGGCGCGGTGAAAAGCGAGCGCCGCTGGAAATGACGTTGGCGGCGCGGTGGAAAGTGGAGCGCCGCTGGAAATGACGTTGGCGGCGCGGTGGAAAGTGGAGCGCCGCTGGAAATGACGTTGGCGGTGCGGTGAAAAGTGGAGCGCCGCTGGGAATGACGTTGGCGGTGCGGTGAAAAGTGGAGCGCCGCTGGAAATGACGTTGGCGGCGCGGTGGAAAGTGGAGCGCCGCTGGAAATGATGTTGGCGGCGCGGTGAAGAGCGGAGCGCCGCTGGAAATGATGTTGGCGGCGCGGAAATGCTTGTAACAATGTGAGCAACTACGGGTAAGACGAAAAAAAGCGGATACTTGGGTCGATTTTCGTTGCGTAACCCTGGCAAAATGGAAAAAACAGCGTTTGCCAGGGTCGGGCACGGCCTAAACACCCCTGGCAAAATAGAAAAAACCGTGTTTGCCAGGGTCGGGTACGCCCTAAACACCCCTGGCAAAGTAGAGAAAAGTGGATCTGCCAGGGTCGACATACCTTGTCGCCCCTTCTATTCTCCGCAAACGCTTCAACACGCTCATAGAGAGCAATATATCTTTTTCTATGTTATGAAAAGAAAACCACACCTTCACCATTAAGAGAAGAATCAAGGCGATGAAGGTGAAGTCATTACGATTAGATAACCGAAAAAAGTAACGTGCACATTATAGTAGAAGAGGTTCCTGTGGATAGAGTGCTATCCTACATCGGGTACGAAGAATTAGTGATAAATCATCTCTAAAAACAGCTCATGCAAGCGTGGGTCGTCCGTTAGTTCTGGATGGAAAGCGAGCCCTATTTGTGAAGCATAGCGCACGGCGACGATGCGATTAGAGACGGTGCAAAGAACCTCAACCGTCGGCGCGCCGTTTTTGTCATGCGCCACCTCAACCGCCGCCGCCGCATCACTACGCAAGTCAAGTGTCTTACTGTCTGCGTCATGCGATTCGCTTTGGTCGCTGTTTGAGAAGATTCTATGCGTAGGGATAGATGCAGTGTCTGGACGCCCTAAATCGTTCGAGTCCACTTTCAAATGCCCCAAATTGTTCGGATCCACTTCCGGATGCCCCAAGTCGCCCGCCTCCACTGTGGTAATATAGGGCGCACGAATGAAAACGAGTGGAAAGTCGGCAAGGGATCCGACATCGGCTGTTGTGGCGAAACTGGCAAGTTGTCTTCCGTAGGCGTTGCGGCGAACCATGACGGGAAGCGTTGCTAAATGGGTCGGCTCGCCACTTTCGAGATGCTGAGCTAACAGAATGAGCCCTGCACAAGTGGCAAGGACTGGCAAGCCGCATTGGATTTGATTGCGCAGGGGATGTAGCATATTCAGCTTTCGTAATAACCGTCCCTGTACAGTGCTTTCGCCTCCGGGAAGGACGATACCGTCAAGACCTTCCAGATCGGCACGTTGACGTACTTCGCGTACATCTGCGCCAAGACGGTGGAGCATCTTTTCGTGTTCGATAAAAGCGCCTTGCAGCGCCAACACACCGGTGGGCATTATTGACCTCGTTCTTCCATAATGATGGCGATTTCGCCGGCATTGATACCGACCATGGCTTCGCCTAAATCTTCCGAGATTTCCGCAATCAATTTTGCATCGGTAAAATTGGTAACGGCTTGTACAATGGCAGAAGCCCGTTTGGCAGGATTGCCGGACTTGAAGATACCGGATCCGACGAATACGCCTTCTGCACCAAGATGCATCATGAGCGCAGCATCAGCGGGGGTAGCGACTCCACCGGCAGCAAAATTGACTACCGGCAGTTTGGCATGATCATGGACATAGAGGACGAGATCGTAGGGAACCTGCATCGTCTTAGCCGCTTCAAAAAGCTCGTCTTTGCGCATGGCGGAAAGCTGGCGGATCTGCGCAGTTAGTTTACGCAGATGGCGAACAGCCTGTACAACGTCACCTGTTCCCGGCTCACCTTTTGTGCGAATCATGGAAGCGCCTTCGCTGATGCGGCGAAGTGCTTCACCTAAATCGCGCGCACCGCAGACGAAGGGCGCTTTGAATGCCGTTTTATCAATATGGTAAAGGTCATCTGCGGGCGAGAGTACCTCGGATTCATCTATATAATCAATATCAATGGCTTGAAGCACCTGTGCTTCGACAAAATGTCCGATTCGACATTTTGCCATTACTGGAATGCTGACAGCCTGCTGAATGCCGCGAATCATCTTGGGATCGCTCATACGGGAAACACCGCCGGCTGCACGAATATCTGCCGGAATGCGTTCCAATGCCATGACCGCACAGGCACCGGCTTCTTCCGCAATCTTTGCCTGTTCCGGCGTGGTGACATCCATGATGACACCCCCCTTAAGCATTTGCGCCAGACCGCGATTCAGTTCCTGTTGTGTTTTTTCCATATTCGCCTCCTATTAGTGTTTGTCTTTTTTCTGCAGAAATTGCGCAACATCTTGATACACTCGTAAATGATCTGTCTCTAACAAAATTTCGTGCGCCATGTTCGGATAGAAAATGCTTCGTACATTTTTTCCGGCAGAGAGATAATGCTCTTCGGTCTGTCGGACACCTTTGGTGTATTGTCCAACCGGATCTTTTTCACCGGCAATGAGAAGAATGCGTTTTGCACTGCAGTTGCGATACGTCTCCGCATGATTCAAACGAAGGACAATGTCCATTAATGTCTCATATCCTTCTTTTGTAAAGGGTTGACCACAGAGGGGATCCTCACGATAGCGACGCTGATTATCTAGGTCTACAGATAGCCAAGCGGTCGGACTTTCTCCGCGTTTGGTAAATGAACCGGTAATGAGCTTCTGTATTTTGGAAAGTGGCACGCCCGAAGGTTGTGTCAATAAGAGCAGTTTAATTAGATGTGCTAAAAAGCCGGGCGTTTGTCCGGTGCCACAGGCAATCAACACATCGACATCATAAAGCGATGCGTATATGCGGGCAAGGAAAGAGCCCATGCTATGTCCAAAGCATACGGTTTCGTTGTGTGCCGGAACACTCTTTCGTACGATGTCAATGTCTTTGAGCACCGTATCGGCGGAAACCATGTCGCCAAGGGGGTGCAGACGGCTGACACTTTTCCCGTGACCGAGATGGTCATGAATCAGTACATCGTAGCCTTGTGTAAAGAGAAATTCCGCAAAATCGTGATAGCGTTCCTTATGTTCCTGCATACCGTGCAAAATTTGAATCAATGTGCGCGAACAACTACTCTGTTCATCGGTTTCGTGCGCATAGTAAAGAACGTCAAGTGGCTGATGACAAGCGCTTTCGACGGTGTACTGCTTGGGTTGCATAATTCCTTCTTTCCGGGTTATGTATCGATGGCGTTTTGTCCATTTGTGCAGACGAAAAGGGCAATAGCCATATTATTTATTGGGGGAGACAGGCTTATTTTCTCTGTGTGTCGAGGCTTGGCAAATCGCGCGTCGCTACAATATTGGCAGACGTGCCAAAAAGGTGGGGAAGGATACACTGCCCACAAGATACGGGGGCTTCGATTTCCACCGCATTGATGAGTGACATGGCGTCGCGAATTTTCTCTTTGGGAATTTCCCGATCGGTTTTGACCGGCACAACGGGCAAGATACCGTTATGCACACGCACGGTAGAAGCGATATTGCGCATGGGGGCAGTCAGCTCCTGCTTTGCATATTGTTCACCACGTGGACAGCGATTGCCCGTCACGACAAGATTTCCGTTTTCCTGTTGAATGGCAAGCGTACAGCCCATGGGGCAGATGATGCAGACCATTTCTTTTTTTGTCATGCTTCCTCCTTGGCGACAAGGCGTAATGGAGAAACCGCCTGTGCGCGCTTGTCGTAGGGAACGTCTATGTGCGCCATTTCAGAGGGGATAAGCACATTGCGTTTGTACGTAGTCAGCAGCGTATCGCCGCTATATAGCGATAGTGTTACATTGCGCATTCGATGCGTGGGACGAAAGAATAGACGCACCGTTTCCTTCTCCTGCGCATCGATTCGGGAAGGCAAGAGATAGGAGATGCCTTCTCCGGCGGAAGTTGTCAGCGTTGCGGGAGCGAACGAACCATGGCGAATATAGTTTGCCGCATTTTTTCCGGCGTTTCGGCTTTCTTGCGTGACATAATCCACGATATCGTGGACATGCAAAACGTTGCCACAAGCGAAAATGCCGGGAACCGTGGTTTCCATGTGTGAAGACACTTCCGGTCCCTTTGTGCGCGGATGCAAAGCGAGTTGCGCCTGGCGCGAAAGCTCATTTTCAGGGATGAGACCGATGGAAAGAAGGAGTGTATCACAGGAAATATCACGTTCGGTTCCGGGAATTTCCTGCCACTTGTCGTCTACGGCACAAAGGGTCACGCCACTTACGCGATCTTTACCGTGTACCGCCTTCACTTTATGGTGAAGATAAAGCGGAATGTCGTAATCGTTAAGACATTGCGCAATATTGCGAGGAAGTCCGCTTGATTCCGGCGCAATTTCCACAACGCAAAGAACATTCGCGCCTTCCAGTGTGAGACGGCGTGCCATGATGAGACCAATGTCACCGGATCCATAGATGACGACTTCTTTACCCACCATGAGACCTTCCATATTGATGAGACGCTGTGCCGTTCCTGCTGTATACACGCCGGCAGGACGATAGCCGCCGAGTGCCACAGAGCCGGCGCTTCGTTCACGGCAGCCCATTGCCAGCACAATCGCTTTCGCCTGAATGGTCAACACGCCGGAAGCGTTCATAGCGACCACTTGTTTTTCCGGTGTGATTTCCACGACCATGGTCTGCAACACATAGGGAATTTGCAGCGCATTCACCTCTTCGATAAAGCGCTGGGCATATTCCGGCCCGGTGAGTTCTTCCTTAAATTCCTGTACGCCGAAGCCACTGTGAATACATTGATTGAGAATACCGCCGAGTTCCCGATCGCGCTCAATAATGAGCAGGGAATCGACACCGTTTTTCTTTGCTTCGATGGCAGCGGCAAGACCTGCAGGCCCACCGCCGATAATAACGAGATCAATGGTCTTCATGCAAAAGATCCTGTTCCTTTTCCTGCTGTTTGCGGTTTTCCATTTTAACGCATGGCAACTGGCTATCGTATGGGGAGGCATCGTCCGAATGATTCGGTTTGGATACAGTATTTTTGTTTTTTAAATGACCAACCAAAAGCGGTGATTCGCTGCTTTCTTTTTTCAGCGTGACGGGATCCACATTCCGCTCACGAGCTAAAATAGCCATAACACGAGGGGCACAAAATCCTCCCTGACAGCGTCCCATGCCGGCTCGAACACGACGTTTTACACCATCCAACGTGCAGGCTCCGCCGGGACGATGTATGGCATCGACGATTTCGCCTTCGGACACAGTTTCGCATCGGCAAATGATATTGCCATACAGCGGATTTTGGGCGATTTGTTCCGCTTTCTCCGCGGCAGTGAGCTCTGCCATGCGAACAAAGGCTTTTCGTCGAGGCTGAAAATCCGTTTTTTGTGGAGCGGCAAATCCATTTGCGTGCAAGAGACGATCCACTTCTTCGGCGATGGCGGGTGCAGAGACCAATCCCGGTGATTCGATACCTGCCGCATGAATGACCCCCGGCATGTGTTTCGAGGCATAAAGATGAAAATCACCGCTTTCCGGTTTTGCGCGCACGCCGGTAAAGACACGAATGGTTTGTCCAAGTGCCAGATTCGGCACGGATTTACAGGCAAGCGCATCAACGGCGCGTAAATCTTCCTCGTTAACGGTTGTATCGTGCTCATCGTCAACGACACTGGCGGTAGGTCCGACCAAGGTGCTACCGTCGTATGTAGGGGCAACCAACACGCCTTTTCCTTTTCTCGTCGGGGTCTGGAAAAGTACGGTATGAATGCGCTCTCCGTCCGTTTTATCCAACAGGCGATAGACTCCCTTTGTAGGACGCAGGCGGATTTCGGTATCGCCCGTCATAGCGGCGATGCGTGCAGAACCGAGTCCGGCGGCATTCACCACAAAGCGTGCTTTCTTGTCTCCAACATTGGTTTTTACCAGAAGATGGTCATCGTGACGTTCCATACCGATTACTTCGGTTTCCGTAAACAGCGACAGACCGTTTTCCATTGCGTTTTCAATCATGCCATACGTAAAATTGAATGGATCGACTACGCCGGAATTAGGGCAGTAGAGCGCTTTTTTCACCTTTGGGGAAACGCGCGGTTCCAGAGCCAATATCTCCGGCGGATCGAGCAGAGAAAGCGGCGAAACGCCGTTTTTCTGCCCCCGTTCCAGCAAAATCTGCAACTGGGCAATCTCTTCCTCATCAAATGCCAAAACCAATGAGCCAACTTGATGATATGTAAAACCTAATTCTTCACTAAGTTTTGCCATCATTTGGTTGCCCCGTACATTCATGGCCGCTTTTTTTGTTCCGGGAACACAATCAAATCCGCCATGGACAATTGCGGAATTGGCTTTGGTGGTTTCCTGACCGACCTCTATATTTTTCTCCAATAAGCCGACACGAATGGCATATCGTGAAAGCTGTCTTCCAATCGAACAGCCGACAATGCCACCGCCGATAATGAGTACATCAAACATCTTTTCTCCTCTATTTTTCTGCAGGGCGTACTATTGGCGTTCGGTTTCTTCGTAAAACTCGTTGAGAACAGCTTCTCGCAACTGTTCATAGTGGAGAAAGTCTTTCTCCCCGACGGCTTTGCCATCTAAATGGTTGGCGCGAAGGCAGAGATTGCTGGAACTAGTAACGAGTATTTCATCCGCCGAAGCTAATTCTTCCAGCGAAAACGGCTCTTCGCGATACGGTATGCCAAGCCGTTCACAAGCGAGAAGAAGATGGTGACGCGCAATGCCGGGCAGAATGAGGCAATCGGTCGGTGCAGTGTACAGTACGCCGTCACGCAGGATATGCACATTGCTGTGTGAACATTCGGTGACACGTCCGCCCGGACGGTAGAATACCGCTTCATGACAACCGGCATCTTTTGCTTTTTGTGCCGCCATCACAGAAGGAATCAGGTTTAAGGTTTTGATATTGCAGTGAAAAAAGCGTGTATCTTCGCAGGTGATGAGTGAGACGGGCTTTTTGCCATCGTTAATAGCTTGTGGCTTAATCATGACCCAAAGGTTTCCTTTTCCGGGGCTATAGGTATGGTTGCGCTCCGCTGTCCCACGCGTGACCTGGTAATAGACAAAGAGATCTTCATCGTCGAGCTTTTTTACCAAATCGTTTAGTAAAGAAGCAAAGGCTTCTTTATCCATAGGCATTTCCATATTGAGGGCCTTTGCATTGCGATAAAAGCGATCGATATGCTCCTTCAAGGCAAAAATATGCTGTTTATGGCATGGCCCTGCATCATAAACGCCGTCGCCAAACCAGCATACACGGTCATTCATAGGAATGGTGATGTTTTCGATGCGATCTACCTTTCCATTGTAATATCCCAGATTTTTCATTCGTCTCTCCTGCTCTCTTTTCACATTAGCTACAGTATAGACCGCCCCATCCGAATTGTAAAATCCAACGTTCGCTGTGCGTCATGGTGAGCAGGCGTTTAACGAAAATCAAGAGGTGTTTGTCCCCTGTTGTCGGTGCTTGCTATAATCGCTATTACAGGAGAAAGGAGAAGATTGCACATGAAAAAAGTATTACTTTTGTTGGCAGAAGGATTTGAAGAGGTCGAAGCGCTCACGCCTGCGGATTATCTGCGGCGTGCAGATGTAGAGGTGGATATCGTTTCTTTGACAGAAGAACACATGGTCACCGGCTCACATGGACTGGTTGTTTCGGCGGATACGGTTCTGGATGCCGTTGATATGGATTCGTATGATGGGGTGTATCTTCCCGGTGGAATGCCCGGATCGCTCAATCTGCGCGATGATGAGCGTGTGTTGGCGCTTGTGCGTCGCTTCGCAGGAGAGGGAAAGGTGGTAGCCGCAATCTGTGCAGCACCCATGGTATTGGAGAAAGCAGGCATTATCGCCAATAAGCGCGTGACGGGTTTTCCGGGAACGGTGGACAAGCTAAAAAACATCGGTTCGTATGACGCAAAAGCGGTTGTCGTGCAGGACGAAAATGTGTTCACAGGTCGCGGTGCTGCAGCGGCGGTCTATCTTTCCATCGCACTGATTTCGTTCCTCTGTGGAAAGGAAACCGCTTTGCATGTGAAGCAAGGTATTCAACAGGCTGCGGTGGAGTCGTATTACGGGTTTTCTTCGTAAGGGCAAACCGATTTTGCGCTGGCTTTTTTCTGCATTCGCCCCTTAAGACATAGAAACTGGCGTTTATTAAAAAAGAAAAACGGGGAAGGCATTTTTCGCGCCTTCCCTGTTTATCAGGTCATTATTTCTGTTTGTTCTTTGTTTTCCAAATCGATAGATCTTTTAGCGAAGCAGCGCTTTTGCTAAGGATGCAAGCGCTTCCTTTTTCTCGTCGTCATCCGGCGCTTCATAACAGGCTAAGCCGTCATCCATAAGGCAAAGTCCGCAAGAACGGGCATCATCCGTCCAGTCTTCCATCCATTGTCCGCTGTTCCACGAATAGGACCCAAAAAGAACAAGCGGTTTTTTACCGATTTCCGCTTTGAGATCGGTATAGAATGGCTCAAATTCAACTTCTTCCAGCTGTTCATCGCCCATTGCCGGACACCCTAACGCCAGCCGATCATAGGCAAGCGCATCAGCAAGGGAAACCTCGCTCACGCTTTTTACGTCCACCTCAGCATTTTCCTTTTTCAGCGCGTCTTCCAAAACATGAGCCATCGCTTCCGTGTTGCCGGTTCCGCTCCAATAAATAATTCCAATGCGCATTGTTTTCTCCTTTATTGCTATTCTTTGCTGCATTCGACTGTATACGAATGACTTGATGATAAACTGCCT
>NZ_CABTXF010000017.1 GCF_902488755.1 uncultured Murdochiella sp. | reverse complement strand
TCCTTTAACGGTAAAAAATGGTGAATGAAGAAAACAGCGCTGAAGCAAACATAGATCATTACACCAAGAAAAACGACTATTTTTTTGAATTTACTCATATTGTTACTCCCAAAACCCTGTCGGTTATTTCTATCTAAAGACGTATTGCACTGTCGAGAGGAAATCTCTCCTCGCAAAAATCACAACAGATAGATTATACACTAATCGAACGGAATTCTGTTTTTTTCTCACGTGTCATCAGCGAAAAAACCGTAGAGCGCACATCCACGCCACAAAGAATAGCATTCACCGCATCCACTATCGGCATGTCCACATCATACCGCGCAGCCAATGACCTTGCCGCAGGCAGCGCATTTATGCCTTCTACCACCTGTCCCACCTCGCGAACCGCCTGTTTGGGAGAAAGCCCTTGACCAATGAATTCTCCGCAGCGATGGTTGCGGCTATGTACCGACGTCGCAGTAACAATCAAATCACCGTATCCGGCAAGCCCGGCAAAAGTTTCCGGAAGACACCCCATAGCAAGTCCCAAGCGTGTCATTTCCGCCATTCCTCGTGTAATAATAGCCGCTTTGGCGTTGTCTCCAAATCCCAAACCGTCAGAGATACCGGCAGCGAGAGCGATCACATTCTTTAGCGCTCCGCAAAGCTCCACGCCGTGAATATCTCGATTCGTATAGACACGAAATTGCTCATTCATAAATGCATCTTGGACGCACTGGGCCGCAAATTCCTCTTTACTGGCGGAGACAATGGCAGAAGGCAAATCCTGTGCCACCTCTTCCGCATGAGTCGGACCGGACAAAGCGACGAGAGCAAATGATTCGCCAGATCGTTGTTTGGTAAGAACATCCTGTATCACGTCACTCAACAATAAACCGGTTGTGTTTTCAATACCTTTCGCTACATTCACCAAAATCTGTCCGGAGGAAAGATACGGGGCTGCCTTTTCAGCTGTCAAACGCACATACGGAGAAGGCACGGCAAAGACGACCATATTCTTCTCGTAAACCGTTTCCTTTAGGTTGGCACAAATGCGAAGCGCCTCCGGCATTTCTGCCTCTCCCAAGTGTGGGTGTCGATGTGTTTTCGCTATGGCTGTCAGTTCTTCCGGAAACGCCGACCACAACGTAACCACATGCCCGTTCTTTGTCAGCAAGCGCGCGAGCGCACTGCCCCATGTGCCCGCTCCCAAAACAGCAATATCCATAAGCTTCCCTTCCTTCTTTTTCTTTTATTGCTTCTTTCCCAACAACCCGTTTTACGGTTTTTCTCCTCAATCGTATGGCATTCCTTTTGCTCTATCGTATTCCTCCAAATGATACTCGAAACCGCTTCTCCTAAAGAACGGGCAGCAGAAAGAAAAAAAGAGTATAATCGAACCAATAGCATAAAAATGTATCCCAAAAAACAGTATAGGAGGAGATATGGCGATTTATCTGAAAGAACCCTCGCGCACATTTAGCGAGTATCTATTGATTCCCGGTTATTCATCCAGCGAATGCCGCGTAGAAAATGTGAATTTATCGACCCCACTGGTTCGTTTTCGACGTGGCGATACGCCGGAACATACACTGAGTATTCCAATGGTTTCCTCTATTATGCAATCGGTCTCCAACGATACGCTTGCCATCGCCTTAGCGCGTGAAGGCGGTCTTTCTTTTATTTACGGATCTCAATCCCCTGAAAGGCAAGCGGCGATGGTCGCCAATGTCAAGGGCTATAAAGCCGGATTCGTCCCCAGTGATGCCAACATTTCCCCGGACGATACATTAGAAGATGTTTTGCGTCTTAAAAATAAAAGTGGTCATTCCACCATGGCGGTAACGGAAGATGGAACACAGCATGGAAAACTGTTGGGCATTGTCACCAGCCGAGACTATCGCGTTTCACGCATGGATCCCACAACAGCCGTTCGTGAATTTATGACTCCTTTTTCCGATTTAGTCTTCGGTAAAGAAGGAATGACCCTAAAAGAAGCGAATGATGTTATCTGGGAGAAAAAACTGAATGCTTTGCCCATTGTCGATGACCATCAACGCCTTCTTTACTTTGTTTTCCGCAAGGATTACGACAGCCACAAGGAAAATCCCCAAGAGTTGTTGGATGCGAAAAAGCGTCTGAAAGTCGGCGCCGGAATCAATACCCGCGACTATGCGACGCGTGTTCCGCTTCTCGTGGAAGCCGGTGCAGACGTGCTTTGCATTGATTCCAGCGAAGGATTCAGTGAATGGCAAAAAAACACCATTGACTGGATTCGTGATCGTTATGGCGACACGGTAAAAGTTGGCGCAGGAAATGTGGTGGACGGCGAAGGATTCCGTTACTTAGCCGAGTGTGGAGCAGACTTTGTAAAAATCGGTATCGGCGGCGGTTCCATCTGTATCACACGCGAAACCAAAGGTATTGGTCGTGGGCAGGCAACTGCCGTGATGGATGTTGCTCGCGCACGCGATGCATACTATAAAGAGACAGGCATCTATGTGCCCATCTGCTCGGACGGTGGAATCGTATATGACTATCACATCACATTAGCTCTTGCCATGGGAGCGGACTTCGTCATGTTGGGACGTTATTTTGCCCGCTTTGATGAATCCCCCACGGCAAAAGTCACCGTGAATGGGTCTTCGATGAAAGAATACTGGGGCGAAGGCAGCGCACGCGCACGCAACTGGCAACGCTACGATTTGGGCGGCGAAGCTCGATTACAGTTTGAGGAAGGCGTGGATTCTTACGTGCCCTATGCCGGTTCTCTTAAAGACAATGTGGGCATTTCTCTGCACAAAGTGAAAGCAACCATGTGCAATTGCGGAGCGCTTTCCATTGCCGAGCTGCACGAAAAAGCAAAGCTGACGCTCGTCTCCTCCACCTCCATCATTGAAGGTGGCGCACACGACGTAATGTTAAAGACGAATCGTTCCCAAACGATATAATGAAAGAAAAGAATACACCTTTCGTAAAACACCCCCTAAAAGTCTCTTTTAGGGGGTATTTGAATAGGACAACTTGTCCGAAATGCTAACCTCTCTTCTCGATAAGATAAGCGATGCTTTTTTTCAGCAAAAGTTATCCGTTTTTTTTGTCCATCCGCACGCTGACTTCTCCGGAGGAAAGCAGCTCTTCTCTTCCATCAGCATAGCGCACAAGAAGATGACAGCCATTGTCAATATCTATCGCATACGCCTCGGTCTTGGTCTCTCCACGCCAAACCTGAATGGCTTTACCGAGAACAAAACAGCGGCGGCGATATTCTGCAACATACTGATGGTCATCTTCCTGTTGATAATAAGCGAAAAAACGTTCCAAAAAAGCGGCTGCCAAGCGGTTCTTAGCATCTTTTTGCGGAGAGGAAAATATAGCTGTCGCCACCTCTTTGACCTCTTCGGGAAACCCCTCTTCCGGAAAATAAACATTCACACCAACGCCCAATACAGCATAGGAAACATTGCCGTTTTCCATGTTCAACGACGCTTCCGTTAAGATTCCGCAAACTTTTTTGTCGTCGAGAAACACGTCGTTTACCCACTTAATGGACGTTCTTTTTTCACTCACCTTTTCGATGGCTTCGCACATGGCGACTGCCGCCATCGTAGTGATGTTGACCGTTTGCGACAACAGCCGGTCTTTTGGACGAAGCAACAGGCTGAGATATACACCGGTATCCGCCGGAGAATAAAAAGATCGCTCGCGCCTTCCTCGTCCTTGTGTTTGTTTTCCGGCAATGACACAGGTTCCCTGTTTAGCACCGGCATCCGCCTTTTCCTTGAGGAGCAAATTCGTCGAGGTTACAACCGGCAGCACCGTCAAATCGACCATGGACGAATTCGATAGATATTTGCGAATCCCCTGTGCGGATAGAATATCTGTGTTTTCCGACAGACAATAGCCTCGGTTCGTGACAGCGGTGATCGCATAACCTTCTTCTCGAAGGGATTGTACGCCTTTCCAAATAGCGGTGCGCGAAACGCCTAAATTCTCCGCCAGCTGCTGTCCGGAATAATACGTTCCGCGATGGGTTTCAAAATAGGTCAGCAATTTGTCTCTTGTGGTCATCCGATTCCTCTTCTGCACTATAGCCAGTCAAACTCAAAACCTTCGATGTTGATGACATCCTCTTCATCCGGATTCAACGCCCGAACGCGATCCATTACGCCCATTTGCTCAAGAGAGCGTTCAAAAAACTGAATGGATGCACCATCGGTAATAATGAGTTTCTTTGCCAAATTCGCAACCGGCTCTCCTTGAACGATAATGGTATGTCCCTCACGACGAACGGTAACGGCATTGTCACGTCGAAAAAATCGTTCGACAGGGACCATCTCGTCCTCACACGCAAGAAGCGTTTTGGGAACGTCGCTTACTTCCTGCCAGAGAGAGCGCCGAAGAACATCCATTCCCTTCGTGGTAGCGGCAGATAGGGGCACTACGATGACTGCATTCGTTATTTCTTCTTGCCACGGATCCGCAGAAGGTTGGGGCTTTTCCTCCGCTTTGCGTACGGAAACGCCACGTCTTTCCATTTCCCGACAAAAACGCGCCAACTGTTCGTCTGCGCCGGGCAAATCCATTTTATTCGCCACTATGATGCGCAGTTTTTTCGGCAGCGCTTCGTGATACGCAAGAAGCTCCTGCTGAATCAGATCAAAGTCCTGTATCGGATCGCGCCCCTCACTGCTGGACATATCCAGCACATGGGCTATAACACGTGTACGTTCGATATGACGCAAAAAATCGTGCCCCAAGCCTGCTCCGGCATGAGCGCCTTCAATGAGACCGGGGATATCCGCCATGATAAAGGATCGCCCTTCCCCCATGTCCACAACGCCCAAATTTGGTTCAATGGTGGTGAAGTGATAATTGGCAATTTTAGGTTTCGCCCGGGTCAGAATCGAAAGTATCGTGCTTTTTCCCACGTTAGGAAGACCGACCAAACCGACATCCGCAATCAGTTTTACTTCTAAAACAATTTTGAGCTGTTGCCCCATGCCGCCCGGTTTGGCAAAACGAGGTGCCTGTCGGATGGAACTTTTGAAATGCACATTCCCCTTTCCGCCTAAGCCGCCTTTAACCACGACAAAACGCTGAGCGTCTTCCCGAAGATCCGCAATGGCGAGTCCACTTTCCGCTTCACGCACCACCGTTCCGACCGGCACTTTCAGGATGAGGTCTTCTCCTGCTTTCCCAAATTGTTGCTGACCGCGTCCCGGTTCTCCGGAGGGCGCTTTATAGATGGGATGATATTTGAAATCCAACAGTGTATTGACATCCTTATCGGCTTCCAAAATAATGGATCCTCCTCGACCGCCGTCTCCGCCATCCGGACCGCCGTCGGGAACATATTTTTCTCTGCGCCATGAAATGGCTCCGTCGCCGCCATGCCCTGCGCGAACTTCAATGGTCACCTGATCGATAAACATATCTCCTCCAAAGAAAAACACCTCGAACGGCCTGCGGCCGAACGAGGTGCAGTAGGAATCATTGCGTTCCGCCTCCGGCAAGCTTATGCCAGAGCTTCTACGGGATAAACGCTCACCTGTTTTTTATCCTTGCCTTTGCGTTCAAAACGAACTACGCCGTCCGATACGGCAAAGAGGGTATCGTCCCCACCACGCATCACGTTCAGACCGGGATGGAATTTTGTCCCCCGCTGACGAACAATGATATTACCTGCCTTAACAACAACACCATCATGACGCTTTACGCCCAAACGCTTGGCATTGGAGTCACGGCCGTTTTTGGAGCTGGAGACTCCTTTTTTACTTGAGAAAAGTTGTAACTGAAAAGCAAACATCATAACCTCCGATCGCTTACGTTGATATGACCCGGATACTCTTTCTGTAATTCTTGCATGTTGAGACGAAACCCGTTCAACAAGACTTGACTGATTTTCTGTTGTTCTTCGGTGAGCGGCTCTTCGATAGCTACGGCAACATCTCCTTCGGCATAGCGGACTCGGACGTTTTTACCGAAATCGGTCGCTTCTGTCAAAGTATTGATGAGCGCCGTAACGATGCCCGAAACCGTGGCGCATAACAAATCATGCTGTGCTTCACCGTAATCGGCATGTCCCGTCATCATAAAGCCGATGAGCCTTGACGAATCCGTCTTACTCGCGCAGAACTCGACGCGAATCATCAGGCGTTGATCGCCTCAATTTTCAAAAGCGTATACGGTTGACGATGACCGCGCGTGCGACGGTATCCCGACTTAGGACGGAATTTTCCAACCAAGATCTTTTTCTCTTTCCCCTGCGCCAAAACGGTAGCCTTAACGCCGGCACCTTCAACATAGGGTTTGCCCACCTTGAGGGAATCGCCGCCCAACATCAGCACCTTATCCAAAGCAATGGATTCGCCAACTTCAGCGGTAATCTTTTCGACCTTGATCTGGTCGCCAACCTGCACCCGGAATTGTTTGCCACCGGTTTCCAAAACTGCGTACATATCATTCTCCTTACCTTTTGCATCGCCTGAAAGGCAGTTCCTTCGCGGAACATTTACATTTACCTTTTTAGAGCGGTATTACCGAACAATTATAGCGGAAGATGAGCGAAGTGTCCAATTTTTCGACATCAATCGTGTGTGGGGACTTCCTGCGAAGACGCCCCCTCATCGGAGGATGCCGGTTTTGGAGGATCATACGTGGTCAATCCTTCGTAAGGAGATAAAGATTCTTCCTGTGAAGCCGGTGCGTCCAAATAAGATGCCAGAATATCCCGAGCAATAGGCACCACGTTTAGACTGGTATATCCATCCGGCATAAACACGACTGTCGCAATTTTGGGTTGTTGATACGGAGCAAAACAAATATCCCATGCATACGGTGCATACTCTCCGCCCGTTCGCGGATCTTTTCCGGCACGTTCCGCCGTTCCCGTTTTACTGCCCACGGTAAAATTCAGACCGTTAAACTCAGTACGGTTATCCTCCGCCGAACGCCGCATTCCCTCACGCACCTCTTGAAAATAGTTTTCCTCCATCGGGACTTGTCGCCCACGTGGCGTCTGGTTATAGAGAACGGTTTTGTTGTCCGGGCTGCGAATTTCCTTAACCAAGGTAAAGTCGTAATCGGTTCCCCCATTGGCAAAAATGGAGGCTACCGTACACATGGAAATCGGCGTATAGGCATTTTGCCCTTGCCCGATGACGGCATTCATCGTATCTGCCACAGTCCAGTTTGTTTGGTTAAAATACGTGTATTTTAATAAGTCCGCGAGCCCGTCCCGCTCATTGTCTAAAGGACGTTCGGCGTAGTAACCCAAGTCTTCCAAATCGGTAATGAGCTGAGCGCGCGTGTACTCTTCTCCCTTTTCCGACCACTTGAGAATGGTCTGTATATCCTGGGCAATAACCGTATTCCCTTTCTTCTCACCGGGCTTTTCATAACGCTTGAGATTCCGCTCCAAAAAGCCATTGAGCAACGATTTGATGAGGCTCATCTTAGCGGATCGACTGGGAATGGAATTGCGCACTTCCGCCGGCTGATTGATTTCCAAACCGGAGGAATGATCCAATCCCATGTTTTTGGCTGTCTTCTCAATATCGTCCACCGTGACCTGAACACCAAGATCTTCTCCCGTAGCCGGAATGCGTCCAAGACCAAGAATATAAAAATAGTAGTTGTTGGATTTTCCGATAGCATCATACATATTGATCATACCGTCGGAGCCTCCGGTGAGCGTATAGAGCAAGTTATTAAACTGTCTATCGCCTATTTTGACATAGCCGTAGTCATAGATCTGCATCTCTGGATTCAGCCCTTTTTCCAGAGCCGCCAGCGATACAACCGTCTTAAAAGTAGACCCCGGCTGCACAGCTGCCTGCGTCGCAAGATTTAAGAGGGGACGCGGTGCGTTGGTGTCCAAACGCGTTGCCGATTGGTACATTTCCCAATCAGAACTGGAAATGCCTGTGACAAAAAGATTGGGATCAAACATAGGATAGGATGCCATGGCCAGCAAAGCACCATTGTTGGGATCCACCGATACACTGGCGGCGCTGTTGGCGGTAGGAGAATAATGTGACCGATTCGTTCCCCATTTGCTGTAATACGATAGGCCATGACGAACGGAAAGTATTCCCTTTTTCAACGATTCTTCGGACTGCTGCTGTAATCGAATGTCCACGGTAAGGTAAACATTATTCCCCGCTTTTGGCTCTTGACGATCGAGTATTTCTGTGCGATTGCCAAAAGAATCCACCAATACCGTTTCTTTTCCGCTCGTGCCGTGTAAAGTGCTTTCAAAACTCTGTTCTACGCCGGTCTTTCCGATAAATTCATTCGGAAGATAATTTTGTTCTTTAACATACGTCTGAATTTCCTCATCCGTCGCAATTTTACCGATATAGCCCAAAATATGCGATGCCGACTCGCCAAACGGGTAATAACGGATGGCTTGTTGCGACACCATAATGCCCTGTGCGGCCGAGATATTCTCTTCGATCTTGGCTACCGTAGATTCCGAAAGCTCATAGCAGATATTCACGGGCCAAAAGGCATAGTTGTCGGATTTGCCTACGCGATTTGTGATGAGCATAATGCCCTGTTGCAACAAAGGATCCATCGTCGGGACAATCCCGTACTCCTCGATTAATCGGCGAAAGGCTTCGTCCGGACTCGCTTTTTGCAAATCATATTTTTCTTCAAAATCGCTTTGATCGGTTTCCAGCGCATACTTCCAAGTTTTCAACGCAATCCCCGGATAAAAGCCTTCGCCAAACATTGCCTCTTCTGCTAAATACTTATAGTTTTCATCCGTAATAACGCCATCTAACAAGTGTTGCTCTTCGCCCAGTTTCTTCAAACGATCAAGCGCTGTCCCCTCCATTCCATCGGGGCGTACAAACTCCACAGAGACGGTACGCGCATCTGCGGAAATAGTATATTTCAGGTTGGTATCAACCCCTTTGTTTGCCAGTTGATTCAGCAGTCCTTCCGCAGGAATGGTAAAGCGGTTATCTTCCCCTACAGAAATAGAGGTTAAGAAGCGGTCTAAAGCGGCGTTTTTTACGATGGTCACAAAATCTTCCTGCGCCGTTGAAGTCAGCGTAATGCCGGAAAACGCCTGATGAAATGCTGCTTTTTTTTGGCGAAAATTTTCCACGTAGGTGTAATCGCATTCCCGTAAACGCAAATTATCGATGCGATTTTCTTTTTGAAGCAGCTCATACGCTAACTTCCGAGCTGCGGGATGTTGCAACACATGTGCCAACAGATTTTTGTTTTCGGTCAGTCGCTGGGTCAAATATGCCAAAGCGGTCGTATTCTCATGAATCGCCTTGGTTTTCTTTAACTCTTCATACGCTTTCCCCGGAATCCAGGAAAGGGCAAAATTGGCATCCGGATCGGCACTTACAGGAATCGCACTTCCTTTCAAAGAAAATGCGGTAAGCGCACGAGCTGCCGGAGAAACGCGAAATTCACGATCCAGCGGCGTACGATAAACCATTTGCAGCCACTTATCCAAAAGATGATGCTCAATAAGCAGACGCTGCACTTTTTCCTGCGGTGTTTCTTTTTCCTTCAAATAATCCGCATCGGATGCATAAACAATCTGGTTAAGCTGTAAGGGAAAGTTTTCCCCATATTCGGCACCATCACGTTCGATGTAGCGCAAAAGACGCGCCAATACTTCATTTCGTTCCGGTGTCTTCAGATGCATTAATTCATCTTTAAATCCCTGCACAGCAAAAGACGAACGGCTGCCGGCCAAGAGGACGCCATTGCGATCGTAAATGTTGCCGCGAGGAGCGGCAATCTGTATTTCTTTTGTTCGGCGCGTTTGGGCGAGCTGACGATAATGATCACCTTGCACAATGGTCAGATCGTATAACCGCCATAATAAAAGGCCGATAAGAGCCAGCATTGCGGCGAGGATTATTCCCCAGCGCAAAGAAAAATGCTTTTTCATAACGTTCTCCTGCTGCTTCTATAGGCGACCGAAGGGACGAATGCTTTCGGGTCTCATCAAACGTTTCAGCAATAGCATCACCGGTGTAAATAACAAAGCGTTAAACAGGGCATAAAATAGCACGGGCTTGCCGATGAGATACATCGCCGGCAATGGCATACGTAACAAGAATAGAATGCCCCACTGTCCCGCCAACACAAAAAGCGATACTAACGCCGTCGCGAGCGTTCCCGTAGCAAGATTGTGCTCATTATGGTAAAGTGCCTTACCTACAGCCGTGGTCGCAATAAAGAAAAGCAACGCACGTATTCCTAACACCTGTGAAAACATCATATCTTCGATAAGACCGATCGCCAGTCCGGTATATCCACCCCACAGTGGTCCATAAAGAAAGGATAGGGCAACAAGATAGACCAGACTTAACGCAGGAGAAATGCCAAAAAACGTCCAGTTGGAAACGACGGCGGTCTGTAGAATGATAACCACGATCAGGCTAATCGTATAACGCCATTTATTCACCTGAACCTCCTTTATCTGCGCTATCTGTTTCCGATGATTGTACCGTGGATTCCGACTCGTTTGCTTCCTGCTCTGCAAGACGATTCTTCGGTACGACTAAAACACGATAGAGTTTAGAAAAATCCACGGCCGGGGTTATGCTGACCGTCTTCGTCAAGCCATCTTCAGCTAATTTCACTTCGCTTACTACGCCAAGATATAAACCACGCGGATAACGACCGCCTACACCGCTGGTGACAATTTCTTCACCCACCGGAACATCCGTCTGGGCATCCAAAAGATAACCATAAAAACGTTCGGCATCACGATTGTTGATAATTCCGTACTTTTTACTGGACGGAAACAGAATGGAAATGTTATGCGACTGATCCAAAATCGTGGATACTTTCGCATAATTAAGCCCCGCCTCGGTAACTTGTCCGATTAATCCGGAAACGACGTTTTTCGATGCATTTTGTACGCCCTGTACAACAATATCTCCCTCCTGTACGCCGTCTTTTGTTCCTTTGTTAATGGTAAAGCGCACAAAAGTCGGAGAAGGATCCGACATGGTTACTTCTGCTGGTATCACCATGTGTTCCGCCGCATGTTGTAAAGCATATTCCTCTTTCAAATAGGGCGCATCGGCAATCACATTGCGCATAGTGCGGACTTCATCTTTTAATGCCTGGTTTTCCAAGGTAAGGCGATCCAATTCTGCTCGCGTTGCTTTAGGACCAAAAAGATGATCATAAACATCCTGAAGAGAACGGGAAGCCGAATAAAACAGCCGATTAACCGGAGAAAGAACCATATTGAACAGATTGGAAGGAAGGCGACCGGTTTCGGGATTGCGGTGCGAAAATAGAATCAGCAACACCAAAATAGCAACCGTAATCCAAAAGGGACGACGCTTTTTCGCTTTATCGGTGCGAATCATGACGCGCTCCTTTTCCCATCATTTCTTCTTTGTTATCCATCACAAAGCGGCATCCAAAGAGAATATCTTTTTCCGGATGCGGAGAAAGCAGGGAAGGGACGTGCATCTCCTGCATAACGTAGTCGCATAAGCCATCCAGCTGCGCGCCGCCGCCGCTAAGCATGATACCGTGTTCCATAACGTCCGCCGCTAATTCCGGCGGCGTTTTTTCCAACGTAAAATGTATGCGATCCAGTAGAATACGAATAAACGGCAAGATAGCCTGTGTTATGTCGGATGCGTATACATCAATATTTTTCGGCATTCCCGTCACCAAATCACGCCCGGAAACTTCCATGGCATCGTTTTGCCGATCTTCGCGCAACGTGCCGATCGTGGTTTTTAGCTTTTCTGCCGTGCTCTCCCCAATCATCAAGCTATACTTTTCACGAATAAAATGCAGAATATCCTGATCCAAATCTTTTCCGCCGCGTTTCATCGTTTCTGCAACGATTACGCCATAGCTGTTCACTACCGCGATTTCGCTTGTTCCGGCACCCAAGTTGACCATTAATGCCCCTTTTGTGGCATGGTGAATGCGTTTTGTACCATACGCACAGGCAAGAGATTCCTCCACCAAAATCACACGACGCGCTCCTGCCTGTAGACATGCATCTTCCAACGCTTTTCGATCGACATCGGTTGCACCGGACGGATAGGAAACACCTATGCACGGAGCAACAAGCGAAATGCCCGGCAAAAGCCTACGCAAATAATGTTCCACCATGGCACGGGTCAAATCGTAATCGGCAATAACACCATGCTGAAGCGGGCAAATTGCGATAAGGTTATCCGGCGATTTTCCTAAAAGGGCTTTTGCTTCTTCGCCCACCGCCATCATCTGCATTTTTTTATAGTCCAGCGCGACCACGCTTGGTTCTTCCACCATTTGGTGATTGTCCAAGCGCATTGCCCTGGCATACGCGGAACCGAGGTCCAGAGCGATATCCGGCGCGGTAAAACGAAAATAATCCACCCCATACTCCTGTATTTTCTGTGTACTTATGTCTGTCCCGTTATTCTATCACGTCAAGCCCGGTTCGCTCAATGAAAACGTCACATGAGATGCCGTTCACGCAAACTGACGTAATGTGCTTTTCCGACAATCACGTGATCATAAACTTCAATTCCCAACAGTTTTCCGCATTCCACCAAACGTCTTGTAATCGCAATATCCTGTGGAGAAGGTTCCGGATCGCCGCTGGGATGATTATGAGAGAGTACAATGCCGGCACAACCTACACGAACAGCAGGCTGAAACACCTCACGGGGGTGCACGCGTGCCTGGGTTAGCGAGCCGATAGAAATCAATACGGTTCGGACAGGCTTTAACTTTGCATTGACTAAAATGATGCAAAAATGTTCCCGTTGTTCATCGGCATAATAGGTTTGAAAATAATTCGCAATGGATTGGGGATTAGAAAGCGTGATCGAAAAAAACGCCTGCTCTTCACTCAGCCGTTTTCCTAACTGAACGCCGGCAAGGATACGGCACGCTTTCGTTCTTCCAACGCCTTCAAAACGCATCAATTCTTCCGCCGTCGTCTGCAGGAGTGCCGCTTTCGGCTGCCCCTGCCGCAGAAGAGAAGTGGCAAGCTCCAACGCACTTTTTCGTTTCGTTCCCGTGCCAATCAAAATAGCTGCCAGTTCTTCATCGGAAAGTGCTTTTACTCCAAGGCGAATCAGTTTTTCCATCGGGCGATCTACTTCGGGCATATCTTTTATGCCTAAAAAGTCGCCTTCTTGTCTATTCTCTTTCTTCTTTTCGACGTCCAGCATCCGATGAAGGTGTGTCGTTCTTTGGGAAACAACTATTCTATTTGATATCTTCTCTTGCTTTCTGTTGGTCATGGATTCTCCCTTCACGTTGTCCGTAAACCGCCCTTCGAAGAGAGGGGGATAACACGTTTGCCGAAAGACCGACAAAAAAGCCCGTAAATAATCCGGCAAGTGTCATAATAGGCAAATAGACGAAAATAGCGCTGTTTTGCAGCATAACGCTTGCTACACAAAGTTGGCCAATATTGTGTGCCAACGCACCCCATTCACTTACGCCGATCAAACTAAACGGTGGCATAAGAAAGCGCACGGCAAGGCTCATGACCACAGAGGAAAAAAGTGCACCGGCCATTGAATACCAAAAGCCGGTGACCGAACCGGTAAGAAGCAAAAGTAAAACCGATTTTAATGCCGCCACTGCTATTCCTTCTTTTGAGCCGTACACCACGATAGTCGTTAATATCACTAAATTCGACAGACCTAATTTCGCACCAGGAACACCGATGGGAAGCGGCATCATCTGTTCAAAAAGTGAGATGACGAGTGCCATGGCTGTCAGAAGCGATAAAAAAACAATCTTTTTCGTCGAAATGCGTCTTTTCTGCATGATCTACTGGAGATAGGCGTCCACATCGGACGCGTCCTCCGCTCCTCCCCTTAGCTCCACTAAAAAACGATTCGGCAAACAAACAAGAATCTGTCCCGGTCGAGAAATGCGTCCCTGATGCACACACAGTTTGTCCGGACAATCCGCTTCAAATACAGAAATCTTTCCTTGCTCGATTTTTACCACATTGCAGCCGTAAGAGGTTTTGTAACGCATGGTTCGCCCTTCCGCTTCTGCAAGTGAAAAATGATCAATCTCTTTTCCGTCCACCTGAATGCTGACATGGATGGTCTGTTTCGATTCGGTTCGACCGAAAAACAGTATTGCTAACGCGATGCTGCTCGCCAACGTCAAAAACAAGATGAGCAGGCGATCTGCGCGTGTTGTCCATCGTTTTTTCATGCTGCCCCCTTACCGAGCCTTAGTTTATCATATAGGGTCAATTTTCGAACAGAGAATGCTGTACCGCCGCATCCCATTTCTGTACGATGAGCAAAAAAAGAGAGGCGAGAACGCCTCTCTTTCTTCAAAAAAGCAAGTGTACAAAAGGAATGGTATTTTTTCGGCATTATCGCCGTTCGCCCGCACCGTCTCCAGCGGTAGACACAATCAGTTCCGGTACAATACCCATCTTGTCCTGATATGCTTTTTTCACCGCAGCCGAAAACGCATTCACGGCTTCCTTCTTTACCAGTGCAATGGCACAGCCGCCGAATCCAGCACCCGTCATGCGCGCACCATAACACCCTTCTGCGTGATTGGCCGCATCGACGATCGCATCCAGGTGTGGACCGCTGGCTTCGTAATCATCGCGCATAGAAGCATGACCGGCTTTCAGTACATCTCCAACAAGATCCAGATCACCCGTCTGCAACGCAGAAACGGCATCTTTTACACGCTGGTTCTCCGTTATCACGTGATGGACGCGACGACGAAGCACCTCCGAATCCAAGTGTGCAAGAAGAGGCAGATCCTCTGCCGTAAACGCACAAAGAAACGCTTTTGTCTCTCTTCCTTCCTTCGTCAGTACCGCGTTTAACTGCTCCAGCGCTTCATCACATTCTGCGCGTCGTTCATTGTACTTGGAATCCTTTAGCTCGCGGCGATGTCCGGTGTTTAATACGATGAGAACCGCCTCTTTTTCTTCCAGGGAAAGTGGTACATAGGTATGCGTTTTATTCGCGGTGTCCAGAACCATCGCGTGACCGGCTTTGCCAAAACCGATGACGTACTGATCCATAATGCCCGTATGCAGACCGAAAAAGTCATTTTCGCACCAAACGCCCGCTTCGACCAATGTAAGCGTGGGAATGGGTCTTTCACTCCAGAATGCGGAATACAATACACCGAAAAGCAGTTCCAGACTGGCAGAGGAGCTTAACCCCGATCCGTTTGGAATATTGCCATAAACGACGACGTCCATCCCTTTTGACGAGACACCTTCTTTCTCAAGCGCTTTGGCTACGCCAATAGGATAATTCGCCCATTCTCGTTTCGCTTCATACGCGGGAAGCGGTAAGGAAATATCCTGCCGATTTTCCATGTTAACTGAATATAAACGTAATACGTTAAGGTCATTCGGTCTTGCCAATGCATACGTACCAATGGTCAGTGCACAGGGAAAAACCGCTCCTCCGTTGTAATCGATATGCTCTCCAATTATATTAATCCGGCTTGGCGCGAAAAAGAAGCGCACGTCGCGCGCGTCGCCAAACTGTGCTTCAAAATCCGCCTGCAATCGGGTGCGAATATACGCTTCCTTTTCCTGCATAATTTCTCCTTTTCCTAAGCGAGTGCCGCTTCCTTCTCTTCTGCCGTTTTGCCTTTGGCATTGACATCTCCATCAGAATCGACAACGATGCACTTCGCCGGGCATTTTGCTGCAGCGGCCTGTGCCTTTTCGACATCATATCCATCATGGTACGTAGCATGTGCCAGCTTTCCATCCAGCGCAAACTCCTCCGGGGCCAATTTTGCACAGATACCGCAGCCGATACAACCAATCGTACAAGCATTCTTTACGTCTTTGCCAAATTCCGGATTATGACACTTGACCTGCGCGACTGCATGATACGGAACAAGTTCAATAATATGCTTCGGGCAAACGCTCATGCACTGCATACATTGCGTACATTTCTCCTGATTAATCACCGCAACACCGTTTATCATGCGGATGGCACCGAAGGCGCAAACCGATTGGCACGTGCCACAGCCAAGACAGCCATATAAGCAGGACTTACCGCCACCGCGCTGCTTTGCCATAATACGACAATCTTGAATGCCATGATAAGCAAAGAGTTCTTTTGTATGCGTACAATCGCCTTGACATTTTACGCTTGCCACATACTGCTGACCGGTTTCGGCAGAGGAACCCATAATCGCCGCCACTTTTTCGGTCACTTCGGCACCGCCGACCACACACGCACTAAGCGAAGCCTTTCCTTCTGCCATAGCCACAGCGCAGCCATCACAGCCGGGATACCCGCAAGCGCCGCAGTTTGCTCCCGGAAGAGCTTCTCGAATCTGCGTAATGCGCGGGTCAACGTCAATATGGGTCAACTTACTGACAACGCCAATCAGCAGAGCAAATGCACCGCCCAGAATGGACATGATCGCAACGGGCGGAAATACTTGAGTAAAATCCATGACTACCTTCTTTCCGTTTCTTACTGGAACATGCCGGCAAATCCGGCAAATGCCATAGACATCAAGCCAAGCGTCGTCAAGGCAGCAGGCACGCCCCGGAAGCATTCCGGAATATTTTCCATGCGCGTTAACTGCTCACGAATGGCGGCCAGCAAAATGAGTGCCAAGGCAAAACCGATGGAAGCACCAAGCGCACTCGCTACGGTTTGCAGCAAGGTATAATCGCTTTGCACGTTCAAAATGGCAACGCCAAGCACCACACAGTTCGTGGTAATGAGCGGAAGATAGATGCCCAGCGCATTGTAGAGGCTCGGTGCCGACTTTTTGAGAAACATTTCGACGATTTGCACCAAGGCGGCAATGACAAGAATAAAGGCAACAGTGCGTAAATACACAAAGTTTGGCTGCAGAATAAGGCGATCCAAAACCCAGGTAATTACCGAAGCCAATGTGATAACGAAGGTAACCGCTGCACTCATGCCCATGGAAGTTTCAACTTTACTGGAAACACCGATGCTCGGACAAATGCCGAGGAACTGAGCAAGAACGTAGTTGTTGACAAAAATAGTCAAAAAAATGATTTGAAAAAAGCCCATGTTCTCCTCCTTATTCCGCTATCGCCGGCGAAGATGAATCCGCTAAGGCTTTTTCTTCCTCTGCCTTGGCTTTTCGCTCTTTTGCGAGATTAATTTGGTTCATCACAGCAAGGAAAATGCCAAGCAGCATGAAAGAAGAAGCCGGCTGCTGCAGAAACGGAATAGTTGCCGTTTCGGGAATAATCCGCGCACCAAGAAGCGTACCGGCTCCAAAAAGCTCGCGTACCACCGCAACCGTGATAATAACAAACGCATAGCCGATACCGTTCACGATACCATCGATAGCGGAAGCGAATACGCCATTCTTTGATGCGAACGCCTCAGCGCGACCGAGAATAATGCAGTTAACCACGATCAGCGGAAGGAAAATTCCCAACAAATCGTAAATCTCTTCAAAATAGGCTTGCAGACACATTTGCAGAATTGTAACGAAACTGGCGATAACGACAATAAATGCCGGAATACGAATTTCATTCGGAATGAAATTGCGCAAGAGTGAAATCACGATGTTGGAAAGAACCAAGACGAACATGAACGACAAGGACATACCGATGGCGCCCAAAACCGTCGAGGAAACCGCCAGAACCGAACAGAATCCAATCAGCTGAATCAGGACTGGATTGTTGGAAAATACACCTTCTTTTAATTTATCCATACTATCCCTCCTACTTTTGCATGGACTGGACAGACGAACCTGCCAGTTTTGCGTGGGCTTCCACTACCATGTTCATTGCCTTTTCCATGGCGGTTGTTGTGCGAGTTGCGCCACTAATTGCTGGCATAACATCAGGCTGTCCACCATTTCCTTCTGCTTTTAACGGCTGATTCAGCGTGACGCCCTGCATTCCGGCAGCATATTCCGGTTTAGCGACGCCGGCACCAAAGCCCGTGGTTTCTGTCTGATTGATTACTTTCAATCCCGTAACCGTGCCATCTGTTTTAGCCCCTACAACAAAGGTAATCGGTCCATCGTAACCAACCGGCGAGCTGACGGAATAGAGATACCCTTCTGTCTTTCCGCCGATAATCGCTTCATTGACCGCAACGATATTCTCAGTGAGAACACTGGTGTCTTCGACAGGTTTCGTTTCTTCCAATCCCGGGAAAACTTCCGTAAATGCTTGTAATTCTTTTTGCTTTTGTGCGTCTTCAATGACCGGTGCTGTGGCGGAATTGGTTACGGCGAGTACAAAGGTCGCTACAGCGCAAATCACGAATAGTTTGATCGCATACATTATGGATTTATTCATCGCGACACACCTCCAAACGGCTGGTTCTTAACGTATTTATCGATCAGCGGAGTAGCTACGTTCATCAGCAAAATCGCGTAGGAAACACCTTCGGGAAGCGTCCCGAAATGGCGAATCAACGCCGTAAGGAAACCTGCACCGATGGCAAAAATCAACTGACCGCGACCCGTCATCGGAGTAGTGGCATAATCCGTCGCCATAAAGAATGCGCCGAGCATCAAACCGCCGCTCAATACCTCCGTAGGAATATTCGCCGGTGAAAATGTGCCGTTAATCATGCCGAACACCGAGGTAAACACGATGAACGATCCAATCATGCCACACGGAATGCGCAGACGAATCACGCCTCGCCAGAGAAGATACGCTGCACCGATAAGAATGGCCAGCGCACTCACTTCACCGAGCATACCGGGCATATTGCCTACAAACATATCCCATAAAGCAGGAACCGGTCCGCCCGAAAGCGGTGTAGCGGCTGTTACGGAATCTACGCCTGCCGGAACAGCCCCAAACGGATACGGCGTTTGGGAAAAATCCTTCGCCCACGCAGACATCAAGAAAGCACGTCCTGCCAAGGCGGGGTTAACAAAGTTACGGCCAAGACCGCCAAAAAACTGTTTGGCAATCACAATGGCAAAAACGCCACCAATCGCCGCCTTCCAAAGCGGATAGGTTGCGGGCAAGTTAAATGCTAATAAAACACCGGTAATCATGGCTGAACCGTCCGAAACGGTAATGGGCTGTTTGCGCAGTTTTTGAAATACCGCTTCTGCACCGACCGTCGCGCAAACGCAAACGGCAATGAGAAGAATGGCTTGTAAACCGAAAACCACGCCTGATACCACGATGGACGGAATTAAGGCGATAAGAACATCAAACATCATGCGCTGCATCGTCTCGCCCGTGGTCACATGGGGAGAAGCGGCAACATGAAGCAACTGATCCTTCACCTGAATTTGCGAAGTAGTTTCCATAGTCCCTCCTACTTTCTATCCATTGCTGCGATTTCCGCTTTTCCGAAACGAATCCATTGCAAAAGCGGACGATGAGACGGACAACTGTATACGCAGGTTCCACACTCAATACATTGCTTAATATAGTAATCACGCGCCGAATCGTAGTTGCCAATACGCACATCGTTGGCAAGCATGAGCGGCTCAAGATGCATTGGACACGCTTCGACACAACGTCCGCAGCGAATACAAGGATCAATCGCTTTGGGAAGACTTTCTTCGACCGTCATCACTAAGATTCCGTTATTGCGCTTGTCCAGCGCAACATCGTCCGAAGCCATAGCCACGCCCATCATAGGACCGCCACAGATAATCTTGCCGGGCTGCTCTGCGTAGCCACCGCTAAATTCCACAGCATCGCGAATAGATGTTCCAAAACGCAGAAGAATATTCTTTGGCGCTTTGATGGCATGACCGGTCACGGTAACAATACGCTCATAGAGCGGCTTTCCGTAGTAAACGGCATCCACAACCGCACAGGTAGTCGCAGCGTTGGAGACCACGCAGCCCACACTGGCCGGAAGTTGTCCGGCTGGAATGTGCCGTCCCGTAACCGCAGCAATGAGATTCTTTTCATCGCCCTGCGGATATTTTGTCTTCATGGTTGCCACGGCAAGATTTTCTTCTTCGCCCAAAGCAGCCACCACCGCCTCAATGGCCTTCGGCTTATTTTGTTCGATTGCTATGTAGCCTTTTTTAGCACCGGTAGCTTTGATAATTAATTTCAAACCGGCAACCACCTTCTCCGGGTGCATGCGCATGAGCATGTCGTCGCTGGTCAGATACGGCTCACATTCGGCACCATTGATAATAATTGTGTCGATGGTCATATCCTTTGGCGGCATGTACTTGACATGCGTCGGGAAACCCGCGCCACCCATGCCAACGATACCGGCTTCTTTGACATATTCAACGATCTGTTCCGGCGTCAGGTCGTCTTTACTGCGATCGACAGGCGTATAACCGAGCGTATCTTGGTGATCATTGGCAATGACAATGGCCGAAACTTTCGATCCGTCCGGTTTGACATAATCGATGATGTCCTGCACTTCCCCCGAAACGCTGGAATGTACGACAGCCGAAACAAAGCCGCCCGCTTCCGCAATTTTCTGTCCCACATCAACATGGTCGCCTTTCTTCACGATGGGCTTTGCCGGTGCGCCAATATGCTGGGACATCGGTAAAGTAATCACATCGGGAGCAGGCATGACCTGAAGTTCGGCTCCGTTGGAAAGCGCTTTGTAATCTTCAAAATGCACCCCTCCACGGAACGTCAGGTTGTTTAATTGCATAAACTACTCCTCTCAAACTGTACTTAACCGTTATGAGGAATCGTTCTCCCCTCCATCTACGGAAAACGACTGCACCCTAAACATGACTATTCTACCACACCTCCCGACCTTGTTACACCGTTCACAAAGAAATGTGTAGGCTTTGTGAGGGCTTCCCCGGACGAAAAGCAAAAAAAGAACGGTCTGATCACTCAGACCGTTATCATGCAGAAGATGGGATTCGAACCCACACAAGCTATGCTCACCACCCCCTCAAGATGGCGTGTCTGCCTATTCCACCACTTCTGCAAACGTGACCCCTATATTATAGGGGCACTTGCTTTTCTTGTCAAACCACTGTGTAGACGATTCCTACTTATATCTTAGGATCAATACTGTGCAGCAAAAGCTCCCATCGTCCGCCACATATTCTTGAAAGCGAAAAGCACTTTGTTTTCGCTTGTTGTATCCTCCGGTAAACCGCCCCGATACATTTTGGCATAGATGTTTTGCGCCTTGTCTACGCGATGCACATACCGTCTGGGGACGTCGTACGGGACATTCTGCATGGTTTCCAATGCCCACGTGATTGTTCCGTCTTTTAACCATTTATCAACGTTGGTCATGCCCGTGTTATATGCCACAATCGCTAAATGCTCGCTTTGATAGCGACTAATTAAATACGACAGGTAGTGGGTTCCTATCTGTAAATTGGTCTTGGGATCCTTCAAATCAATCATTTCTTTATCCAACTCAAGACGCTGGCATACCCAATCCACCGTCTCCGGCATAAGTTGCATGAGTCCAACGCCGCCGTCTTCGGCAACAATATCCGCCTGAAAATCACTCTCCGACTTAACGATGCCGGCCACAAGATAAGGGCTTAATCCTTCTTTTTCTGCTGCTTCTGTGATTTCTGTGCCATACTTCACCACATAGTTCGCGCTTCCGCGGTAAAAAAAGAAAGTGGTAGCGCATAGTGCCAGCACAATCAACACAAATAGAATAATGAACACATTACGAAAGAAATGTCTTACCGCTTTTACTCCGGTTTTCGCTTTACGCATATAATTCTCCTCGAACAGCCTCTTCTACAATCTTCTTTAACTTTACCAAATCGGCATCATTATTCAAAATGACACTCGCCTTCTTTCGTTTTTCTTCCTCGCTCATCTGCGCAGATATGCGTTGTTCCGCCGCCTTGCGAGACAGACCGTCACGCATCATCAACCGTCTTTTCCGCTCTTCATCCGGCGCCGTGACCAACCAAATACTGTCCAGACATAAACAGCGCGCTTCCGCAAGCGATTCGATAAGAAGCGGAACATCAAAAAAGAGCAATCGGCGCATATCGCTTTCTTCCTCTTTCTCGAACAGATCCGTTCTTATCCATTGCTGGATCGTTTTTTGCGCAAGATGTTCCAACGCATGATACACCGCCGGGTGCGTAAGCTGATCCAGTTTTTTGCGTTCACTCTCCCGTGCAAAAATATACTCGCCGAGTTTCTTACGATCCAGCGTTCCCTCCGCGGTAAGAATGCTCGTGCCGAAATAGTCAACAAGTGAACGTAAAAGCGTTCCCCCTTTCCCGATAAGCTGATGATAAAGGACATCCGCATCCAGAACCGTAAAGCCCATTTTGCGAAGCATATCGGTAACAGCGGACTTTCCGCAGGCTATGCCTCCGGTAATGCCAATACGACGCACACGATTTTCGTTCTCCATGATTCGCCTTTCTTTTTCTCTATTGTAATCGAAAAATGCGGGGAGAAACACACCTTTATACATGCGTGGCATACCGACTATGTCGTTTGCTATTCTTTCGTGACTCTTTTTGGGGTTTTACTGTCTGAAAAAAGTCCTACTTCGCGTCCAGCCAACTTTTTCCCCGATTCATATCCGCTACGATAGGAACGGAAAAGTCGCTTATCTCCTGCATCCATTGCACCACACGCTTTCCGACCTCTTCCGCTTCGTCTTCCGGTGCCTCAATAATGAGTTCATCATGAATCTGCAGAACGAGGCGTGAACGATAATTTCCTTCGCGCAAGCCGCGATCCACGCGAATCATCGCCAATTTGATCATGTCGGCTGCTGTGCCTTGAATAGGAGTATTAAGAGCGATACGCTCACCGAAACCGCGCACGTTGAAATTACGACTCTGTAGTTCCGGAATCTCCCGACGACGTCCGTAATAGGTGTCCACATAGCCGTCTTTCTTTGCCTTTTCCACGATATATTCCATATACGAACGAATTTGCGGATACGTGTTTTTATACGAAGCGATGTACTCTGCTGCTTCCTGACGAGGAATATTCAAATCACGGGAAAGACCGTAGTCACTGATGCCGTAAATAATGCCGAAATTCACCGCCTTAGCGTAGGAACGTTGCAAAGGCGTTACCTCTTCCGGCGCAATATGGTTTACCTCCGCCGCTGTTTTTCGGTGAATGTCAAAACCATGACGAAATGCGTCAATCATCGTTTCGTCTCCGCTGAGTGAAGCTAAAATGCGTAGTTCAATCTGTGAATAGTCGGCATCCACAAGGGTAAAACCCGGCGCGGCAACAAAGACCGCACGCAATTTCCGCCCTTCCTCTGTGCGAACAGGAATATTCTGCAAATTCGGTTCGGTGGAAGAAATGCGCCCTGTTGCTGCCACATTTTGGCGGAACGTGGAATGAATACGCCCTTCTTCCGTAATATGGGGTCGCAAACCGTCAATGTATGTCGATTTCAACTTAGACAGTTTCCGCACCTCTAAAATGGCAGGAATAACAGGATCCACGTCTCGTAGTTTTTCCAGTACCTCCGCACTGGTAGAATATCCCGTCTTCGTCTTTTTCCCATGCGGAAGGTGCATCTTTTCAAACAGCACTTCTCCCAACTGCTTGGGCGACTGCAAGTTAAATTCTTCACCGGCAGCGTTAAAAACACGCCTTTCCGCTTTGGAAAGCGCTGACGAAAACTCCGCATCCAATGCATCCAGCATTTTTTCATCCACAGCAATGCCGGCAATCTCCATGCGCGCCAGCACGGCAGCAAGCGGATTTTCAATCTCTTCATATAGTTTTTGCATCGAAAGCCGTTCAATTTCCTTCTTCAACACCGGCTTAGCTTCCCTGACCGTTTTTAATGCGACACTAAAATACGTCGCAGCCGCATCGGGATCCGTAGAAGAAATCGTCGTCTTGCTCTTTCCTGAACCGAGAAGCTCTTTTTGGGATGCCAAATGTCCCAAATGAAGTCGTGAAGCCAGCTGATCTATCGTATAACTTGACCGGTTGGGGTCAACAAGATACTCCATGAGCATGACATCATCATACGCAGCCGAAAAAGAAATGCCCAAGCGCGACAGCAAAACCATACTCTCTTTCACGTCATACGCAAGGAAGCGAATTGTGGATGAGGAAAACAGAGACTGAAAACAGAGGCGAAAAGTCTCTTCTTTTCCGGATAAGCGTAAGAGTTTCCCCTCGTCGTTTGGCGTGTGAAAGGCGCAAATCGCCACAGGATCATGGATATATCTTTCTCCATCCGCCACAAGAGAAAAGACGATCTCTTCTTGCGTGGATAGAGACTTTGCAAGAGTCTTCCAAGCTGTAGAATCGATCCATTCGGCTTGTGTCGTCGGCGTTTTTGTTGTCGCGCTCTTTTTATCCAGTCGATCGACGAAAGAATGAAACTCCAAACGTTCAAAGCGATCCAGGAGTTTTTCGGTATCAACCGATTGAGGAAGAAAATCCTCTAACGTCATCTCCAACGGTACGTCCCGAAAAATCGTACCCAACCGACGGCTTAAATAAGCCTGTGCTTCTCCCTCTTCCAAATTCTGCTTCATCTTGCCTTTCAGGTCATCCAGATGCGCATAAATTTCTTCAATTGTGCCATACGTGCGGATCAACTTGAGAGCTGTTTTTTCTCCAATGCCGTCAACGCCCGGAATATTGTCTGAAGAATCTCCCTGCAACCCCTTCACTTCGATTAAATCACGCGGAAGCAAACCGTACTTTTCTTGTATCCATGCGATGTCCACTTCTTCCAACTCGGAAATGCCTTTTTTGGTGAATAAAACCGTCGTGTTCTCATCCACCAATTGAAAGTAATCGCGATCCCCCGTCAACAAATAACTCTGTACACCATTTTCCGAAGCTAACTTGGCAACCGTCCCAACAATATCATCCGCTTCATAGCCTTCACGGTCGAGATGGCATATCCCCATGGCGTCCAAAACGTCTTTGGTCATGCCAAACTGCGCACTAAGTTCGTATGCCGTCTTCTGTTTTGTACCTTTATAGGCTTCATAGTCTTCCGTCCGGAAGGGTTTTCCGCCACGCTCAAAGGCAACCAGAAT
>NZ_CABTXF010000016.1 GCF_902488755.1 uncultured Murdochiella sp. | reverse complement strand
CAAGGGACGCTCCCTTTGGTCGCTCTTCGCCCTTGACCCGTCGAAAAGGAAGCACCTGGAAAAGAATTGCCGGAAAAAACTAAATGTGTCAGAGCCTTGTGCTGAATGTGTAACATATGTCTTGACAGTTAAGAGTTTCCATCGAGGGACAGACAAGGATTTATCTTGACAAGCCCGCTATGCGCGTTTATAATTCATGTGTTCATCTAATATCTAAGGAAGAAGGAGGTGTTTCCATGGCCGTACCAAAGAGAAAAACGTCAAAGCAAAGAAGAGACAAAAGAAGAGCTTCTTCCTATCGTTTAACGACTTATGCGACGGTAAAGTGCCCGAACTGCGGCGAAGCAAAATTACCGCATCACATTTGTCCGCATTGCGGATACTATGACGGAAAAGAAGTGATTCAAATCGGTGAATAACCGGAGGTGCGGGAACTGTTCCGCACCTTTTTTGTTTTGTCTTTTAATGAAAAGATTGCCGGTTTATCGAAATGAATAACCGGTAAAGAGAATGGAGGTAGGCATGACAAAAATCATTATCGATGCGCTTGGTGCGGATGCCGGAGCAAAAATGGTTGCTTTGGCCATTCAATCGGCGTTAAAAAAACGTGCATTTTCCTGTGTTGTTGTCGGTCCTTCGTCCGTTCTCACACCGGTATTGGGCGATTATAAGCAGGTGGAGATTGTCGATACCTCTACGTATATTCGTAACGACGAATCGCCCGTTTTTGCGATCCGTCGAAAAAAAGAGGCGAGCTTAGTGCTTGCTTTTTCGCACCTAAATGCTGAGGGCGATGTTTTGCTCTCTGCCGGAAGTACCGGTGCGCTTTTGGCAGGCGGTTATTTCTTGACTAAGCGTATCGAAGGGATGGAGCGAATGTGTCTGGTGCCCACCATTCCGAATGTGCATGGTGGCATCTTGCTCGCCGATGCAGGTGCTACGATGGACACTACACCGGTAATGCTTTTGCAGTTTGCGGAAATTAGCGCAGCTTATGCAAAAAGAGCGCTGGGAAAACAAACGGTGAAAGTCGGCTTGCTTAATGTTGGTCAGGAGTCGGAGAAGGGCGATAAACGGGCAACGGAAACGTATCACCTGCTTGAAGAGAGTGATCTCACCTTTGTTGGAAATATCGAAGCCAGAGATATCCTTACCGCCGATTGCGATGTTTTGGTGACGGATGGTTTTTCCGGAAATGTCGCCTTAAAAACCATGGAAGGTACCGCTAAATATGCACTGCAGACCTTGCGCGAGGTGCTTTATGCCAATGTCAAAACGAAACTCGGCGGTCTGTTGATAAAAAAAGAATTAAAGCAGGCGTTCGGCGCACTCGACTATCGTGCGCATGGCGGCGCGCCGCTTCTTGGCGCGCGTAAACCCATCTATAAAGCGCATGGCAATTCAACTTCCGCAACCTTTGCCTTAGCTATTGAAGAAGCCTTGGACTTTGCGGAAAGCGGCGTGCTCGAAGAGGTAACAACTCGTTTTAGCGCGAGGTCGGGTTCTGCCGAGGAGGTCAAGAATGACAAACGCTGATTGGGAGCAATTTCAGGAGCGCTTAGGGTATCTTTTCCGGCAACCGGCTTTGTTGAAAAAGGCGATGATTCATCGATCGCTGCTCAATGAGCAACCGGATGCAACACTGGAGAGTAACGAACGATTGGAGTTCTTAGGGGATGCCGTACTCGAACTGATTTCGACCGATTACTTCTATCGTCGTTATCCGCAGGATCCAGAGGGAGAACTCTCCCGAAAACGGGCGTTAGCCGTCTGTGAGGCATCGTTCGCTACACTTGGTCGGGAAATTGGCTTGGATGGTCTTTTGCAACTGGGACATGGTGAAGAATTGCAGGGCGGAAGGCAGAAGCCATCGCTTTTGGCAGATGCGTTTGAAGCGCTCTGCGGCGCCATCTATCTCGATGGAGGGATGCGCTTTTTAGAAAAGTGGTTTGTACAGAAATTAAGTGCGATGCATGATAAGTGGGAGGCTTCCAGTATAGAAACGGATGCGAAATCGACTTTGCATCGCTACGTTCTACAACATGGGCTTTCTCAGCGTTATGTCGTGTTAGAGGAAAGTGGTCCTTCGCATCAGCGTACATTCCGCGTAGCCGTAGAAATCAATGGAAAACAAATTGCAGAAGGATGCGGTAAAAGCAAAAAGCGCGCCGAGGAAAAAGCGGCGCATGAAGCACTTTTGTTGTTTAAGCAGAAGCAATAAAAAGACAGGACAACGCGCTGTATTCCAAAACGGGAGAGCGCGAACAGGAAGAGACGACGAGGTTGACACAGTGCGACTGAAAAGTTTGGAACTTTACGGATTTAAATCGTTTGCCGAAAAAACGACTCTACAATTTCATGATGACTTTGTTGCCGTAGTCGGCCCGAATGGATCCGGAAAGTCCAATTTATCGGATGCGGTACGATGGGTGTTGGGCGAGCAATCTGCCAGAGCGCTGCGTGGAACGCGCATGGAAGATGTTATTTTTAACGGCACCGATAAAAAAGCACCCATGAACATTGCGCAGGTGGTCTTGGTCTTTGACAATACAGATGGCGACATTCCCTTACCGTATGAGGAAGTCAGCGTTGCCCGAAAAGTCTACCGTAATGGAGAAGGACAGTATTTTCTCAATTCGCAACAAGTGCGCCGAAAAGATATTCATGAACTGTTTCTCAATACCGGTGTGGGAAAAGAAGGATATTCCATTATTGGACAAGGGCGTATCGATGAGATTCTCAGTACGAGAGGAGAGGATCGTCGAAGCGTTTTTGAAGAAGCTGCCGGTATTGCCCGATA
Organism: uncultured Murdochiella sp.; assembly: GCF_902488755.1. GTDB lineage: Bacteria > Bacillota > Clostridia > Tissierellales > Peptoniphilaceae > Murdochiella. The sequence goes on along the minus strand of NZ_CABTXF010000016.1, from coordinate 24,549 downwards.
CAAGTATAAAAAAACGGAATCCGAACAACGCTTAGCACGCACCGAACAGCAACTGGAAACGGTACGTCAAGATGTTCATATTAAAGAGCAGGAAGCGCATCTGATGAAGCGGCAGGCGGAAAATGCGAAAACCGGTCGTCGCCTCATGCAGGAACTGGATCAGCATGAGCTTTCGCTGCTAAAAGCGCAGCGAGATGCGGCAGACGAACGGATTTCGCAAATGGATGCCGATATTACTTTGCATTCGGAGACTGTTGCTGAACTCCAAAAGCAAAATGAAATGCTCGAAGAACAGCTTCGTCCCTACGAGTCTTTTGTGCAGGAATGGGAAGAAAAGCGCAGTGTTTTCCTTGAGAAAAAAGGACGCCGCGAGCGGGATATACAGCAGGAAGAAACGCGTCTTAGCGTTGCGCAGGAAAAAATACAGTTTTATCGTCAGGATCTTTCCCGCTTGGACAGCGAGGAACAAAATGCCAAAGCGAACGCTCAGGCGTTGCAAATAAAAATACAAGACGAAGAAAAAGAGGAAGAACGTTTACGGCAGGCGCTTAAAAAAGTGGATGAGGAGCTGGCAAATCTCTCCGTCGAAGATTCCATGAGCGGCAAAGAGATTACGCAGAAACGGATTCATGCGGAAGAAGAAGTCCGTCGTTTCCAGGAATCCCTTTCGGTTCTGCGCTACCGCCGCGAAGAAGCGGAAAAAGCAAGAGAAGACTTGCAAAAACAACAGAAAGAGCAGCAGACGTTGACCGATGCCTTGGAAGGCGAAGTGAACGCATTGCTTGAAAAAAAAGAAAAACAGGAAGCTTTGCTGCAGGAGCATTTACAGGCACAAGCAACGATACAAAAAGCACTTGGCATTTGTGAAGAGGATGTTCGTCATCTTTTAGAGGAGGCGGATCATCTTGCGGAAACCAAGCGAACAGGCGAAGCAAAACGCGCGGGAATCGCTTCGCAAGAGAAAATGCTTCGTGCGTTAATGCAGCAGTATGAAGGGTATCAGCGTTCTGTTCAAAATTTATTGAAAATTGCCGATCGCGAAACAGAGGTGAAAGCGCGCCTTATCGGTCCTTTGGCGGATCTTCTTCAAGTCAAAAAAGGGTATGAAACCGCGGTGGAGGTCGCTCTGGGCGGTGCTTTGCAGAATGTGGTGGTGGAAAGCGAAAAGGACGCCAAAGCGCTTATTGCTCTGTTAAAAGAGCGTAAGCTCGGCCGTGTCACGTTTCTTCCACTCGATCGTATTGCTTATGCCTCTCCCATGGTTTCGGATGCAAAAGAAGCACTTTGCAACGGAACGGAAGCTGTGGAATACGATAACCGGTTAAAAGCGATTATCACCCATTTTTTAGGGCGTACTACCTTTGTTGAGACCATTGATGACGCGCTTCGCCTTTCACATCGTGAAAAAGACCACAATCGCGTCATTTCCTTAGAAGGCGATGTGGTAAATACCTGGGGGTCTATGGTTGGTGGGATTGTCCACAGACGTAATGCCGCCTCCCTCATCAACCGAGATAAAGAGCTTACAGCGCTGCAAAACAGCCTATTGGAGGAAGAGCGGAAACTGATTGAAGTTGAAGAGAAGTGGAAAGACACGCAAACCAGGCGTGAAGCGGCGATGAAAGAGCGAGAAAATCTTCTTTCTCGTTTGCAAAAGGAGCAGGAGGAAGAACGGCGTTTGCGGGAAACATTGGAATCCGCTCGTATGACTCTCGCCGCGAAAATGCGTGAACAGGAAGGTGCGAAGAGCCTTTTAGCGAAAACGATCGATACCCTTCCCGAAGAAGTTGCCGAGGAAGAAACGACGCTAAAAGCGCAGGAAGAAGAAGCGATTCGTCTCTTGCGTTCTTTGCAGGAGCAGGAAGAAGAATCGCGCAAAGTAATACAGGGAAAAGAAAAAGAGCAAGCGGTTCTTCGCCACCAGCGCGAGTACTTAACACGGGATCTTCAGGCTCTTTCCGAGCGGCTAAAAGAAAATCGAGAAAAGGCAGATGCTTTTTCTCATGATGACGCACTTCGTGAGGAACAAAAAGAAGAAGCACGGCGCATTTTGGAAAGCAGTCAAAAGCAAATTCAGGAAGCAGAAGAAAAGAAGAAGAGTGCACAGAAGGAAAGCGAAGAAGCGCTTCGTCAATGGGAAGCACTCGAGAAAGAATACCATTCGCAGCATGAGCAGGCGGAAAAATGTATGCAGCTTCGCCAAAAAACGGCGGAACGCCTACAGGAGGAAAATAATCAGCTCTTCCGTCTACAAATGGAAAAAGAGCAAAAAGAAACGCAACGCAATCAGTGGTTGGAAGACTACCGTCTACAATACGATCTCAGCGAGGAGATGGTGAGAGAGCGCCTTGCCCAGTTGGTGCCGATTGATACTTCGCGAAAACAGGTTCGTGAAATTCGCGAACAACTCTCCAAGATTGGATATTTCAATGTCGAAGCGATTGAGCAATATCAGGAAATGCAGGAGGAACTGGATTTCCTGAAACAGCAGATGACGGATTTAAGCAAGTCACGCAAAGACATTCAGGAGTTGATTCGAGATTTGGATGCGACGATGGAGAGCATGTTCACCGAAAGCTTTCGCCGCATGAATGAAGAGTATAATCGCATTTTTCAACTGCTCTTTCACGGTGGCCAGGCGCATTTGCGTCTGGATGGGGAAGATGTACTGACTTGCGGAGTAGAAATTGAAGCGCAGCCCCCCGGAAAGAAATTACAGAGCTTGAACCTTCTTTCCGGCGGAGAACGTTCCATGACGGCACTTGCTTTGCTTTTTGCGATTTTCTCCATTCATCCGACGCCGTTTTGCATATTGGATGAAATCGATGCGTCGCTTGACGAAGCGAATATCGGGCGCTATGTGGAATATTTACAAAGCATTTGCCATGAAACCCAGTTTATTGTGATTACGCATCGCAAGTCGACCATGCAGCTTGCCGAGACGCTCTATGGGGTAACGATGCAAAACGGTCTTTCTCGAATTGTATCTTTGCGCTTCGCCGACTTCGAAGACGAAACAGAAGAACGAAGCGTCGATGCGTAGGCGTATACGGAAAGATAGAGGAGAAGAGGAATATGGGTTTTTTCGATTTTTTGAAACAGGGATTACAAAAGACAAGAGACAGTCTTGGGGGAGCACTGGACAATCTGTTCAACGGTCGTGCAACAATTGATGACGATCTATTTGAGGAAATTGAAGAAGCTCTGGTATCCGCTGATATGGGATTTGAAACATCGATGGATGTTATTGATACCCTTCGAGATGCCGTAGCAGAAGAGCATATCCGTGAACCGCAGAAAGTGCGTCAGCGTTTGGTGCAAATTCTAAAAGAAAAATTGTTAGCGTCCAATCTGCATGCCGCGCTCTGTGAAGAGCCGGACCATCCGATGGTGATTCTCGTAATCGGTGTAAATGGTGTAGGAAAAACGACCACTATTGGTAAACTGGCGGCATATCTTAAAGGACGGGGAAAATCTGTATTGCTTGCTGCTGCGGATACCTTCCGCGCGGCAGCGATAGATCAGCTGGAAGAATGGTCTCACCGGGCAGATGTGGATATTGTACGGCGAGAAGAAGGAGCAGATCCGGCATCGGTTGTATTTGACGGGATCCATGCGGCAAAGGCGCGAGGAACGGATGTGCTTATTTGTGATACAGCCGGTCGTTTGCATAATAAAAAGAATCTTATGCAGGAGCTGGAAAAGATCTATCGCATTCTTTCTCGCGAATACCATGAAGCGCATTTGGAGACGCTTCTTGTCCTTGACGCAACAACCGGTCAGAATGCCATTCAACAGGCGCGCGCTTTTAATGAAGTTACGGATATTACCGGCTTAGTGCTGACTAAATTGGACGGAACGGCTAAAGGCGGTGTGGTTTTTCCTTTGCAGTTGGAGGTGAAGGTGCCGGTGAAATTTATTGGCGTAGGGGAACAAATGCAGGATCTTCGCCCCTTCGATGCCGCAGCATTTGTGGATGCGATTTTTTCTTAAAAACACAACGAAAGAGAGTTTTTCTCTTATCCGCTTTTCTTTTCAGCTGTCAAACAAAAATACTTGACAGCAAGACCTAATGCGCGTAGAATAGCACTGTTCCGGTGGAACGGTGCTATTTTTGTGAGGGTATTATGGAAGAAGCGGTACAAATCGGTCTTTTATATGAAGTGTATGGCTTTATGCTGACAGAAACGCAGCGTGCGCTGTGTGAAGCCTATTATTATGACGATCTCTCGCTCTCCGAGATTGCCGAATGGCGAGAAATCTCTAAACAGGCGGTATCCACACAACTTTCGAGAGCAGTAGAAAAGATGACCTATTTTGAAACACACTTAGGCATACTCGAAAGTGAACAATGCGCAAAAGATGCCTTGCCGATTTTGGAACATGCGATACGCACACTGCCTGCAGACGAAGCGAGCTGCGCTCGTCAAGCCCTTACCCGTTTATCCGCCGCGCTTTCTCGCACGCGCGATACGAGAGAAGATTCTGCACTGCTGCGGTAGATAATCGATCTATAACCTATTCAGCGACGTTTCACTCCGAGGAAAGGAGGAAAACATGTTTGACAATTTAGCCGAACGCCTCCAAGAGACGTTTTCTCGTCTGACGAAAAAAGGAAAATTGGATCAAAAAGACGTTGATCAGGCCATGCGTGAAATTCGCCTGGCGCTTCTGGAAGCCGATGTCAACTACAAAGTCGTCAAAGATTTTGTGGCACAGGTAAAAGAGCGCGCTGTCGGTGAAAATGTGATGAAATCACTCACACCAGGACAAATGGTCATCAAGATTGTCCGAGAAGAGCTGGTTACGCTCATGTCGGATGAAGACATGGCGTTGCGAAGGGCACCGAAAGCACCGACAGTCATTATGATGTGCGGTCTTCAGGGATCCGGAAAAACGACACATGCGGCAAAACTCGCCAATCTATTCCGTAAGCAACAGCGCAGACCCATGCTTGTCGCCTGCGATGTATACCGCCCGGCGGCGATTAAGCAGCTGCAAGTGGTGGGGGAACAGGTTGAGACACCGGTGTTTTCTTTAGGCGCCGACGTAGACCCGGTGGAGATTGCCAAACGTGCCTACGAAGAAGCGGTTCGAACGGCACATGATCCGTTGATTATCGATACTGCCGGACGCCTGCAAATTGATGAAGAACTGATGCAGGAGCTGCAACGCATTAAAGAAGCGGTTCCCGTCACGGAAGTACTTCTTGTCGTCGATGCGATGACTGGTCAGGAAGCCGTAAATGTTGCTAAGACATTTAATGATGCAGTAGATATTACCGGCGTAGTACTCTCCAAGTTAGACGGTGACGCGCGTGGCGGCGCAGCGCTTTCGGTTCGTGCCGTAACCCATAAGCCGATAAAACTCATCGGCACGGGAGAAAAGCTCGACCAATTGGAAGAGTTTCATCCCGACCGCTTAGTTAGCCGTATTCTCGGCATGGGAGATGTGCTTACGCTCATCGAGAAGGCGGAATCGGCACTGGATCAGGAAAAAGCCAAAGAGCTGGAAGCCAAAATGCGTTCGCAAAAGTATGATCTTAATGACTTTCGCGAGCAGCTTCGACAGATGCAAAATATGGGACCGCTTGAGGATTTGCTCAAGCTCATTCCGGGCGTAAACGCCAAACAACTGGCGGGTGTAAATATTGATGATAAGCAAATTAAACGTCTCGAAGCCATCCTTTCCTCTATGACCGACGAGGAAAGACGCAAACCGGACATCATCTCCAATTCCCGCCGCGCCCGCATTGCCAAAGGGTCGGGCAATGACCCGGTCATGGTTAACCGCCTTCTTAAGCAATTCAAAGATTCCAAGAAATTGATGAAGAAAATGGAACAAGTTAAGAAGGGTAAAAAACGCTTCAATTCCCTATTGAAAAATCCGTTTATGAAATAGCGAGTTGAATATTGAACACATGAGGAGGAAAGAATGGCAGTTAAAATCAGAATGAAACGTTTGGGAGCAAAAAAAGCACCGTTCTACCGCATTGTTGTGGCGGATTCCCGTCGCGCGCGCAACGGTCGCTTTATCGAAGAGATTGGATTTTATAATCCCATCTCGGAACCGCGTATGTTCCGTGTGGACGCAGACAAGGTGAAGACTTGGATGGCCAATGGGGCACAGCCTTCCGATACTATTAAGCGTCTGTTCCGTGAATACGGCGTAATGGAAGCAGAAGGCATCGTCGCTTCCGGGCTTTCGACAGAGCGCAAGCCGAAGGCGAAAGTCGTCGATTTTGCGGATACTAAGAAAGAAAAAGATGAAGAAAAAGAAGCGGCTAACGAGCCGACGGTGGAAAAGGACGAAGTAAAAGCTGAAGATGAAGCGACCGAGGCTTAAGATGAAAGAGCTTCTATTTTCTATGGCGAATGGGCTGGTGGATCACCCGGAAGAGATCTCCATTCGGGAGGAAGAAAACGACGGAATTGTTACGCTTTCGTTGCATGTGCATCCCGATGATATGGGAAAGGTGATTGGAAAGCAGGGGCGCATCGCCAATTCCATGCGTCAGGTGCTTAAGGCCTGCGCCATCAAAGAAAACGTCAAAGTTAATCTGGATATTGATTCATGAGTAACGGACGAATCGTCCTGGCAGAAGTGCTGCGCATACGCGGCTTAAAGGGCGAAATCAAGGTTCGCATGGCAGATGGACGTCCGGATCGTTTTCCGCAAGGGTGCAAAGTGATGTGCGCGTCCGGCAGGGAACTAACCGTTACACGGTACCGCGTACAAGACCATTTTGGTTACCTTCAATTTGCGGAGATTGCCTCAGCAGAAGAAGCGCAAGAGTTGGTAGGCGAGACCCTTCTTGTGAACGAAGAGCGTCTTCCTACACCGAAAAAAGATCACTATTACGTCAAGGATCTTTTGGGGATACAAGTTTTTCGCGCAGATGGTTCTCTCTTGGGAACGCTTCAGGAGGTAGTGGAAAATCCGGCACAGGATCTCTATCGGATTCAAACGGAAGAGGGGAAGGATATTCTTCTTCCTGCGGTAAAGTCGTTTATTCGCCAGGTGGATGTAAAGAATAAGCGGATGCAGGTGACGTTGATTGAGGGCATGGAATGAAGATCGACATTTTAACACTTTTTCCGGAGCTTTTTTCAATTCTGCATTCCTTTGGTGTCATTGGCAGGGCGCTTGACAGCGGTATTCTTTCTTTGCAGGCGCATCAGATTCGCGAGTATGCGAAAGATCGGCATAAAAGCGTGGATGACACCGTCTTCGGAGGTGCTGCGGGAATGCTGATGAAACCGGATGTTCTCTATGATGCGCTGGAGGCGGTACGAACACCGAAAGCCCATGTGGTCTTTTTAAGTCCGCAAGGAAGCGTTCTTACGCAGAATAAAGCGTGCGAACTTGCGCAATATGAACATCTCGTTCTTCTCTGCGGTCATTACGAAGGAATTGATGCTCGCATTACCCACCATTACGTGGATGAAGAGATTTCCATCGGCGATTATGTTTTAACCGGTGGAGAACTTCCTGCCATGGTCTTAGTGGACACGGTGGTGCGCTGGGTGGATAATGTCCTCGGCAATCCGGAGAGTGCCGCAAGCGACTCCCATGCTCATCTTCTGCTGCAATATGATGAATATACCAAACCGCGAAACTTTCACGGGCACGAAGTGCCAGACGTTCTGCTTAGCGGAAATCACCAAGCGATTGCTGCTTGGCGAATGAGAAATGCGTTGGACAATACGAAACGGAAACGACCGGATTTATACGAACGCTATCTTCGTAAATTCGGGGATGAAGGAGGAATCGATGGATTACATTAAACAACTGGAACAGGCACAGGCGAAAACGGATTTGCCGGCATTTCGTGTCGGTGATACGGTGCGCGTACATTATCGCATTAAAGAAGGCAGCCGCGAGCGTATTCAGGTTTTTGAAGGTACCGTAATTCAGCGTGAAGGCGGAAGCACGAACGAAACCTTTACGGTTCGTCGTTTGAGCTACGGTGTTGGCGTAGAGCGTGTGTTCTTAGTACATTCTCCGCGCGTAGAGAAAATTGAAGTTACCCGCAAAGGTAAGGTTCGTCGCGCAAAACTCAACTACCTGCGCAGCCGCGTAGGTAAAGCGGCGAAGGTCAAAGAAAAGACCAACTATTAATCGTTATCAGGCTCGCCGGTCGTTACGACTCGGCGAGCTTTTTTTGGAGGTGTTATGAGCATAAACTGGTTTCCCGGTCACATGAAAAAAGCCACTGATGAAATACAGAGGAGGCTTTCTCTGGTGGATCTATGCTGCGAAATCCGTGATGCGCGCATTCCGTTATCCAGCACAAATGAGGAACTGCGGCGGCTTACAGCAAAAAAGAAACGGATCGTCATTCTGAATAAAAAAGATATGGCAGATCCCGTAGAGACGGAAAAATGGATCCGCGTCCTTCGACAAAAAGGGCAGACCGCTATTGCCGTCAATACCTTGCATGAACGCCCTGCAAAAGAGCTATATTCCTACGCAGCCGATTTGCTTTCCGAAGAACAAAACAAACGAAGAGAACAATCGCGCATTAATCGTGAAATTCGAATGATGGTTTATGGGATTCCCAATTCCGGAAAATCGACATTTATCAATGCCATGAGCGGAAGGCGTTCAGCAGCGGTGGGAGATCGTCCCGGTTTTACAAAAAGTCAGCAATGGATAAAGACCGATGCGGACCTACTGCTATTGGATACTCCGGGCATTTTGCCCAAAAAGCTCATGGAACGACAGGCGCTTTATCTCGCTTTCACGGGAGCGATTCGGGACGATATTCTTCCTTTGCAGGATATCGGCTATGCGCTTCTTACTTTATTGCAAGAACAAGCCCCGGAAGCAGTAGCTTCTCGCTATTCTTTGTCGCAAGCCGATTGTTCCGGAGAGACGCTTGTGATCATGGAGGCGATTGCACGCTATACGGGTTCTCTTTTGCGCGGGGGAGAAACGGATTATACACGAACGGCCGCTATTCTTTTGGATGATTTTCGTAAGCTTCGTTTTGGTCGTCTTACATTGGAAAAAGCATTACTTACGGAAAAGAATGAGGATTGACGAATGAGAGACACGTGGACAGAAGAGGAATTAGCGGCGCTTCAAGTGCGAATCGGTGAAACGAACTTGGTATGCGGAATCGATGAAGTGGGACGGGGACCGCTGGCGGGACCCGTGGTTGCCTGTGCTATAATCATGCCGCACGGGGAAAAAATCGATGGTGTTCGTGATTCCAAAAAGCTGTCCGAAAAAAAGAGAGAACAGCTTTTTGATGTTATTTTAGAACACTGCATTGCTTGGGGAATCGGACAAAGTGATGAACGAGTGATTGATGAAATCAACATTCGTCAAGCCACCTTGCAGGCGATGCGTGAGGCACTATTATCCCTAAAGTCGAAAGAGGGACAATGCGTCGTGCCGGATTTGGTTCTCGTCGATGCGGAGCATATCGATACCGACGTGGAACAGATCAGCATTGTGCATGGCGATGACCGTATCTATGCCATCAGCTGTGCTTCCATTATTGCCAAAGTGATGCGGGACCGCATGATGTGTGCCTACGATGCCCAATATCCCGAGTACGGCTTTGCTGCGCATAAGGGATATGGAACGAAGGCGCATTATGCCGCCATACGCCGTTTTGGTGTTTTGCCCATTCATCGCCGGAGCTTTCTACATGGAAAGGATCGGTATGAAAAAAACAACGAGGCGCATTTATCGTTGTCCCATGTCACCTCAGCATTCAACTCGGACGAAAAGGACAACTTCTGATTGTTATACGAAAACCGGTAGAGATACAGATCCCTCTTCTGCGTATTGTCTCGGCAGAGAAGCGGAAGAAGCAGTCGCGCGTCTCTATGTCGCACTGGGTTACACCATTTTGCAACGCAACTTTCGCAGTCGCCAAGGTGAAATTGACCTGATTGCCGCAAAAGACGGTACGCTTCATTTTATTGAAGTCAAAGCGAGAAGCGACGTTCGCTATGCGGCTCCTCAGGAAGCGGTTTGCGCTCGAAAAAGGCATCGTCTTCGCCGGACGGCGTTATACTATTTATTTTGTCATTCGTATTTACCATACGCATATTATCTTTTTGATATCGCCGAAGTCTACTTAGACCGGGGAAAGATTCATCTTCTGCATAATGCCTTTACCTTGGAGGGGGAACCATGGACGGTGTAGCGGCGATGGAAGCGATGAAAAAGCGCGCTATTTCCATCACACGTACGCAGTTGTTATATATGGCGTTATGCGGACTATCTTCTTCACAAATCAGCGCTTTTCTTTCTGGCGCGGAATTCTTGGAACGAAAAAGCGGGAAGACGTATCGAAAGGACATTATTCTCACGCATCCCGAAGAGACGGTTCAGATGAAACGCTGGCATGAATTAGAATCGAAGGGCTTTTGGGCACTGACGCTTTTTGATGATGCCTATCCTGATAAACTCCGTGATGTAGAACCGGTTCCGTATGTGCTTTTCGGACGAGGCGATTGTTCGGTGTTAACCGGATTTAGTCTGGCTATAATCGGCAGTCGAAAGCCGAGTGCATACGGGATTACCTGCACCAACCTTTTTGCCGGCGGATTGGCAAGAAACGGCATCGTGGTTATTTCCGGCTTGGCATACGGGATTGACAGTCTTGCTCATCGCGCCGCTTTACAGGCTTCGTTTCCGACGGTAGCGGTTTTGGGAAATGGCATTGATACGGTTTATCCGGCTTCGCACCGAAGTCTCGCGGAGAAAATCATTCAAAATGGCTGCCTACTTTCTGAGTATCCTCCCGGAGAAGGTGCGCTTCCCTATCATTTTGTGCAGCGAAATCGCCTGATCTCCGGTCTTTCTGACGGTGTTCTTGTTATCGAAGCCAATCGTCGATCCGGAACGATGATTACCGTCAATTGCGCTTCGGAGCAGGGAAAAAACGTATTTTGTGTACCGGGAAATATTCAGCAAAAGCTGAGCGAAGGAACAAATGAACAGATTCGTCGCGGCGCAACGCTGGTGACCGGCATCGACGATATTATAAGTGCTTATGACTGGAAGCCAAAACCCTTGAGCGAAGCGAAAAAGGTCAAAGAGGCATTGACAGCGATGGAAGGCGCTATATATGATAGGCTTCGACTGGCACCGTGCGGAGCGGATGAGCTTTCGCGTATGGTTCCGCTTACGGTATCGGATCTCTGGATGTGCTTAACAGCATTGGAGATGAAAGGAAAAATCTGTCGCCGTAGCGACGGGAAATTTGCAACACAATAGCAGGAAGGGTTGACATGACCAAGAATCTAATCATTGTCGAGTCGCCGACGAAAACCAAGACGATTTCCAAAATACTCGGCAAAAATTATAAAGTGCTGGCTTCCAAAGGCCATCTTCGCGATTTACCGAAAAGTCAGTTTGGCGTAGATATCGAGAATCAATTTGAACCCAAATATATTAATGTGCGCGGAAAGGCTTCCACGATTAATGAATTAAAACGAGAAAGCAAAAAGGCGGACAATATCTATTTGGCGACGGACCCCGATCGTGAAGGAGAAGCGATTTCTTGGCATTTGGCACAGCTGTTGGATTTAGATCCGGAAAATGCCAATCGCGTGAGTTTCCATGAAATTACGCCGCAAGGTGTAAAAGAGGGCATGGCACATCCACGTACGATTGATATGGATTTAGTAAATTCGCAGCAGGCGCGCCGTATTATGGATCGTATTGTAGGGTATCAGATTTCCCCCATACTTTGGAAAAAAGTACAGGGTGGGCTGTCTGCAGGGCGTGTGCAATCTGTTGCGTTAAAGCTCATTGTCGACCGCGAGCGAGAAATTCGAGCCTTTGTTCCTAAAGAGTACTGGAGCGTTCATGCGCATCATCGTGAGGAACGCATTGCCTTTTCCTCGGAGTTGGTTGGGAAAAAGCAAGGCGGAAAAATCCATAAGATTTCGCTTGCAGATGAAGCGTCTACAGATGCGCTTATTTCCTCTTTATCTTCGCCTTTTGTCGTTACCAAAGTTAGTAAGCGCAAGCGGAACAAAAAGCCCTACGCACCTTTTACAACCTCCACGCTGCAACAAGAAGCGAATCGCCGTCTCGGTTTTTCGACCTCGAAGACCATGATGATTGCCCAGCAGCTCTATGAAGGCATTTCCCTTCATGGTATGGGACAAGTCGGCTTAATAACGTATATGCGTACCGATTCGACCAGACTGGCAGATAGTTTTGTGGAACAGACAAAAGAGTATGTCACCAAAAATTACGGTGAAAAATATGCAACTAAGGGCATCCTTTATGGGGGGAACCGCAAAGCACAGGATGCGCATGAAGCGGTTCGTCCCGCTTCTGTTACGCTTGCTCCTCAAGTCATACACGATGATCTTACAAATGATCAATTTCGCCTCTATGACCTCATTTGGCGCCGCGCGGTTGCCTCTCAAATGGCTTCGGCTGTTTTTTTGTCGACAACGGTAGATCTTTCTTCCGGAGAATATCTCTTTCGCGTAAATGGAATCGAGCCGCAATTTGAAGGGTTTCAGGCCGTCTGGCCGGTGAACACAAAAGAGGTGCAGCTTCCGCAACTGTGTGAAGGAGCGGAAGTAGAGGCGAAGCGCATTGAAAAACAACAGCATTTTACGCAGCCACCGGCGCGCTATACCGAGGCTTCCTTGGTACAAACCCTTGAAAAGAACGGCATCGGTCGGCCAAGCACCTATTCCGCCATCATTAAATCCATTCTTTCACGTGGCTATGTAGAAATGGAAAAGAAACAATTTCAACCGACACCGTTGGGAGAGAAAGTCAACGCTTTTCTCGAAGCGAATTTTAACGAGATTATAAACGAGGGCTTTACCTCTACGATGGAGGAACGATTGGATGCCATAGCAGGTGGAGACGTGGACTGGCGCGCGTTGATGGGTGAGTTCTATGCCGTTTTTTCCAAAGATCTCCGAAAGGCAAAAGAAGATGACACCGGGTACAAATTGCCGGTGGAAGAGACGGGCGAGATTTGTCCGGAGTGTGGCGGCAAGCTGATCATAAAACATGGCAGAAACGGGGATTTTATTGGCTGTTCCAATTTTCCAAGCTGCACGTTTACCAAGAGTATTGTGAAAACCACCGGCGTTTCCTGTCCGCAATGCGGAAAAGGGGAATTGGTCGAGAAAATATCGAAACGGGGGAAAGTTTTTTACAGTTGTAATCAATATCCATCGTGCGACTATGCCACCTGGGATCCGCCGACAGGGGAAAAGTGCCCGATCTGCGGTGATCTTCTTTTACATCGTAAGAATCGTCATGAGGATCGCATTTATTGTCACAATGAAAAATGCCCCAACCATGCATAACGGTGAAAACGCACCTTTTTACGCCTTTAGCGTTGCGAAGAAGACGGCAATATTGTATACTTGATCGGAATGTCACACGCCGAGGGAATATCTGTGTGCGGTGTGCCAAGAAATTGGTCGCACAGGATTTGAGATCGGCGGAGGAAAAACACAGGAGGAATGTATGTCAGTAGTAACCATGAAAAGCTTGTTGGAAGCAGGGGTTCATTTCGGTCATCAGACACGCCGTTGGAACCCGAAAATGAAGCCGTATATTTTTACGGAACGCAATGGAATTCATATTATCGATTTATCCAAAACGGTAGGGCTTATTGAAGAAGCCTACGATAAAGTACGTGAAGTTGCCGCCGACGGTGGAAAGATTCTTTTTGTCGGTACGAAAAAACAGGCGCAGGACACCGTCGAAGAACAGGCGAAACGCGCCAACATGTATTACGTAAATCAGCGCTGGCTGGGTGGTATGCTTACCAATTACCAGACCATTAAGAAGAGCATTGAGCGCTTAGAGAAATTGAACAGCATGGCAGAAGACGGCACCTTTGATTTGCTGCTGAAAAAGGAAGTTGCGCAGCTGCAGCATGAAGCGGAGCGCTTAGATCGCTTCCTCGGCGGAATTAAAGACATGAACGGTCTGCCGGATCTTCTCTATGTTGTAGATCCCAAGAAGGAAGCCATTGCTATCAATGAAGCAAAGAAACTGCATATTCCGGTCGTTGCTATTTTGGATACCAATGCCGACCCGGACGAGGTGGATTATCCCATTCCCGGAAATGACGATGCGATTCGCTCGGTCAAATTGATTACCTCGGTCATGGCGGAAGCGGTTATCGAAGGTCGTCAGGGCGAGCAGATGGAAGATGAACAGGATAAAAACGAGACGACGGTTTCAGAAGAAGCAACGGAAGTAACCGAGAACGAGTCGGAGACCGTTGAAGAAGCCGAAGAGCAGGAATAAGGGGGAGTCATGGAAATCAAAGCAGCACAAGTAAAGGAATTACGCGACTTAACCGGCGTAGGAATGATGGAAGCCAAAAAAGCCTTGCAGGAAGCAGAAGGAAATAAAGAAAAGGCGATTGACATCCTGCGTGAGAGAGGTGAAGCCAAGTCGCTGAAAAAGAGCAATCGCATTGCTGCCGAAGGCACGATCGGTTCCTATGTGCATCAGGGACGTATCGGCGTATTGGCAGAAGTCAACACCGAAACGGATTTTGCGGCGAAGAACGCTGATTTCCAGGAATTTGTGAAATACGTCTGTATGCAGGTTGCATCGATGAATCCGAAATATGTTCGTCGCGAAGATGTACCCGAAGAAGAAGTGGCGCATGAACGCGAAATACTGGTTCAGCAGGCAATGAATGAAAGTCCTGCCAATATGCCGGAAGATAAGAAAAAGTTTGTGGCGGAGAAAAAAGTTGAAGGCCGCATGAATAAATTCTTTGAAGAGATTTGCCTCATGGATATGAAGCACATTCTCCAGACCGATAAAACGGTGGAGCAGGTTCGCCAAGCATTAGTGAGCAAGATCGGCGAAAACATCGTGGTTCGTCGTTTCATCCGCTATGAAGTCGGCGAAGGCTTAGAGAAGAGACAGGACAATTTCGCGGAAGAAGTAGCGAAACAAGCCGGTATGTAAGGCATTTACTGAGGAGCGAAGAGAGTTTTCTCTTCGCTCTTTTTTTATGCGCAGAGAGATTTGAAAAACGTTCTCATCCCATGTAAAATTGTAAGCAGACGGAGGTGACTATGCTGAATTACAAGAGGATCGTATTAAAGCTAAGCGGGGAAGCTCTTGCCGGAGACGCACGCAATGGTCTTGACGATGCTACGGTGGATCGCATCTGTGCCGCCATAAAAGGCGTGCATGACCTTGGCTTTGAGATTGCCATCGTTGTTGGCGGCGGAAATTTCTGGCGCGGACGCAGTTCTGGTTCCATTGAACGCGCGCAATCCGATCACATGGGAATGCTTGGTACGGTGATAAATGCCTTGCGTGTACAAGCCGCTCTCGAAGCCATTGGCGTCGAGACGCGTGTGCAGACGGCAATTCAGATGCAGGAAATTGCTGAACCGTATATTCGGCGCCGAGCCATGCGTCATATTGAAAAGGGACGAATTGTCATCTTCGGAGCGGGCACCGGTCTACCGTATTTTTCCACGGACACCACTGCTGCCCTGCGCGCTTGCGAGATTGATGCAGATTGCATCTTAATCGGCAAAAAAGGAACGGATGGCGTTTACGACAAAGACCCCAATCGCTTTTCAGATGCCGTCAAATTTGACCGTCTGACCTATGATGAGGTTTTACAGCGACGTCTTGCGGTTATGGATTCAACCGCTACGTCTCTGGCGATGGAAAATGAAATGCCTATTATTGTATTCGGCATCGATGAGCCGGAAAACATGGTTCGGGTAGCAAAAGGCGAACCGATTGGCACGATTATAACCGGATGAGATAAGGAGAAAAACATGTATCAGCAGAACGAATATAAAAAAGATATGGAAAAGGCGATCGTATCTTTCCGCGAAGATTTAGCTAAGATTCGTGCCGGGCGCGCCAATCCGAAGATTTTGGATGATATTACCTTTGAATATTACGGGGCACAGACACCGATTGCCCATGCGGCGACCATTACCGTTCCCGAAGCGCGTATGATTACCATTCAACCTTGGGACAGTAAGAATATTCCGCTCATTGAAAAGGCGATTTTGGCATCGGATATTGGCATAACCCCCAGCAATGACGGAAAGCTCATTCGTTTGCCCTTCCCGCCGTTGACGGAAGAGCGCCGTAAGGAACTGGTTAAAGAAATGAACAAGCGTCTGGAGTTGGCGCGTGTTGCAGTACGCAACATTCGTCGTGATGGCATGGAAGCTATTGCAAAAGCAGAGAAGGAAAAAGAGTTTTCCGAAGATGATCGTCATACCGAAGAGCAGGATCTGCAAAAGTTAACGGATCAGTTCATTAAAGAGTTGGATGAGATCGGCAAAGAAAAAGAAAAAGAATTGATGGAAATTTAGTCTTTTTCAACGGCGGTTGATCCGCCTTAAAGAAGGGAAAAAGCATGGCGCAAAAGCCAAAACATATCGCCATCATTCTGGACGGAAATGGAAGATGGGCGACCGCTCGTGGCAAAGAACGCAGTGCAGGGCACGAAGCCGGCGCGGAAAATATTGTAAAAATTCTGCGTTATGCGCAGGAAGTGGGCATTGAGGTATTGAGCCTTTATGTCTTTTCAACGGAAAACTGGAAGCGATCGGATCAAGAGGTGGGCGCACTCATGCGCCTTTTGATTCGTCTCTTTCAGGTGTATATCGATGAGTTCATGCAGCGTCATGTTCGCTTGAGGGTCATGGGAGATATCAGCCGTCTTCCCTTTGCTACAAGACAGAGTGTACAGATGGCGTTAAAGCAAACGGAAAACAATGAGGGAGTCATCGTAAACATCGGATTAAATTACGGCGGTCGAGATGAAATTGCTCGTGCTGCACGCCGCGCTATTGCTGAAGGCGTTTCAGTGGATGCGCTGGATGCGGAGGCGATTGACAGCCATCTTGATACTGCCGGACTTCCCCCGGTAGATTTGTTGATTCGCACGGGAGGGGAAAAGCGCCTGTCGAATTTTATGCTTTGGCAGCTTGCTTATACGGAATTCTATTTTACGGATACGCTTTGGCCGGATTTCCATCCGGAAGATTTGGATGAAGCGATTCGTTGGTTTGCTGCGCGCAACAGACGGTTCGGAGGTGTTTGATGAAAACCTTGAGAGAACGATTTGTCATCGGTGCAATTCTTATGTTGATCACTTTAGTGGTCATTCTGTCCCGATTGAATGAATTGCTTTTTGTCTTTGTACTGTTGCTCAGTTCACTGGAAATATTGGAGCTTTTTTCCTGCTTAGATCCTGAAAACAAAGGACGCAATCGATTGATCACTGTCATAGGGAATGCGTTTTTTCAGCTCTTTGCCTTTTTGCGTATGCCGGAACTATTAGTTGCCGGATCGGTTGCTTTTTTTATGTACCTTTTTGTTTTATCGGTAGTGCATCCGTATCGTGAATTTGAGGATTTGTTCCTCACCCTTTTTGTGGTGATATACATCTCTTTTTTCAGCGCCTTTGCCCTGCTATTCCCTGCCAATATGCCCTATGGTCTGCTTTTGGTGATCTGCGTTTCCTGGGGAACCGATACGATGGCGTATTTCAGCGGATTTTGCTTTGGAAAGACGCCGTTAACTTCCATTAGCCCGAAGAAAACAAGAGAAGGGGCAGTGGGAGGCTTATTGGGCGCGGTTGCGCTGGCGCTTCTTTTCCGTCCACTCTTTTTTACGGCTCTGTCGATACAACAATTGGTGTTTATTGCTGCAGTTGGTTCGTTATCTGCGCAATTGGGGGACTTATTCGCCTCACGATTGAAGCGAAAGATGAACATTAAAGATTTTGGAACGCTGCTAAAAGCGCATGGCGGCATTATGGATCGCTTTGATTCCGTCCAGTTTGCCTTGCCGACAGTTTGGCTGATGATGCGTTTTGTTACGAGATTTTGAGGAGTTACTATGACGATTATCCTTGCCTTATTGGTATTTTTAATCGTGATTGTCTTTCATGAGTTGGGCCATTTTTCGGTTGCTAAATGGGTAGGCATTCGCGTGCTGGAGTTTTCTGTGGGTATGGGACCTGCGCTTTGGCAAAAAGAAAAAGGGGAAACCACGTATTCTTTGCGTGCGCTTCCGCTCGGTGGATATTGTGCGATGGAGGGCGAAGAAGAAGCCTCTGATGATGAAGCGAGCTTCTCCAAGGCAAAGCCCGGTCAGCGTTTTCTCACCATTTTAGCTGGTCCGTTGATGAATTTGGTGATTGCGTATCTTTGCTTTTTGTTGTTTTTGGGGATGCAGGGCATTACGATTCCTGTAGTGGAGAGTTTTCCGAAAAATTCGCCTGCTGAGCATGCCGGCATGATGGTAGGAGACCGGATAACGGCGATTAACGGAGATAATGTGCAATCGTCTAAAGAATTAACCGATTTGCTGAAACGACATGGAGAAGATGCTCGGACGGTACAGGTAAGCGTTCTCCGCGATAATGAATCGAAAATTTTTACCGTACAACCGGAAAAAGAAGAGGGAAAGGTACTGTTGGGAATTACCATGCAGCGACAGAGTGATTTTCTCGGTGCTTTTGGTGCGGCTTGGTCGATGCTGTGGGAGACTTTTTTCTCGCTGTTCACCATTTTGCAGCGCCTGTTTACCGGTGCGCTTTCTCTTAATGCACTTTCTGGTCCCATTGGAGTGGTCAGCATGATTGGACAGGCAGCGCAAGAAGGTTTTTCTCGCCTCTTATTCTTCACGGGGTATATCTCCCTCAACTTGGCGTTTTTTAATCTTTTGCCGATTCCGGCCTTAGACGGATTTACGCTTTGGCTCATTGTCATCGAGAAGCTCCGTGGAAAACCGCTTAGCATGAAAGTCGAAAACGGCATAAAGATTGCTGGTTTTGCCCTCTTTATTGGCTTGATTGTTTTTGTTTCGTTTAAGGATATTCTTCGTTTGCTGTAGTTTGTTAAAAAATGCAAAATGAACTATGGTGCGCCTGCAGATTGTGCGAAAGCGAACAGCTAATCGCCACGGTTGTCAACAGAAGGGAAATCACATGCGTGTAAAAACAAAACAAATTTTCGTAGGCAACGTAGCGGTTGGCGGCGATGCGCCAATCCGTGTGCAGTCCATGACCAATACGGATACAAAAGATATTGAGGCGACTGTGGCGCAAATACGAGCCTTTGAAGATGCCGGCTGTGCCATTTCGCGCAGTGCGATCAATTCTCTCGAAGATGCAAAGGCCATTCCGGTCATCAAAGAGCGCACGCATATTCCTTTTGTGGCAGATATTCAATTTGATTATCGTCTGGCACTCTATGCCGTAGAGTACGGGTGTGACTGTCTTCGCATCAATCCGGGCAATATCGGAGAGGATGAGAAAGTCAAGATGGTGGTGGATGCCTGCAAAGCCAAAAAGATTCCCCTTCGCATTGGCGTCAATTCGGGTTCCGTTCACCAAAAGATGATTGAAAAATATCATGGTGTGAACGTAGAGTCCTTGGTCTACAGTGCTTTGGAAGAAGTGCGACGTATCGAAGATTTTGGCTACGATCAGATGAAAGTTTCCATTAAGGCGAGCGATGTGCGTACCATGGTGGAAGCCAATGAACTTTTTTCGACCCTTTCCGATTACCCTCTACATATTGGTGTAACAGAAGCCGGACCTGTTTATACCGGAACGGTAAAATCCGCTATGGGAATCGGTGCGCTTCTGCTTCGCGGAATCGGCGACACCATTCGTGTATCGTTAACCGGCGATCCGGTTGAAGAAGTACGATTAGGCAACGAAATTCTGAAGGTGCTTGGCATTCGAAAAGAGGGCGTTGAGTTGATTTCCTGTCCGACGTGTGCGCGCACAAAGATCGATTTGGTAACATTAGTAGCTCAAGCGGAAAAAGCGTTGGCTTTGCAACATAAAAATTTGCGCGTTGCTATTATGGGTTGCCCGGTAAATGGCCCCGGTGAAGCCAGAGAAGCCGATATCGGCATTGCCGGCAATAACGGTAGCGGCGTTCTTTTCAAAAAAGGGAAGGTCATTCGGCAGGTTCCGGAAGAGCATCTTTTGGATGCGTTGCTTGATGAAATCGAACAGATGGAGAACTGACATGCAACTCTATGCCCTGTTGAATCTTTCCGGCGAGTCGGAAGCTTGTTTTGCGGACTATCCCTTACACGAAGTACAGTATGATTCCGCATCTTCTTTGGTGCGCTTTCTTTTTGTCGGGGAAATGCCCTCTGCGGAGGAGATAAACGCCATTTCGCAAGCGTTAACAAAACGCTATAAGACACAGGTCGAAGTATGCTGGCACGAAGAGGACAAACCGACTCCTTCTATTCGCCCTGTTTATGAAGAGCCGATTTGTCTTTCGCAAGGCGAAGAAAAGAGGGAGGACAAACAGAAAGTCTCCTTGCAATTCGGACGCTTTGCCAAAAAAGAGGATCTTGTTGCCTTGGCAGAAGTCACGCAGGGCAATAACAAAATCATGACGATGGGGACGGTGCAGAATGTAGAAGAAATACCGACCAAATCCGGAAGTTTCATTTTTCGATATGATCTTTTTTCTACGGAAGGTGGCGCTCTCAGTGGGAAGGTATTTGCCAAGGAGAAAGAAGCCGACAGTGTGCGTGCGGTTCTTAAAAAAGGAAATTATGTTTGCGTTCGTGGTCAATTGCAATTTGATACGTACGCCAATCAGCTGCTTTTTTTGACGAATGGCGGGCGTGTCGAAGAAGAAGTTCCTCCGCGAGATCCTGCTGAGGAAAAGCGCATTGAGTGTGCTGTGCATACCCAAATGAGCATGATGGAAGGAACGATTGATGCGGATAGCCTGATAAAGCGCCTGACAGCTTGGGGACACGATGCGGTAGGAATCACCGATGTAGGTTCTCTTCAAGCGTATCCATTAATCGCCAAAGCGGTGAAGGGGACGGGGATCAAGGTTCTATATGGCGTACAGTCGAAAATACTCGACGATGAGCTGGACATTCTGTCCAATCCCTATCGTGTGCCTCTTCCGCAAAATCCGGAGGCCTTTACGGTATTTGACTTGGAGACGACTGGCTTTTCTCGCTATAGCGAGGCGATTATTGAAATCGGCGCCGTTCGTTACGAGGGGGGACAAAAGGTTGGGGAATTTTCGGCCTTTGTGAATCCCAAACGATCGATTCCTGAACGAATTACCGCGTTAACGTCCATCACAGATGCAATGGTTGCGGGTGCCTCGACCATTGAGGAGGTTCTTCCGCGCTTTTTGGATTTTGCTAAAGACAGTATTTGGGTAGCGCATAACGCCCGTTTTGATGTCGGTTTTATCCGCGAAAACGCGAAACGCTTGGCGCTTCCTCTACAGCCGGTATGGATGGATACCCTATGGCTTGCGCGTTGCTTGCATCCGGAGCTGAAGAACCATAAACTGGACACCATTACGAAAGAGTTGCATGTTCCGCAATTTCATCATCACCGCGCGATAGATGATGCCACAGCAACAGGCGCTGCCTTTCTTACCCTCTGGAAAGAATGGCAAAAGTTAGGCATTTCGCTTGAGGATATCAACCGTACTCCCTCGACGTATCCGCTTTCTCGTCATCGTGAGTCGGAGCTTCTCGTGTATTGCCCCAAACAGAGCGGGTTAAAACATCTTTATGAGCTGATATCCGACGCTAATATTCACTATTTTGATTACGGTCGTCCCGGTCTTCCCGAAAAGGTATTACGGGAAAAGAAAGAAGGTCTGCTTACCGCCTCCGGCTTCATTGGCTCTAAACTGTTTGAGGCGATCGCCGAGGATATGCCGAAAGATTATATTGAAGACATCACGCGAGAAGCAGATGTATTTGTCGTGCAGCCGCCATGTTTTACGCCGAGCGCTGTGCGTCGAGAACTGGTGGCGGATGAAGCGCACATGCAGGATATTATCCGGCGTATATTGGCACTGGGAATAGCGCAGAATAAGCCGGTCATCGCCATTGGTACACCGAGTTATTTGGATGAAGGGGAACGCCTGGCGCGCAATATCTTGGTGAATTATCAACGCAATATAGACTTTGATGAAAACGGACGCTTCCGTTTGCTCAATACCGATGAGATGAAGAAGGCATTTTCTTTTCTTCCGTCGGAAACGGTGGAGGAAATTGTCGTGCAAGCTCCACGCCGTTTTGCGGACACATTTGAACCGATTGCGCCCATTCCTTCCGAAACCTATTCGCCGGAACTGGAAGGTGCGGCAGAGGAGCTTAGGAGTTCGTCGTATACCAATGCAGAAAAACGCTATGGTTCTCCTCTTCCGGAACTGGTTAGAGCAAGACTGGAAAAGGAATTGAACTCCATTATTTCCAACGGCTATTCCTCACTCTATGTGATTGCGAGACGCTTGGTGCAAAAATCGAACCGTGACGGCTATCTTGTCGGTTCACGAGGCTCCGTTGGCAGTTCCTTTGTGGCAACGATGGCCGATATTACCGAAGTCAATCCTTTAGTGCCGCACTATGTTTGTCCGCATTGTCAACACAGTGAATTTATTGAAGATGGATCGGTAGAGTCCGGCTTTGACTTGCCGCCTAAAAAATGTCCGCACTGCAATACCCCGATGGATCGCGACGGACATACGATTCCTTTTGAAGTGTTCTTGGGTTTTAACGGGGATAAAGAACCGGATATCGACTTGAATTTTGCCGGTGTATATATGCCCACCATTCATAAATATACCGAAGAGCTTTTTGGAGAAGGAAAAGTGTTTCGTGCCGGAACGATTTCCGGTATTCAGGAAAAAACAGCCTATGGGTTTATTCGGAAATACCTGGAGCAACCGTATGTGCCGGAAGAAGAGAAGCATCTTTCCGCTGCGCGTATCCGCGCCTTGCAACACACCATGGAAGGGACGAAACGCACAACGGGGCAACATGCAGGCGGTCTGATGATTGTGCCAAAGCAGATGGACATTACGGATGTTACGCCCATCCAGTATCCGGCGGACGACGTGAAAAGTGATGTGCGCACGACGCATTTTAGCTACAACAACTTAGATCATTGCCTGCTCAAATTGGATGAACTGGGACATACCAGCCCGACCATTATTCGTCAACTGGAGGAAATGACGGGCATTAATCCGCTTACCATTCGCTTTGATGATGCCGAGACCATGTCCCTCTTCCGGTCTACAGAATCCCTAAAAGCGGCACATCCTTATTCCAACAGTAACGATGGGACGTTGGGCATTCCCGAATTTGGCACGTCTTTCGTTCGTGGAATGCTGAAAGAGACCATGCCGACAACTTTTGGCGAACTCTGTCGCATCTCCGGTCTTTCCCACGGTACCGATGTATGGCTCAATAATGCGGAAGAACTGATCCGTAATGGCAAGACTACGCTCAAAAAGGCAATATGTACGCGCGACGATATCATGAACTTTTTAATTCACATGGGTATGGACAAATTGGAGAGCTTCAAAACCATGGAGTCTGTACGAAAAGGAAAGGGACTGCCTGAAGGCGTTGCAGAGCACATGAAAGAACATAACATTCCCGATTGGTACATTGATTCGTGTCAGCGCATCAAGTACATGTTTCCCAAATCGCACGCCACGGCCTATGTCATGATGAGTTATCGTATTGCTTGGTTTAAGGTGCATCAACCGGCGGCATTTTATGCGACGTATTTTACGCAACATTTAAGCCTGTTTTCTTCTTCGTTTCTTGTTTCATCGTTGGAAGAAGCCCAAACTCGTATGAAGGAATTACAGCTTCAAAAAGAAGCAGGAGAGGCGATTGATGGGGGTAAGTGGGCATTATGGGAAATTATAGAAGAAATGTTTGCTCGTGGTTTGTCCTTTGCTGCACTCGACCGGGAGACCTCGGATGCCACGGTATTTCGCACAGCTGGAGCAGACGCTGTTTTACCACCTTTGGCGGCGATGGATGATGTATCAGAAAGCAATGCCGAAGCCATCAAAGCGGCGATAGCAGAGGGCGAATTCCTTTCCCGATCCGATTTCAAAGAGCGCACGAAAATTCCGCGAAGCGCTTTTCAATCGCTTGTGGATCACGGTCTGTTAAATGATCTTGCCGAGAGCAATCAGATGAGTTTTCTTCCCGGCTTCTAATCAGCATTTTCGCACGTTTAGAAGAAGGGACAAGAAGAGAGAACAGAGAGGTAAAAATGACCATTGAAGAGAGTATTGCCTTTTATGAACAACAGGCTAAGTTCGGTGTGAAATTAGGTTTAGATACCGTTCGCGATCTCTTACATCGCTTAGATGACCCACAAAACGAATTGACCTATCTTCACGTCGCCGGAACGAATGGAAAGGGGTCAACATCCGCTTTTTTATCGACCATACTGATGGAAGCCGGTTATCGCGTGGGACTTTACACCTCACCGGCGCTGGAACGCTTTAATGAGCGCATTCAAATCAATAATGTTCCCATTGCAGATGAGGCTATCATTCGCCAAACGATTCGTATTCAACAAGCAGTGGAAGAGATGAAAAAGGACGGGGCGAATCTGCCCAGTCAGTTTGAGTTGGAAACGGCGCTGGCGTTTCTCTGCTTTCGGGAAGCAGAAGTGGATTTGGTGGTTTTGGAAGTTGGCATGGGCGGCCGATTGGACGCGACCAACGTTATTTCTAAGCCTCTCGTAAGCCTCAT